>JAFQTS010000096.1 GCA_017408915.1 Oscillospiraceae bacterium | reverse complement strand
GCACACGATGATCTTGGGGCGCATGAGCTTTACCTGACGGCGCAGATACCCGCGGCAGGCGTCCTTCTCCGTGTTGAGGGGATCGCGGTTCTCGGGCGGGCGGCACTTGACGGAGTTGGTGATGTAGATATACTCGCGGCGCAAGCCGATCATGGCCAGCATTTCGTCCAGCAGCTTGCCGCCGCGACCGACAAAGGGCTCGCCCTGCTCATCCTCATTCTTGCCGGGGGCTTCGCCGATGAACAGCACCTCTGCCTCAGGATCGCCTACGCCAAAGACCACCTGTGTTCTCGTCTTGCTCAGTTCGCAGGCGCGGCAGTTCAAACATTCTTCACGCAATGCTTCCCATTGGCTCATAGTCTCTCCTCCATCCAGTTCCAAATATCGTTGTAGACCTCGTCGCGGTGTGCTTTTTCGTTGAGGATCTCGTGGCGCAGGCCGCTGTAGAGCTTGGTGGTGCAGTCGGCAACGCCGCTGCGCTTAAACTCCAAATACGTCTGATGGACACCTGCACCCATACCGCCCACGGGGTCGCTGTTGCCCGAGATCAGCAGCACGGGAGTTGTGCCGTCCATCTTGTCGAGGGAGCGGAAACGCTGGTTAAAGCGGATGCCGCGGAGCATCTCGCGGAAGAGCCCCACGGTGGTATCGCCGCCACAGAGGGGGTCGGCGATGTAGGCATCCACATTCTCCTCGTCCACGCTGAGCCAGTCGGAGGGGGTGCGGGGATTCTTGAACTTCTTATTATACCCGCCGAAGGCAAGGTTGGTAATGAGAGGGCTGGTCTTGTCCGCACCCTTGGAAATCAGCAGATTGCACAGCAGCAGGCCGCCTGCCAGCGTGAGGCTACCCTGCCAGCCCGTACCCATAAGAATGGCGGCTTCCACCGTGGAGGGATAGCGAATGAGGTAGCTGCGGGCGAGGAAGGAGCCCATAGAGTGACCCATCAGCACTTGGGGGAGGGTAGGATACTGCTCCTTCAACATGCCGTGGAGAGCGTAGATGTCATCGGTGACGGTCTCCCACGTGGCGCCGTCGCCAAAATACACGGGGGTGCCGTTGGCGGTAAGGGACTGACCGTGACCGAGATGGTCGTGACCTGCCACCACTACGCCGTGGCTGTTGAGAAAACGGGCGAAATCGTCATAGCGGTCAATATACTCCGCCACGCCGTGGGCGATCTGCAGTACGGCAACTGCCTGCGCCTCTGTGGGCTCCCATAGAATGCCGTGGAGCTGTGTTACGCCATCGGTGGAGAGGAAGGTGA
The DNA here is from genome assembly GCA_017408915.1 of Oscillospiraceae bacterium. Classification (GTDB taxonomy): domain Bacteria; phylum Bacillota; class Clostridia; order Oscillospirales; family Oscillospiraceae; genus Vescimonas. Next base: position 2,381 of record JAFQTS010000096.1, on the reverse strand, counting down.
AATCCTTTTTATTTGTCATAGCAATTCCGCCCTTTCTGTGGTATGATAAAGAAAACGAATGTTTTTTGCCTGTTGACAGGGCTATCATAGCATAAAATCTACGGAATGAAAAGAGGGATTTCCCATGGAGAAGTATATCCTTGCGCTGGATCAGGGCACTACCAGTTCCCGCGCCATCGTCTTTCATAAGCAGGGCGGGATCGTCAGTAAGGGACAGTACGATTTCCCCCAGCACTATCCCCGCTCGGGCTGGGTGGAGCATGACCCCATGGAGATTTGGGATTCCCAAGTTCGCGCCGCCGCTGATGCTATTGCCGACCTCCCCGAGGGGGCGATCGCAGGAATCGGCGTGACCAATCAGCGTGAGACCACCATCATTTGGGATAAGCAGACGGGTGAGCCTGTGTATAACGCCATTGTGTGGCAGTGCCGCCGCACGGCGGAGCTGTGCGAGGAGCTGAAGCGCCGCGGCCTTCGTGAGCGCATCCAGTCCACCACGGGTCTGCTGATCGATGCCTACTTCTCTGCTACCAAGATCCGCTGGATCTTGGACAATGTCCCCAATGCGCGGCAGAAGGCGGAGCGGGGACAGCTGCTGTTCGGCACGGTGGAGACGTGGCTCATTTGGAAGCTGACGGGGCAGCACGTGACGGACTGCACCAACGCCAGCCGCACCATGCTCTTTGATATCCACAAGCTGTGCTGGGACGCAGAGCTGTGCGGTATGCTGGGTATCCCTATGGGTATCCTGCCGAAGGTGGTGGGGAATTCTCAGCACTACGGCAGCGTGAAGGCGGGCATCAAGGGTCTTGAAAAACTGGCGGGTGTCAGCGTCTGCGGCGCGGCGGGCGATCAGCAGGCGGCACTGTTCGGGCAGACCTGCTTCGCCGTAGGCGATGCCAAAAATACATACGGTACGGGCTGCTTTACGCTGATGAATGTGGGCGCAAAGCCTGTCCGCAGCCGCGCAGGACTGGTGTCCTCTGTTGCGTGGCAGATCAATGGCGAGACCACCTACGCCTTGGAGGGCAGCGTCTTTAACGGCGGCAGCACCATCCAGTGGCTGCGGGATGAGCTGCACCTCATCTCCTCTGCACCCGAGTGTGATGCACTGGCTGAAAGTGTGGACAGCAGCGGCGGCGTTATCGTAGTGCCCGCCTTTACGGGTCTCGGCGCGCCCTACTGGGATATGTATGCCCGCGGCTCGATTTTGGGCATCACCCGCGGCACGGGCAGAGCTCATATCGCCCGCGCGGTGCTGGAGGCCATCGCCTATCAGGTCACCGATCTGATGCTTGCCATGCGGCAGGACGCAGGCTGCGACATCACCTGCCTCCGTGCTGACGGCGGCGCAAGCGTCAGCAATATCCTTTTGCAGCTGCAGTCGGATCTCCTGCGTATCCCCGTGGATCGTCCCGAGATGGTGGAGACCACCGCTTTCGGCGCGGCGGCACTGGCGGGCTTAAGCTGCGGGTTCTGGGAGAGCTTGGAGGAATTGGCTTCTCTGCGCCGCTCTGAGCGCACCTTTACCCCTCAGCGGGTGCAGGCCGAGTGCGATGCCGACTATCACCTGTGGAAGCGTGCCGTGCAGCGTGCGGCCGATTGGATCGAGCATTAAAAACAAACTGTGAATTTCGAGGGGAAACCCTTGCAAAAAAGGCTGCGAAAAGCTATAATGCAGCCATAGCGTACCTATAATAGAAAGGAGAACTACGTATGGCATTTTTTGAAGGACTGGGCGAGAAGGCCAAGAAGTACGCCAACATCGCTGCCGAGAAGGCAAAGGACGTGGCAGAGCTTGCCGCCGATAAGGCCAAGGACGTGAAGGAGACGGCACAGGCTCGTCTTGCCATTAAGGCTGAGGAGCGTGAGATGGAGAAGAATTACTGCGCCATCGGCCAGTGGTTCTGCGCTGAATATACAGGCGACATGCCCGATGCCGTCAAGGATGTGGTGGCTGCCATTGAGGCAAGCCGCGCCAAGATCGCCGAGCTGGAGGCCTCTTTGGAAGAGGAGGTCACCGTGGAGTTCGTCACCGAGGAGGAAGCTGTGGTGGTAGAGCCCGATGCCGTTCCCGAGCTGAAGAACTGCCCCGCCTGCGGCACGCCCTGCAACAGCCGCTTCTGCCCCGAGTGCGGCGCCGCCATGGGCGAGTAAGAGAAAAGGTTAATACGCGAAAAAAGAGACCGCCTTTGGGCGGTCTTTTTTTATTGCGCAGCTCCACGATAGAATCCGTAGGGGCGGATACTATCCGCCCGCACAACATACGGAAGGGTATCGGTAGAATTCGTAGGGCGGCCTGCCCACAGGCCGCCGCGGCGGGGTGAGGGCACCCCGCCCTACGAATAACAAAAAAGACCGCCTTGCGGCGGTCTTTTCCT
>JAFQTS010000095.1 GCA_017408915.1 Oscillospiraceae bacterium | reverse complement strand
TACGAACCACCCATAAAAGTGCGGTTTTTGAGCCATTTTACGGCATTTAGTTCGTGTATATAATAACAAATGCGTGTACGAAATGGCACGAAAAGGTCATTACTTGAACATTAGGACAAATTGGTACGCCAAACTCCTAAGCGGCAGGTCGGAGGTTAGAATCCTCTTCGGGGTGCCATGAAAGAAGCCTTGTCTAATGACAGGGCTTTTTCTGCAAAACCATTCCCTTCCCTTTCCAAGGAGTTGCTATGATCGAGTTCGCTGTGATCGCCGTCTTTGCCCTGTCGCTGCTGGGGTGTCTGCTGCTGGACATCTCCCTTCTGGTGGCATTGGTGTTCGGCTTCTTCCTCTTCTGCGGCTATGGCCTATATAGAGGCCACACGCTCGCCCAGCTGGGACGCATGGCTTTTTCGGGCATCAAAACGGTGAAGAACATTCTCTTTCTCTTCATCCTCATCGGCATGATTACCGCCTTTTGGCGCGCTTCGGGTACCATCGCCTATATCGTCTATTACGCCACAACGGTGTTCTCCCCCACCACTATGCTGCTTTCCACCTTTTTGTTGTGCGCCGCTCTGTCCGTGCTGACGGGAACTGCCTTCGGCACAGCGGCAACACTGGGTGTCATCTGCGCAACCATCGCCCGCAGCATGGGGCTTGACCCCGTCCTTATCGGCGGAGCGGTGCTGTCGGGTTCCTATTTCGGCGACCGTCTTTCCCCCATGTCCACCAGCGCCTTACTGGTGGCTGCCATCACCGATACAGACATTTTCGTCAACATAAAAAGGATGATCCCTACCAGCATCATCCCCGCTCTTTTGTCGTGTCTTGTCTATTTTCTCTGCGGACAAAACGCCCACAGCGCTGACAGTGCCGCGTCCATCTGCGCCCTTTTTGAGGCGCATTTCACCCTGACCCTCTGGCTTCTGCTGCCCGCTCTGGTCATCGTGGTGCTGTCCCTTCTGAAGGTCAGCGTAAAGATCACTATGTCCATAAGTATTCTTCTGGCCATTGTGCTGAGCATGATGGTGCAGGGTCTCACCTTTTCCGATGTCCTTAGTACGGCACTTTTCGGCTATCAGCCCGCTGCCCCTCTTGCTGAAGTAATGGCAGGAGGCGGTATCCTCTCCATGACCAATGTGTTCTGCATCATCTTCCTATCCTCTACCTACGCAGGGATCTTCAAGGGCACAGAGCTTTTGAAAAACAGCAAGCATCACCTTACCGCGCTGGCAGAAAAGCTCACCCCCTACGGCAGTACGCTGTTGATCTCTGTAATCACCGCCATGATCGCCTGCAATCAGACGCTGGCCATTATGCTTACCTGCGAGCTGTGCGATGAAATGGTGGAGAACAAGGAAACACGGGCGGTCTATCTTGAAAACACGGCTGTGGTGGTCGCACCCCTGATCCCGTGGTCTATCGCAGGTGCCGTTCCGCTCACCACCATTGACGCTCCCACCCTTTCCATCGCGGCGGCGTGCTATCTCTATCTCCTGCCCCTTTGGAACTATTTTCTGGTGCTGTTTTCCCGCAAAAAGCACGCTGCAACAAAGTAACGCCCTTTGAAAGGAGGCCAACGATGAATTTACAATTGGAAGCCACCAACCACTATCAGCAGGCGCTGAAACAGGGTCGCAAGTCCCATCGCGACAGTGTGAACCATGGCAAGTACCCCTACTTACAGGTGTTGGACGAAGTCCTGTCCGATTCCATGGTGGCAGGACAGGTGGATTTAGGGCTTATTGAAATTCCCCTTGATAAAATCGCAGGCACCAAGACGGCAGGCCGCGTCAACGCCTTCTCCTCGGATTTTCTCCCCCTTCTCGGTGAGGACAGCGAGTTCGCCTATAAGTGGCGACAGCTTTGCTGCGCTCATTTGGGGGATGAGGGCATCCACGATCCCATCCGCTGCTTTGAGTATTTGGGTCGTTTCTATGTGCAGGAGGGCAACAAGCGTGTCAGCGTCATGAAATATTTTGGCGCGCGGAGCATTACGGGCTACGTCATCCGCATCCTGCCCACCTACTCACAGGCGGAGGAGGTACAGTGCTACTACGAGTTCCTCCACTACTATCCCCTCACGGGGCTCTACTCTCTCCAGTTCACCCGCCTCGGCAGTTTCCCCAAATTGCAGGTGGCGTTGGGCTTCGACCTCGACCATAGTTGGACGGAGGAGGAGCGCCGCCGCTTTTCCGCCGCCTTCTTCCGCTTTGAGCGTGAGTTTGCCAAGCACAGTGACCGCGCCGAGGGCATCAATGTGGCGGATGCCTTGCTGGTGTGGCTGAAGGTCTATACCTTTGCCCAGCTCCACGATATGACCGCCGCAGAGCTGACAAAGAGCATGCAGGCCGTGTGGCCCGACATTGCCGCGCTGAAGGAAGAAGAGGTCATCACCGTGGACACAGGCGCGGAAAAAGAGGAGAGCACCAGCATTGTGCGCCGCCTCTTCTCCATCCTGCCCTCCTCCACGCTGAACACCGCCTTCATCCACGAGCTGCGACCCGAGAACAGCACATGGGTGCAGGGCCACGAGCGGGGTCGCCTCTATTTGGAGGCTACACTGGGCGAGCAGGTGTCCACGCAGGTCTACTACGGCGTTGGCAACGGCGAAGAGGCAGAGGAGGCCATGGAAAAGGCCATTGAAAATGGCGCAGAAGTCATTTTTGCCACCACTGCGCCCCTCATTGCCGCCTGCCGCAAAACGGCGGCGAAGTACCCCAACGTGAAAATCCTCAACTGCTCCATCTCCATGCCCTATACGGGAGTGCGCACTTACTATAGCCGCATCTACGAGGGGAAGTTCATCTCGGGCGCTATCGCTGGGGCGGTCAGCAAAAGTGACCGCATCGGCTACATCGCCTCCTCCCCCATCTTCGGCGTGCCTGCGGGCATCAACGCTTTTGCCCTCGGCTTGCAGATGACCAATCCCCACGCCCGCGTCAGCTTAAAGTGGTCGTGCCTCGAGGGCGACCCCTTGGCAGAATTGCGAAGCGAGGGCGTGGACACCATCTCCACTCTCGATATTCCCCTCCCCGGCTGGGAGTACGGACGCTGGGGCTTGTTCCGCATCAAAGACGATGGCGGCACGGAGCTGTTGGCCTCCCCCTACTGGGATTGGGGCGAGTTCTACGTCAAGCTCTGCCGCAGTATTATGAGCGGCACATGGGATAACCTCTCCTCCAAGCACGGGGCACAGGCGGTGAACTATTGGTGGGGCATGTCCAGCGGCGTTATCGCCCTGCAATTGGAAAAGTCCCTCCCCGCAGGCGTGGAGACCCTCGCCAACATCCTTATCCGCGACATGGTGGGAGGCACTATCGCCCCCTTCCACCGCCCCATCACCTCACAGGACGGCACGGTACGCAACGATGGCAACACCTATTTCACCACCGCCGAGCTTCTCCACATGGATTGGCTGTGCGACAATGTGGACGGCGCTATCCCGCCCTACGAGTCCCTCAGCGAGAAGGCACGGAACATCGTGGAGCTGCAGGGCATCTACCGTGACCGAATCCCGCCGAAGAAGGAGGGCATCCTCCTATGAAATTGCTGCTTTTGTCCGATAAAGAAAGCCCCTTCCTGTGGGACTACTATCAGCCGGGGCGGCTGAAGGACTATGACCTCATTCTCTCCTGCGGCGATTTGAAGGCGGAGTACCTCTCCTTCCTCGTCACCATGGGTCGTGCCCCTCTCCTCTATGTCCACGGCAACCACGATACCCGCTATCGCTCTGCGCCCCCCGAGGGCTGCGAGAGCATTGAGGACAAGCTCTACATCCACAACGGCATCCGCATTTTAGGTCTTGGCGGCTCCCCCCACTACAGCGGCGGCCCCCACCAGTACACCGAACAGCAGATGGCGCGGCGCATTCGCCGCCTCCACTGGAAGATTCGCCGGGCAGGAGGTGTGGACATCATCATCGCCCACGCCGCTCCCACGGGGGTGGAGTGCGGAGACGATTACGCCCACCGCGGCTTCGACTGCTTCCGCGAACTTATTGACCGGTATCAGCCTAAATATTTCATCCACGGTCACGTCCACATGAACTACGGACGGCAAATTGAGCGCCAAATCACCATTGGCAGCACCACCATCATCAACGCCTACGAGCGCTACGAGGTGGAGATATAAGATGAAAAAAGAGAGCCAAACGGCTCTCTTTTTTGCGCTTATTTGATAATCCGTACCCCGTCAATAAGTTCACGTTCAAACTCCACACGGTGGTGCTTGGTGTAGAGACCGGGGAAACCGCCGGTGTGAAGGAAAATGACCTTCTCATCCTTTTGAATCTTCCCCTCTGCCACCATGTCGATAAGACCTGCGAAGGCCTTGCCTGTATAGCAGGGGTCGAGGAGGATGGCCTCTGCCCGCGCCATGCGGTAGATGGCCTGCCGCACCTCCACGCAGGGGTTATTGTACGCACCGCGGGTATAGCCCGTCTCAATGTGGAAATCCTCACGGACAGCATCGAACGCGAGAGGATACAGCGCCTTCATCTCGCCGAAATACTCCATCAAGCGCTTTTCCTTCGCCTCACCAAAGGGAGAGATGGCGACACCCGTCAAGCGCAAGGGAGAATTCTCATTCTTCAAGCCGCAGAAAAGGCCCATATAGGTGCCCAACGAGCCAACAGTGCTGACCACGCGGGCATCCCCCAAACCGAGGGTCGCCGCCTGCTCTGTCAGCTCCACGGCGCAGTCGTAGTAACCCAGCGCACCAAGGGCATTGCTGCCGCCCATAGGGATGGGATAGACCTTCTCGCCCTTTTCCTCATATTCTGCCACCAACTGGGGCACGAGGCGGTCAAACTGCGCCCCCTCGTCCGTGCCGTCATCGGCCTTCAAAATCAAATCGCAGCCCATGATGCGGTCAAGCAAAATGTTGGCGCTGACCTCACCGGGGTAGTCGTCAATGGCGGCGATGGCGCACTTAAGGCCATACTTCGCTGCCACGGCGGCAGTAAGGCGACCGTGGTTTGTCTGGGCGCCGCCCACCGTCAGGAGCATGGTAGCACCCTTGTCGATGGCATCGGCGGCGAGGTATTCCAGCTTCCGCAGCTTGTTGCCGCCTGCGCCCAATGCCGTCAAATCGTCACGCTTCACATACAGTTCAATGCCCAGCTCACGGGACATAGTGGGCAGATACTGTAGGGGCGTTGCCTCCACCAGAGGGAGTTTCTTTACATTAAATGCCATATTTCTCGCTCCTTTCACATATCGTTGCGGCACAAGTCCTCATAGCTTTCACGGCGCACCGCCACATAGCTCTCATCGCCGCCGCGGAGCATCACGATGGGCGGACGGGGCAGGCGGTTATAGTTGGAGGCCATAGAGTAGTTATACGCGCCCGTGGTGCACACCGCCACGATATCACCCCGCGCCACTGTGGCGCTCATGGTGACATTGGGCTGCAAAATATCGCCGCTTTCGCAGCAGCGACCCACCACATCGGCGGTAAAGTCCTGCGCCTCCTCCATCTTGTTGGCAAGATAGCAGGTGTAGGCCGACTTATACAGGGCATAACGGGGGTTGTCCCCCATGCCGCCGTCTACGGACACATAGTTCTTATAGCCGCGAATCTTCTTCACCGCGCCGACGGTATAGAGGGTCATGCCTGCCGCCGCTACGATGCTGCGGCCCGGCTCCATGTGGATTTCCGGCATCGCAATGCCAAGGCGGGCGCAGGTTTCCTTGATGGAAGATGCCACCTCTGCCACCTTCTCCTCCACATCCAAGTGGGGGTCATCTGCCTTATAGGCCACGCCGTAGCCGCCGCCCAAATCCAGCTGCTGGGTCTTGTAGCCGTGCTGGCGCTCCATGTGGGCGATAAACTCCAGCATGATGGCGGCGGCGCGCTCAAAAATATCCTCGCCGAACACCTGGGAGCCAACATGACAGTGGAAGCCCACCAGCTCCACATGGGGCTGGGCAAGGGCAAAGAGGGCAATTTCCTCCGCCTGTCCCGTCTCGATGGCAGCGCCGAACTTGGAGTCCACCTTACCTGTTGCCACCGCCTCGTAGGTGTGAGGGTCGATGCCGGGGCTGAGGCGCAGCAGCACCTTCTGCACTGTGCCGCGGCGGGCGCACTCGGCTTCAATGGCGCTGATTTCCTCCACATTGTCCGCCACGAAGTAGCCCACGCCGCAGTCCATGGCGTAGGCGATGTCGCCGTCGGTCTTGTTGCTGCCGTGGAAATAGGCATGGCGCAGGTCGTACCCTGCACTGTGGGCGGTGTAAATTTCCCCGGGGGACACCACATCGATGCCCATGCCCTCCTCCGTCATGATTTCATACATACGGCGGAAGGAGTTGGCCTTACTGGCATAGAGAGGGCGGGAGGTAGGGCCAAAATGCTTTTGGAAGGCCGCCTTATACACGCGGCACTGATGGCGGATATAGTCCTCATCCAGCAGGTAGAGGGGCGTGCCGTACTGCTTCGCCAGCGCCACCGTGTCCTGCCGGGCAAAGTGTAAATGTCCGTTCACTACGGAGAGATTGTCGCAAATCATGTTCTCACAGCTCCTCATCGGTAATTTCGCCCTTGCAGACGATGTTGGTCGGGCCTGTTAAGTAAAGGTCGGTAATGGTCTCGCCATCCCGCTCCACATCAATGGTCAAGCGTCCGCCTGCCATGTCTACAGCCACGCCGTGACCGCTGACCTGTCCTTTCAGCGTCAGCACCGTCACCACCGAGCCCGTGCCCGTGCCGCAGGCGTAGGTGAAGTCCTCCACGCCCCGCTCATAGGTGCGCTCATAGAGGTGGTCCTCGCCGATAATCTCATAGAAGTTCACATTGGCACCCTTGGGGAAGGCGGGATGATACCGCAGGGCACGACCCAAGGAGAAAAGAGCAGCCTCGTCGTAGTCGCGCAAATTCTCCACAGGCACGACGGCGTGGGGAATGCCGGGGTTGCCAAGCTCCACATAGGAGACGGAATAGGTCTCTCCCTCCACCTCCAAAGGCAAATCAAAGCGCAGATTGCAGGGGTCGTTGAGCCGCACGCGATAGTGTCGCGCATCAAGGCGGTGACCTACTACAAGACCTGCGGTGGTCTCAATGCGCTGCACCTCACCTGCGAGGCCATTTTCATAGCCGTAGCGGCTGATGCACCGTGCGCCGTTGCCGCACATTTCACCCATAGAGCCGTCGGAGTTATAAAAGGCCATGCGGTAGTCGCCCCCCATGGTGGGCTTTTCCACCACCATCAAGCCGTCAGCGCCCACCGACAAATGGCGATGACACAGCGTCTTTGCCAAGTAGCCGTACTGTGCAGGGTCGATGCTGCCATCCATGTTGTTCAGCACCACAAAGTCGTTGCCTGCGCCGTTCATTTTCCAAAACTCCATACGCGCCCTCCTTCTCGTTTTCTTCATTTTACCTCAAAGATAGAATACAGGCAAGTATTTTGCCACCCTATATTATTCCTTCGTATGAAATTTCAAATCTTCGCTCTTTTTCCTTTACGCCTCGGGCTGCTTTTGGTATGATAAATATAAGAATATTTATGAAGGAGGCCGTCCTATGCATCCTAAGTTCCCCCATCTTTTTGACCCCATCACCATCCGCAGCAAGGTCTATAAAAACCGCCTCATCGCCGCCCCCACCATGTTTGCCCACTCCATCTTCACCATTCCTCCCATGAAGGAGAACGTCTACCGCATGGTGGAGAACCGCGCCAAGGGCGGCTTCGCCGCCGTGTCCACCGGTGAGCATCCCGTTAACGCCGAGGAGGGCACTGCCCTGTTCTACGAGCATCACATGGACTTCACCAAGACCGAGGGCCCCGACTTTGAGGCAATCAAGGAGTACGCCGACCGCATTAAGAAGCACGGCGCCATCTGTTACTTCGAGTTCTGCCACGAGGGCGCCCGCGCCGAGCATAATCCCCCCTACTCCCCCTGGGGCCCCGACGGTTATGTCCGCGACGACGGCGTGGAGGTCAAGGCTCTCGATCTTCCCATGATGGAGAAGATCTGCAACGACTTCTATAACATCTCCGCTTATGCCAAGGCCTGCGGCTTCGACGGCATTCTCGTCCACGGCGGTCACGGCTTCATTATGCAGCAGTTCATCTCCCCTTGGACCAACCACCGCACCGATGAGTTCGGCGGCTCGATGGAAAACCGCGCCCGCTTCCCCAAGATGCTCATTGACGCCTGCCGCCGCGGTATCGGCGAGGACGGCATCATCGAGCTGCGCTTCTCCGCCGAGGACGGCGTGGAGGGCGGCATGACCATCGATGACACGGTGGAATTCTGCAAGGAGATCGATGGTCTCGTGGACATCATCCATGTGTCCAACGGCCTTAAGTGGGCAGGCAACCAGACCAAGACCTTCTCCTCCTTCTTGGAGCCCCACGGCATCAATGTGGAGTACGCCGCCAAAATCAAGGCCGCTGTTACCAAGTCCAAGGTAGCCGTGGTGGGCGGCTTCAACAGCCCCGAGCACTGCGAGGAAGTGCTGGCGGCAGGCAAGGCCGACTTCATCGAGCTGGCTCGTCAGGGCTTCGCCGATCCCGACTTCCCCAATAAGGCACTGAACGGGCAGGAGGACTCCATCCGCCGCTGCGTCCGCTGCTTTGGCTGCTATCCCGGCTTCTGTGAGCATCCCACCGATATTCCCCTGTTTGAAAAGCTGGGCCCCGAGGAGGCCATGAAGATCTATACCCCCTTCGCTATGGGTAAGTGCGCCATCAACCCCAACTCCGGCTTCGGCTGGTATCCCGAGACCATGCCCCAGCCCGAGGCAAGCCGCAAGGTGCTGATCGTGGGCGGCGGCGTGGGCGGTCTGCAAGCTGCCATCACCTGCGCCCAGCGCGGTCATAAGGCAGTGCTGGTGGAGAAGTCCGACCGTCTCGGCGGCACCATGAACTTCACCGATGTGGACGAGGATAAGGTGGACATCCGCAACTTTAAGAACCTCCTTATCCGCGAGGCTACCGAGTGCGGCACCGATATTCGCCTCAATACCACCATGACCAAGGAACTCCTCGACGAGGTAAAGCCCGATGTGGTGATCCTCGCCGTGGGCGGCAAACTTGTACCCGCTCCCATCGAGGGCGTAGAGAACGCCCGCGATGTGATGGCGGCGTACTACGACCTGGACAGCGTTGGCAAGAAGGTAGTCATGGTGGGCAGCGGCCTCACCGCCTGCGAGGTGGCCCTGCACCTTGCCAACAATGGCCGCGATGTGACGGTGCTGTGCCGCCGCGACATGATGGCCTATGAGACCTTCGGCTACTACCGCAACGCCCTGCTGGACGCTATGGACGCACGCGGCATCCATCAGATGCTGAAAACCAAAACCCTCTCCATCGCCAAGGACGGCGTAACGGTGGAAAAGGACGGCGAGAAATTCGTCGTTCCTGCCGACACCGTCATCTATTCCACGGGTATCCGTCCCGATGCTGCCGCAGTGGAGGAATTGAAGGCACTGGCAGGGGAGATCCCCGTCAAGGTCATCGGCGATGCCCTCGCCAGCGGCAAGATGGGTGACGCTGTCCGCGGCGGCTACATGGCTGCCATGGAAATTGTGTAAACCCTTTCCCCATAACATGATGAACGCCCCGAAGCAGCCGCTTCGGGGCGTTTTGTTATTCCGCTTTTTCCTCCACCACAGGCCACTGCCGTCCCGTGTGGTCGATGGTGTATTCCCCCTCCAGCAGCAGTTCCGAAATGGGCACCACCGTAAAGCCCTCGTGGATGAGATACTCCAAAATCTGCGGCAGCGCCTCGGGGGTATGTAAGGCGGCGTTGTGGAACAGGACAATGCTCCCCTCCTTCACCCGTGAAGTGACCCGCTCACAGATGGTAGCGGCATCGTAGTCCTTCCAATCGAGACTGTCCACATCCCACTGAATGGGCTCCATCCCCATAGAGCGGATGGCGGCGATCACATGGTCGTCGTACTCCCCGTAAGGACAGCGGATCAGAGTCGGCGTCACCCCCGTAATGGCGGCGATCTTCTCATTGCAGGCCGTCACATCGGCGATGATCTCCTCAGCCGAGAGGCTGTTATAGTGGGCGTGGTCGTTGGAGTGGTTCATGATCTCCATCCCTGCATCGTGAAGCTGCGCCACCGACTCGGGATACCGCTCCACCCAATCCCCCACCACGAAAAAGGTGGTCTTTATATTGTACCGCCCCAAAATGTCGATGAGCTGCTCCGTATCCTCGTTGCCCCACGGTAATGCTAAAGTGCGGTAAAAATCCAGTTACCAAGCGGCTTTCAGCAGGGTGGTGTGTTCCGAAAAACTCAAAAAAGTTGACCTATTTTTCGCCTGTTTTCCACTGCAAAACAAGGCAAAATGGGTCAACTGTGAGTCGTTTTTTCGCTTCTCTATATTATTTTCAGAGAAACAGCAATATGTGAAAGTATTCCCTCCAAGGATGACTTCTCTTCTTCACTTGAGTAACAATTTGCCTTCACTGGCTTGCCTCCATATCAAAATGCCCCTGTTCTTCTCCTCTCGCAAAAAATTTTTGTCAAATTCAAAATTGGGCGCAAAGCCTTTCATCAAGCGACTTTTGCACTAAAAATTTTTTCAAAAAAGTCTTGAAAAGTGAAATCCGATCAGTTATAATATCTATCGTGAAGAATTATAGCTAAGAGGGAGTTGTCCCTCTTTTTTCTTTGCTAGGCGCTGTTTGCGCCGCATCGGGTATGGCACGAACTCACGCGCTGTGCCCTATTTTGCTTTTGGGCTTTCCGCCCACCTCAACAACTGAATATTGTCCAACAGTGGTTGGCCTCGAGCACCGATGCATTTATCGGTGCTCTTTGTATTATAAACACCCATTGAGTAGGAGGAACTCGTATGGCCACCGAAAAAATGTATGGCGTAGACATCTCTTACCGCATCGAAATGCGGGACGGCGGAGTACACCCAACCATTGTTATGCAAACCAAGATGGGGGGAATCTCGGTATGCAGCAACCCCGCACGCATTAGCCAATGGTGGGCGCAAATCAAGGACTCGTACGGTCAACCCGGTTTCTTGCGGTTGCTGCCGTCATCGTTGACTGACAGACTCTTCGCACAGTTGGTAGCAGCTTGGTCCAAGGCGCATGTTGATGGTACGCTCGACAAAAATGCTCCCAGTCTCCCGCTGGGCGTGCTCCTGCGGGGTTTGGGCAATGAGCTTCGAAGTAAAGATGTCACTGCTGCAGCAGCAAAAAGGCGCGAGCGTGCAATCGAGGCTTTGCTTCAGTATGAGGGGAGCACGCCATGGGATTCGGTCACGCCTGACCACTGTCAGTCCCAACCGTGGTTTCCTGCTATGTCTTCATCAAAACGTGTAGAATGTGCGGCCGTAATGCATAAGATTTTTAGCGCACTACAATATCGTGGGGTATATCAAGCGGATCCATGGGTTGGTTTTTGGGGGTCACTACAGCCGAAGGAGCCAAGCTTAGAAACCTTGCACCGGTGGTACCTGACCGAAAAATCTCTCAGTCATAACATTATCCGGCAGATCATCGAGGACTGTCTTGTTATTAAAGATGCTGTATCCGTTGCTATCCTCCTTATGCTATTTTTGAAACTTTCCATCGAGGAAATCTGTGCGTTGGCCTTTGGGTCTTTTTACCGTCTTACATTTTTTGACGGTACCGTTGTTATTGTTAACAAGGCCTATAGGCGCCTCAAACAAAACTATCGAGTGCAGTCGATCGATGCGTATGACGCAGGCATCCTCCCCGTGCCAGAAATCATAGCAGATCTCATTTATCAATTACGAGTCGGTGCCGCGAAAAGCAATAACCGCAAAGCAAAAAACAACATCGATGCTCTCCCTATCGTAGGGCAAAGAAACAACCGTTGCGCAAAAATGACTCCATCGATGCTCATCAAGGAAATCAACAATCGTCTGGGATACATTGATGTCGCGCACGGACAATCGATATCGGGGCTTTTGAAAAATACAGCTAGTGTACTCGCTACAACCTGCGGCTTTGACGACGATCAGGTCCGATATTTTTTGCGTCTGACAGCAAAATCGACAGCAGCAAGGCATTATGCTTCGTTTGCTAGCGAAGAGGTTCTTTTTAGCATGACGAAAATACTCGATCAAAACATCAATGAAATTATCTCTTGTGCGACATCTGATGTCATCTTCGAAGAAAGAGATAATGAAGACAGCAAAAACAAAACATATTTATTTCATACCGCAGGCAGTCTCACGGAGGTAAAAGCCAAAATAAAAATTAGTAAAGAATTATTTGGGATTCTCCCTGAAATAGAACTTTTTTCGGAAAGCGGTTTCTCGGCAAATGTAAAAATTAAAGATTTGGAGGTTGAAGATGGTTCTAGCAGTGACTAATAAAAAAGCGATTGAGAATCTTAAGGCCATGACAATGATGGAAGTCTGGGAAAAACATTGGCCAGAGATTGCAGATCTAGGCAAGTGGCAATGCAATCCCAAGGGATGTTCCGTTGCGCACCGAAATGCATGCTTCGGTAGTTGTCAAAATGTATCGCATAGAGCAAAGGCGTGCGGATCCATAATCAGCTACGGCGAATACATCCGCCAGATTTGTGAATTTCTCCCTATGCCGATTGGCCAAATCACCCCGCAGGACATCACGCTTGCCTTAGCGCGGTTACAGGAAAAAGGAGGTGCGAAGTGCGTTCCATATTCAGAATCTACAATCGGAATAGTTGTCCACGCAGCAAAATCCGTATTGCGGTATGCTGACCCCAGCGGTCCCCTGTTGGCATTCCTTGACGGGCGAAAAACTCCTCTCCTCAGCAACGAAACCCGCTCCAACCCGCGAAAAAGGAGGCCCTATCCAAAAGCTGAACTCTATAAAGTTAGAGGCAACAAGAATATCGAGGCAATAAAAAAACAGGGAAAAGATTTCTTGATCAAGTTTAAAAAGCACCCGAAAGCAAAAGCGTTTTCCGAAACTTTGAAAGAGCGCCGTGGACTTACGGTAGAGCAGGATGAGAGGCTCATAGCGCGTCTGATGACCGATCTGTTGATCGATAGTCGCGCAATCGGCTTGATCATTATTCGCTACACCGGCATCCGCCCCGGTGAGCTGCTGTATCTGCGGTGGAAGCATCTAAAGTTTTTTACCGACAAAAATGGCAGAACCTATCTCGTTATCCGAGATACTGTTGATCGTAACGGCAAACCCAAAAAACGTGGCAAAACCCCAAACAGCATTCGCCCGATCCCCGTTCACGGCGAACTGCAAATCATCATTGACAAATACTGTTCTTTTTTACGCGAAACTTACGGCGAGGATATTGGTAATCTCCCCATTTGCAGGAATAACTTGCAATCTGACCAGCCTTGCAAGTATAATCAGCTGGTCAATTACGCCGCGCTTGTGCTGCGAGAAGTTCTAGACGATGCCAGTATGCTACCGTATGTACGCAGTTTTTTGGCGGATATGGAGTCTGGCGTGTATAAGGGCCGCGGTGAAAACATCCGGCTTTACCTCCTGCGCAAGGCATTCTACACTAGTCTCTTGGCGCAGGCTCAACTGGATGCCAACGATAAATATTATATCATGGGGCATGCAGTCCGTGGAGGGCACAAAGGTAAGCGCGGCCCCCTCGATAAAAAGTACTTGAAGGACCTGATGGCAGCCATGGATAATGTTGTCGTTTCTGCGGCGCTGCACAGGCAGTTAGTAACGTATAAAATTGCCAACGCTGGTTTCTTTCAATTGATCAACAAAGGCAGCAGCCTATTGGCTTTCGATTTAGAAAAACTTCCCGAAAGTTTTGAAGTCGAAATCACGATGGTGTCCGAAGAATTCGGTGGCGAGTTGGGCATCTCCATCCCGCACTGGTTGAAAGAATACGTCGAGTTCGAAGCCAACAGTTTTGTGAAAAAGGAATCCCCCCATCAAGGCATTAACACCGAATTTAGCAACTTTATGGCACACAAGCGGTGTCTCAAAGAAAATAGCGAAACCCCTGTGACGGAGCGTTCTAACGACTCCGGTGCAGGGGTTTTTTAGTTGTAGTGACGGTATAGTGTGCTATGTAGAATTGTCTCCTCATAATAGCATAAGGGCATCGAGCCATATGGCCCGATGCCCTTCCATAACGCTTCTGCCGAAGTTGAATGCGAAGTTCGTTTAAGCCTTCCGCCAGATGGTAATTTGAAGTCTACAGAAGTAAAAAATGTTAGGTTAACAAACAAATGGGATATCAGCCTCGATGTAAGTGAGGCTGATACATCCGAAGAAGATATTACTGAATACGGTATGGATTGATTGATAGCACTCACTTACGCAACAGCGGGGAACCCTTGGGTTCCCCGCTTCTGTCTGTTCTTATTTCTTCGTATCCCGCTCCATTGTTTCGGAAACGGCTCTCATAATAAAACCATTCAATGACTCATTCTGAGTGGCAGCGTGATCCTGCCATACTTGGCGTTCCCCTTTCGGAACGCGAACTTTAATATCGTCAAATTTATTGTGATACTTCTTATTTGCCTCTGCCTGCGCTTTCGATAAGCTCACTCCGTCACCCCTTCCTACTATATTGTAATAAAGGTAGTATATCATACTCGCGCTAAAACATGTATACATATATTCCACAAAATTCCCCTTACATCCTTGGAAATTCTCACAATTGATATATGGGTACATGTATGATATACTATCCTTAGAAAACAGAAAAAACGGCAGCACAGAGGAGCGGCAACTCCTCTGCGCCTGCGCAGGTGGTAACAGCACCTACACAACGGACTACGTCCGCACCGCGGGAGTATTATACCTTATTTTGGTCTATGAGGCAAGAGGGATATTTCTGCAGACGGCGTAACCATGATCGAACTTTCGACACCGTGTAGGGTAAACCCTGCACGGTGTTTTTTAGTCAGTTTTCAAAAGGAGGGCAGCAGCTTTTCAGGTATGTTTGCCGACACACCTTCATAACTATGATTAGGTCGTTTATGGAGGTTTTGTTATGAACACGAATACCATCAACCCCGCAACCTTCTCTGTTGGACACGCTCCCGCTACCAAAGCATCTCACGGCTATCGTGTTGATCGCCGTTACATCGGGGAGCGCACCGCCAGTGAAGTGGTAAGTGCACTGATGAAGGTGCACGATCGTAAGGGGGCAGCGTAATGGCTGCCCCCCTGCAATACAAAGTCGGTTGTTACTCGCGCCTGTCCCGTGAAGACGGGGACAAGCCCGAGAGCGACAGTATTATCAATCAGCAGCGCTTCATGGAGGATTTCTGTACCGGGCGCAACGACCTTGCTATCGTAAAGCACTATTCTGACGATGGCTACACCGGCACGAACTTCCAGCGCCCCGCGTTTCAGGAAATGCTCGCTGACATTGACAGCGGCGTGATCGACTGCGTGGTCGTCAAGGATCTGTCCCGTTTCGGCAGAGATTACATCGAGATGGGCTTCTATCTTGAGCGTGTCTTCCCTGGAAAGGGTGTCCGCTTTATTGCCATCAATGACAATGTGGACAGCCTCAAGGGACAGTATGACATGATGCTGCCGCTGAAGAACGTCTTCAATACCCAGTATGCCAAGGACATCTCTGAAAAGGTTCGCAGCAGTTTCGTTGCCAAACGCAGACGCGGCGAATTCGTGGGAGCCTTTGCTTCTTACGGGTATTTGAAAGACCCCAATGATCACAACAAGCTTGTGATCGACCCTGTAGCTTCAAAGGTGGTCAAGCGCATCTTCGCCATGGCTGCCGAGGGAACAGGACAGATCCGTATCGCCAAGATACTGAATGATGAAAACATTCCCTGCCCCAGCGTCTACAAGAAGCTGGTGGGCTTGAAGTACACCAACTGTCATCGCCTTGACAGTACCACCTATTGGACCTATTCCACCGTTCACCGCATCCTGTGCAGTGAGATGTATGTAGGAAATATGGTACAGGGCTGCTACATACGTCCCACTATGCATGGTAAGGCGAAGAAGATGCCGAGCAATCAATGGCAAGTGGTGGAAAACACCCACGAAGCCATCATTGACCGCGACCTGTGGGATGCTGCCCAAGCGCAGGTAAGGAGCAACAGCCGCGATTTGGACTTCAACAGCAATGTCAGTATCTTCGCAGGCTTTCTGAAATGCGCTGATTGTGGGCGATCCATGGTGAAAACTAAGACCAACGGATATATCTCTTACACCTGTGGCTCCTATCGGCGCTACGGCAACAGCGTTTGTTCTTCCCATTCCATCTCCCACATGACGTTGGAGAAGATCCTCTTGGATGATCTCAACCGCATCATCGCCGCAGTGGCAGATCTTAAGCAGCTGGCTGAGGAGAATCAACCTACCAGCGCTGGGTCAACGCGCAACAATGGTGCGGCACGGCTGCAAGCCGCGCTGGAGCGGGTACAGCGGCTGAAGAAGAATGTCTACGAGGACTATCGTGATCAGCTGTTGAGCAAGGAGGAGTTTCTCTCCTATCGGCAGGACTACGAGCAGCAGGAACAGGCACTGCGCCAGCAGCTGGAAGCACTGGCGGAAAAGGCGGAAGATGTCCTTGAGCAGCCGTGGGTGGACAAGCTTCTCAGCCTTGGACATCTGGAGGAACTGGATCGGATCACCATTGCGCAGACCATCAAGGAGATCCGCATCTTTGAAGGAAAACATGTGGAGATCACCTATCTCTTCTCTTCGCAGTTGGACACCCTTTTGAACGACAGCGACGAGTAGCCCTTAACAATATCTACAAAAGAAAAGGAGAACTTAATATGAGTCAGAACATCACCCATCAGTTCATCGGAGAGATGGTCAACGGCCTCGTCTTTGATGGTTTCTATATCCTCAACAGCGCACAGATCAGGAAGAGTCGGGCAGGAAAGCCTTATCTCTCGGGAACGCTGATGGATATCAGCGGCAGCATTAACCTCGTCGCGTGGGACTATACTGGTCTTATCACTGCCGATGATGTAGGGAAGGTCGTATATGTTGACGGCGAGGTAGGGGAGTACAACGGAACGCCCCAGATCGTTTGCTCTGTATTGGAACTGGCCACGGCCGAGGACAATGCCTCTTTCAATCTTGCCAATTTGATTCCCTACGCACCCATCAATTGCCAGACTGCGGTTCAGCAGATGCATCGTGTGTTGGAAGGACTTGAAGATGAGGTCTATCGCAACATTTCCCTCGGGATTTTCAATACGTTCGCCCCGTTATTGTCCTCTCTTCCTGCTGCCAAGTCGGTACACCATGCATTCATTGGTGGCTGGGCTACGCACACGTTGGGGATGATCATCCTTGCCGAACGTATCTACGACGAATACCATAGAATCCACTCGATCAACCGCTCTCTTTTAATGGCTGGTGTCTTCCTTCACGACATTGGAAAGTTTCGAGAGTTTCAACTCTCTCCCTTTGGGCTTGTAGCGGACTACTCTATGGAGGGTAAGCTGATTGGTCACCCTGTTCTCGGCGCGCTCATCATTGAGAATGAGGCGCAGAAGGGTGCATATCCGCTGGAAAAGGTACGGCAGCTGCAGCATATTGTTCTCTCTCATCATGGTGTCCCCGAGCTTGGTGCTGCTACCCGTCCGCAGACGATGGAGGCTGAGATTATTAACTATCTTGATGGCTTGAACAGCCGTATGGACATCTATAACGCCGCTCTTTCCAAGACCGAAGAGGGCGCATTCAGCGACTATGTCCGCGCACTGGATAAGCGTGTCTATCACGCCACGGCGTGAGAAATGGTTACGAAAGATATGCCGTCCCAGAGAGGAGGAACTATGTCAAAGAACATCCCCTACCCTGTCATCGATATGTACAAGACGGGCGAGAACATCAAGCACCTTCGCGAAGAGCGTAATATCAGCGTATCCGCCCTTCAAGAGTATTTGGGGTTGGCAAGCCAGCAGGCAATCTACAATTGGCAGCGCGGTACCTGCCTGCCTACTGTGGATCACCTCTGCGCATTAAGCCACCTGTTCAGCGTCCCGATGGATGATATCCTCATTTTGAAAGGTGCTGAGCAGAACCATAGCCCTAACATGCGCTACTTTGCAAAGGCTTTTCCGTTGATGGCAATGTAGGTGAACAGGCAAGAGTGGAGCTGTCGCGCCGCTGTGTGAAAGAATAATAAAACCGAGAGGCTCCTCTAAAGAGGGCCCTCTCGGTTTTGCGTAAGCATAGGTTGTTTCATTCAAACTATTCCCCGCCGGAAATCCGGCGGGGAATAGTTTCATCCACGAGGTAGACTCAGCAAATTATCGTGGCCGTAGGCATTAGGAGAAGAACGCACATATTTCTCTCCTCTTCCACTAACAGCATCGGTTACATCAGGGAACGGAAAGACACCCACCTTAATGGATCCAGGGTACTTCTTCACATGGTCGTGAATCACACTCTTCTTGAAATATCCCGGATTTGTACAACCGACGATGTAAAGCTCATCAATTTCAAGGAGTGACTGCGAATACTCGTTGCCTCGAGTCATACGGATCTTTGTAACTTTCATTGTTTTCCTTTCTTGCGCCAAGCGCAAATCCTAGTGTGTATAGCAGCTATATATGATCAGTCACAAAGAATCTCGTCTTCAGAAAATTTATCAGGCTTCTTGCAAATTCAGCAACAGTGTGATACGATGTGAATGTCTTTGGATAGCGGAGTGTTGCCGTGCATTGGCGTTAATCTCTGCATAGACGAGTAAGCAGTGTCCCGGTCTGATCCACCGCGGACGCTGTTTTCTTTTATGCTGTGGTGTTATGATACACCTCCTTCCTATATATGTCAATAGATCAAAAACAATATGTTGTTTAATATTTTACCAAAAAACACAATATAATGTGCTACCTATTTTTTCTCATTGTGTTTTTGTCGACTGTTTCGGTTTTTTTGGAATTCTCTTGTGGTTATCTTCTCCTTGCATCCCTCTCCTACCTCTGCTATACTATAACTACAAAAGTGCGGTAAGCCAGCTTTGGCTTA
>JAFQTS010000094.1 GCA_017408915.1 Oscillospiraceae bacterium | reverse complement strand
TGCCGAGGGTGAGAAGCAGTCCGCCATTCTCCGCGCCGATGCCGCCAAGCAGGCCAAGATCATGGCCGCCGAGGCAGAGGCCACCTCTATCCTGAAGGTGCAGCAGGCCATGGCCGACTCCCTGCGTATGCTGAACGAGGCCGCCCCCAACGATCAGGTCATCAAGCTCAAGAGCTTGGAGGCCATGCAGAAGATCGCCGACGGAAAGGCCACCAAGATCATCATCCCCAGTGAGATTCAGGGCTTGGCAGGTCTCGCCGCCAGCGCCAAGGCATTCTTGGAGGACGACAAACCCACCGCATAACATGGAAGGGCAGGCGCAAGCCTGCCCTTTTGTAAAAAACTGCGCCGCAGGCGCCTTGGCTCCCCTTGTCAGGGGAGCTGGATCGCCGACAGGCGAGACTGAGGGGTAGTCGTCTCTCCCTCCGTCTTTTTGCTTCGCAAAAATCCACCTCCCTCGTCAGAGGGAGGCAAGGGAGCGCTTTGCGCTCCATGATAAAAAGGAGAAACCACAAATGGCAAAGGATAAGCGCTTTGAGCGCGTGTATAAAGAAGGCGGGATGAGTTCCCGCGAAATTTGGGTGGACACGGAGACAGGGGTGCAGTATTTCATCTTCTCCGCAGGCTATGGTTTGAGTATGACGCCCCTGATCGACCCCGAGGGCAAGCCCCTTCTCTACCGCCGCACCCCCAACGCCCCCGAGTATTGAGAAAAGGGAAACGCGGCGCAGAGGCCAAAGGCCCCCTTGTGCAAAGGGAGGCTTTGGTGCCTCGCAACACTACATATCATCCTACAAGGAGGAAATCACATGATTATCACCACCACCCCCTCCGTAGAGGGCAAGAGAATCGTCAACTATTTCGGCATCGTCTTTGGCGAGGTCATCACAGGCGTCAATGTCATTAAGGACTTCGCCGCAGGCCTCTCCAACTTCTTCGGCGGCCGCAGCGCCACCTATGAGGAGGAGCTGATGAACGCCCGCCATCAAGCCCTCGCCGAGATGGAGCAGCGGGCCTATCAGCTGGGTGCTAACGCCGTGGTGGGCGTGGACATCGACTATGAGGTCTTGGGCGCAGACAACGGCATGCTGATGGTCACCGCCAGCGGCACCGCCGTATTCGTGGACTAAAGGAGGTCAACACTATGCAGTGTCCCTATTGCGGAAACGAGATGGAAAAAGGTTATCTCCAGTCCCGTGACGGCATCGGCTGGGGAAAGAAAGAGGTGTTTGTCAAGGCACTTTCCGAGCTGTTTGCAGAAAAGCCCCTTGGCAAAGCCGTAGAGGCCTACAACTGCCGTCAGTGCAAAAAGCTGCTGATCGAATACGACTAAAAAAAGGCGACAGCACGTGCCATCGCCTGTGGATGAATAAACGACAAAGGAGGCGAGCTAAATGAACGAACTGGAACGCAATCAAGCCATTGATGCGGGGGAACGAGCCCTGCAGAGTCTTAATGCCGCCCGTGAGGCCTTGAGCAGCGCCAAGGGTTGGGGCGTTGTGGATATGCTGGGCGGCGGCCTTCTCAGCACCATACTTAAGCGCAGCCGTATGCATGAGGCCAACGCCGCCATGGAAAGAGCGAAGTGCGATTTAGAGCAGTTTCGTGATGAACTTGAGGATGTGAACATCCAACTGGCTACAGGAGATTTCGTTGGCTTTGCCGACTACTTCTTCGATGGATTGATTTTCGATGTGGTGGCGCAGCATCGCATTGGAGAGGCTTCCATCCAAGTGGAACGCCTTACCGAGCAGGTGGAGCTTTTGCTGGCGCGACTGATCAATAGTTAAGGAGGATCATCGATGTATTTTGGAATGAAAAAACGCTGTTTTCACTGCGGCACGGAGATGAAGCTTCACCGCAAGGGCTATGTGGACATCCGCGAAAAAATGTATGCCCCCACCGAGGTCTGGACATATGTGGAGATGTATTACTGTCCCAACTGCCGCCATGTGGACTGGGTGCTGCCCATTACGCCTATGGAGCAGTTCGAGGCGGAGCAAAAGGCCAAAGAGGAGATGACCTCTGTGGAAAAGTTTGAATACACCTTCCGCGACTACACGGATAAAGAGCTGCAAAAGATCGTGGAGAGCAAGGGCTATGTGGACGACGCCAGAGAAGCGGCGAAGAATCTGATCCACAAGCGGAAGTTCAAGGAATAACGAATAACGCAAAAAAGAGACGGCGCGATGCCGTCTCTTTTTCGTGACCATCCCTGCCGCGGCGTTGACAATACCCCCTAAGTATGGTATATAAAACCTAAGTGTTCAGGATATGTTCCTGCATAGGTATCTTTATTGTATATTCAGGAGGTCGGCTATGAAGAATCGTAAGATCGCGGTTACTACCAATTGCTACCACGGGTATTCTGTGGAAGAGGCCATTGCGGGCATTAAGGCTGCCGGCTTCCGCTATGTGGAACTGACCGCCATGAAGGGCTGGGTGGAGCACGTCTTCCCCGACCACAGCTTCGCCCAGCTTTTAAAGGTGAAGGATCTGTTGGATGAAGCGGGCTTGCAGGCCATCGGCATGAGCGGTCATGTCAGCTTGATGGACGGCACGAAGCGTGAGGATTTTATCAACAATATCCGCCTCGCCCGTTTCTTTGACATCCCTTGCATCCTTACCTTTGTGGGTGAACCTGCCGAGGGTGAGGGCGAACTGTCCATGGAGGAGACGGTGTCGCGCATCCGCTCCGTGCTGCCCGAACTTGAAAAGTACGACATGACCATGGCTTTGGAAGTCGCGGGCAAGCAGAGCAGCGGCGTCGCCGTGAAGGAGATCGTGGAGAAGGTGGCTTCTCCCCGTGTCGTCACCGCCTATGACACCGCCAACGCCATTTTCTACGGCGATGTGGACACCATGGCAGATCTTAGCGCCTGCCTTGACACCGTAGGCTATATCCACATTAAGGATAAGGCCGCAGGCCGTCAGGAGTGGTCTTTCCCCGCACTGGGTCAGGGCTACGTCCCCTTCCCCGAGGTGTTTGCCATGGTGGACGAGTCCGGTAACGACAGTCCCTATGTGGTGGAGATCGA
Organism: Oscillospiraceae bacterium; assembly: GCA_017408915.1. Lineage (GTDB taxonomy): Bacteria > Bacillota > Clostridia > Oscillospirales > Oscillospiraceae > Vescimonas. The sequence continues at coordinate 16,507 of JAFQTS010000094.1, read as the reverse complement.
GTTTACCCCCGAGGGCCCCGGCAGTGTGGAGGCGGTCAATCAGGCGGTGCTGGACAGTGCCAACTACCTCAAAGCGCAGGGCTTTGTGCTGTAAGGATCAACAACAAAAACAGGGCAAGACGGACGTCTTACCCTGTTTTTTTGCACTTTTTCTTATTTCAGCGTGTTTTTCAGCGTGCCGATGCCCTCGATGGTGACTTCCACCGTGTCGCCGCTCTTGAGCCAATTCTTCTTGTCGGCGGGATAGCCCAGCATGACACCCGAGGGCGTACCCGTGAAGATAATGTCGCCCGCCTTCAAGGGCAGACGAGGCATGAGGTAGGCCACCAGTTCCTCTGCGTTGAACACAAGGTCGCTGGTGGAGGAATCCTGCCGCACCTCGCCGTTAACACGGCAGGAGATGGCAACGCCCTCCTTGGGAAGGCTGTCAAACTCCACCGCATAGGGGCCGATGGGGCCGAAGCCGTTGTAGCTCTTGCCGCACAGCCACTGGGTAGAGGCGTTCTGCCACTCGCGGATAGACAGGTCGTTGCCGCAGGTGGCGGCGAATACCTTACCGCCCTCGCCCATGATCAGCACCAGCTCCGCCTCGTAGTCGAATTCGATGGCGTCGGGCAGCTCAATGACTTCATTGTGTGCCGCCAGTGCGTTGGGCATCTTGCAGAACACTGTGGGGCTGGTGGGGATGGCCATGCCCGTCTCAATGGCGTGGGCACGGTAGTTGAGGCCAATGCACAAAATCTTCTCCATCCCCGTCACCACGGGGGCAAGGGTGAGGGAACTCTCATCGAGATACGGGCCGTCCAACCCTTCCAATGCCCCCACATCGCCGCTCTGGCACAGTGCCAGCATGGTCTGGGGCAGGTGGGGGTAGGCGGACATATCCACCACGCCCTTGTCGGTGACCACGCCCAGCGTGGGACAACCGTCCTTGTAGAACTGTAAGAATTTCATAGCATCGTCCTCCGTTTTTTCTGTTTATGGGGATTCGCAACACTTGGCGCATCGCGCCAAGAAATTTTAATCATTTTTCGCCGCCATACATCCTCTACAGGTGTTTTGCCATGGCGCTTGTGGTGGTTTGTAGGGGTCGATGCCCACATCGACCCGCACATCGTACCCTCACAATCTCGTAATGGTCGGAATCACCATGGGGCTGCGCTTCATGTTCTTGAAGAGATAGCTGCTCACCGCCGATTTCGCGGCGCGGCACACCTCGCCGTCATCGCGGCGGCGCTTGGCGGGCAGCTTGCTCACCGTCTCCATAGCCACGCGGCGCATCTCGGCGAGAAGCTCCTCGCTCTCCTTCACGTACACGAAGCCGCGGGTGATGATCTCGGGGTCGCACAACAGCTGATGGTCGTGGCTGGACATGGTCAGCACCACCACCACCATGCCGTCCTGCGCCAGCAGCTTGCGGTCATTCAGCACCACCGTGCCCACTTCGCCCACTGCGCCGCCATCCACGAACACCTCGCCCGCAGGCACGGCGTTCTCGCACTTCATGTGCTTGGTGGTCAGCTCAATGACGCTGCCGTTCTCCGCCACGCAGACATTGTGGGGACGCATGCCCATCTGCTCCGCCAGCCGCTTATGGATCTGCAGCATACGCTGTTCACCATGGAGGGGGATAAAGAAGCGGGGACGGGTCAGCGCATGGATGATCTTCAGCTCCTCCTGGCAGGCGTGACCCGACACGTGTAGCATATCCGCCTTGTCGTAGACCACATCCACCCCCTTGCGGAACAGCTCGTTGATGACGCGGCCCACCTCCACCTCGTTGCCGGGGATGGCGCTGGCGGAGATAATGACCTTATCGCCCGCCCCAATGTCCACCTGCCGATGGGTGGAGAAGGCCATGCGGTACAGGGCGCTCATCTCCTCGCCCTGTGAGCCTGTGGTAACGATCACCTGCTGGTCAAGGGGCAGGTTCTTGATCTTGTGGATGTCCATCACCGTCCCCTTGGGCACTTTCATATAGCCCAATTCCGTGGACACCTTCATGATGTTCTCCATGCTGCGGCCTGTGACTGCCACCTTCCGCCCGCAGGCAGCGGCGGCATCCAGCACCTGCTGGATACGGTGTACGTTGGAGGCAAAGGTGGTGACGATAATGCGCTTGTCGCAATTGGTGAAGTGGCGCTTGAAGGTAGCGCCCACGGCACTTTCAGACATGGTGTAGCCGGGACGCTCCACGTTGGTGGAGTCTGCCAGCAGTGCCAGCACGCCCTCGCGGCCCAATTGACCGAAACGGGCAAGGTCGATGACCTCCCCGTCAATGGGGGTGGAGTCGATCTTAAAGTCGCCCGTGTGGACGACCGTACCCATGCGGGTGTGGATGGCGAAGGCCACCGAGTCAGCGATGGAGTGGTTCACGTGGATGAACTCCACTTGGAACTTGCCTGCCTTCACCGTCTGCCCCGCCTCCACCGTAATGAGTTTGGTGGAGTTGAGAAGGCCGTGCTCGGACAATTTCAGCTTAATAAGCCCCGCCGTGAGGCGCGTGCAGTAGATGGGGAGGTTGACCTGCTTGAGGACGTAGGGGATGGCGCCGATGTGATCCTCGTGCCCGTGGGTGATGAAGAGACCGCGGAGGCGGTTATGGTTCTTCACCAAGTAGCTCACGTCGGGAATGACGCAGTCGATACCGTACATATCGTCGCCGGGGAAGGCCATACCGCAGTCCACCACGATGATCTCGCCGCCATACTCATACACGGTCATATTCTTGCCGATCTCGTTAAGACCGCCAAGAGGGATAATTTTCAATTTTTCTGCCATGATTTACTCCTTTTTCAATGTAAAACGGAAGGATTTTGGCACGTGAGGGCGAAAAATGGATAGAAAAACAAAGGCGATCCGCACGGAATACAGCCCTGTTTCGCTGCATGGATACGGAGTTTTCGCCCTGCCAAAGTCCTATAAATTTGTGTGTATATCCTCGCGGCACACCGCCGCGAAACGAACAAAACAGCTGTGGATTTCCCACATTCTGCATAAATTCTACCACACTTTCCCCTTTTTGTACACCCCTAACTTTTCGCCTTGGTCTGACAGGCTGTGACAGGAAAGGGAAGAAATAAGCGCCGCAGGACATTTCCTGCGGCGCCCTTTGCTATTTCACTTCATTCTCTGTGCAAGCTTTATGCGGGTCTTCCAGTCTGCCGGTTTGCGCATCCACTGCTCGCCTAAGTTAGAAACAAAGCCCTTGCGATTACCGTTTTCGTCAGGAACAGCACGAAGTATTGGCGCAGCGGTAACAGGCGTTGCCTTCCAATAGTCGATCAGCTCCTGCTTCATTTTCTCGTAGCCCTTTGTTCCTTCTTTAAGCTGCAAGGAAACCATCTTCTTCGCCCAAAGTTCGTATTCTGCCTCTGAAGCATCCCAGAAGCTGACGAGCTGTTCAACCACCTCTGTGATGTTGACCATCGGCACAGTGATGCCATTGGCCTTGTCGTAATCCTCTATGTATTTTTTCGCCCGTGCGATCAGTTCTTCTCTCATTGTAACGGTATGCTCCTTTCTGAATTTCTGTTCATCACAAATGAATCTCATACGGCTGCGTCTTGCCGCACTTTTTGCAGCGCTTGCCGTACGTCCAGCCGGGGCCGAAGGGCACCTTTACATCGTGCTCCCACTCATGAGCACAGGGCTGCTTTTCAAAGCCCCTGTTTTGCCGCTTCTTTTTCGCCAGCCTGTCATTCTCTACCTGCTCTTTTGTTTTGCCACAGTAAATGCAGTGTCCGTTCTCGTCATATTTATGATCCCGGGTAATATAGATACATCGCGTACACCTGACGCAATGCGTTTCCCCCGGGGAAGCCAGCTTCCAGTCATGTCCTTCCCAACGTCCGCTGCGTTCTTCGCCGCACACATCGCAGGTGCAGCTGTTTTCAGGAAAGCTGTGGTCAGATACCTTTGCGTCTTTTTTCAGCAAGCCGCAGCGGGCACAGATGCAGCCCTGCCAGAGATGGCCTTTTTTGCTGCACTGATTTGACGCAATAAAGCTAACTTTGCCTTTCACCTTGGTACCGCATCTGCGGCAGACACCCCGATATAAGTCGTGGCCTTTGATTAAGCAGGTAAGTCCCATAATTATTCCTCCCGATTCATCTCAAAGTCCGGCTCTGCGCCGCAGATGCTGCAGCGCCAGCCATAAACGGAAAAATTGCACTCATTCGGGTCTTTGCCATAGCCTCACCCTTCCTTTTTCATCAACTCCTCCAATGTTCCCGTGAAGGCCGCCGCACCGCAAGGCCTTTTGTTCAGCAAGTCAGTCTGATGTTCAGCGTCCTGCCACTCCTCATAATCCCAGCAGCGGATGCAGTATCGGGTGGTGGTATAGCCGTCTATATGCTCAAAGACAAGATGCTCGCCGAGCTTCTGCAGCTTGCGGACACAGCCGGTACACAGCGGGATGGCGGGATAGGTGGCATTGTGTTCCTTGTGGGAAAGCACTTTACCGCAGGAGGCGCAGAGGAAGTCGTCGTGTCTGGCACTGCGCGTTTCCTGTTTTCGCTTGCGCTCTACCTCATTGTGATACTTCAGGTACTTCTTCAGCGCCTGCTTGCCCTTTTCTTCCGCCTGGTGTTTTTCCTGCCAGCGGTCATATTCATACTGATTAAATTTCTCATAGCCGCACACCGAACACGCCGAGTAGCCCGGACGGTCAGTGGGCACCATCTTGTGATGCTCCAGTAGCATACCGCAGACGGCGCAGCGGTCATTGCACTCGTCCAGTTTTACGGTGTTTTCGTGCCTGCACATCTTTCCGCAGCGGCGGCACCGACTGCCGAGCCAATCGTGCCCCATCAATTTACAGATAAGTCCCATAATTATTCCTCCCGATTCATCTCAAAGTCCGGCTCTGCGCCGCACAAATTAAAACTTTCTCCGCAAAAAGTTGATGATGTCCTCGTAGTGTTTTGCCTCCTCGGGCGCGATGAGTTCAAGGCGGCGGGCAGCGGTGAGATTTACCGTGCGCCCAAAGCCTCCCCGCAAAAGAATTTCCGTCAGCAGCTTCGTATCCGAAATTTTGGCGGCGGCGCGGCACTTGTCCGCCTCGGAGATATAGGGCTTTTCAATAAGCCGAAAACGGTGAATATCATCCAGCTTGTCCTGTGCCAAACCCTGTATCTTGGGAAGATTGTTGCTATCTATGGCGATCTCCAAAAGGCGGTTTTGGTCGTTCAGCTGCTGCAAGGCCTGTACCCGATCTGCCTCATATTTGCCCTCTTTCACCAGACGGGAGAGCCAGTACGCGTTGGTAATAGCGGCAATCTCCTTTTTGCGCTGCACGGGATCGTCCTCACTCATCGCTGCTTGAAAATGACGAAACACTAACTCCGCGGGCGAGGGTTCTCTCGGCGGCTGCACAACTTTTGGTGCTTCCCGCGTTACAATGGGTGATGCCGCCTGCTGCTTGTCCTTTGTTTTGAAGAGTTTATTCAACAAGCTCATGCTGCACCATCCTTACCACTTTCCGTCGCCGCCGCAGTTACCGCAGGGGCTGCCCCGCATACCGCCGCAAGCCCAGCAGGTGGTCTGCACCGTCTGGGATTTCATCATTTTGGAAATGGGGTCATACACCATCTGGGTGTTCCACGCTCTGCCGCTGCCGCCGCAGGCGTTGCAACTGACGCGGCCTGTTCCTGCGCAGTTGCCGCAGACCCGCTGACCCACATCACTGCCGGAATTGCCGCTGCTGCCGCCGCCGCTATTGCCAGAACTGCCGCTATCGCTGTCTTCCTCTATGTACCACTTGCCACGATAGACCACGCCACCGTCACTGTCGGCGCTGTCCTCACCATCGGGGATGTATTCCTCACCCCTCCAGCGGCGGATGGCCACGCCCTCTGAGCCATTGCCCCATTCATAAGTACCCTCGGTGGTGATGTCGATCCGGTCACAGTCCATCTCCTCACCCTTGGCGATCTTGGTGAGTTCAGCATCAATGGTCATCTCAAAGATATAGTTGGACACATAATACACGCCGTTGATGTTGCCGGGCATCATGGAATTGCTGTAACCGCCGTCAGCCCAGCTGATCCAGAAATAGTCCTCGTCGTCGCTGGCGTGGCTGATCTTCACACCGTTGATAACGGTGCTGAACTCGTCGTTGGACTTGTCCCAATAATAAGCCACGCCGAAGTGATCCAAGATTTCCGACAGGGGATAGAGGATTTCGTTATACTCGTTATTCTCCGTGGGCAACAGAGCATCGTTCCACAGGGGGATTTTTTCACCGTCGAGGTAGATGCCGTAATGGTAATACCCGTCCTCGTCCAGGAAGGGATAGTCCACTTCACCCCGCTCCGTAGCGGGAGGCGTGGTTTCCACTTGCTGCTCCTGTGCGGGCGGAGTCTGTTCCGTTACCGTCTGTTGTTCTTGTTGCACTGGAGTCTGCTCCGCGTCCGGTGCAGCGGGAACCTGATCTCCGCCGCAGGCACAAAGAGAGAAGCACAGCACTGCTGAAAGCACTCCCATAAGCAATCTCTTTTTCATATCTGTACCTCCGTTTAATAACTTGGTGTAATGAAAGATTACGCCTCGGGAGAGCGATAGTTTTTCACTAAAGTTGCAGGAGCTTTCGAGCTTCCTCCACGAGGCAATCTCCAAAAATGATATTCTCGATAATAGCGCGGCAGGTCTGCCTGCTGCGTGGCCTTTGTTTTGAAGAGTTTATCCAACAAACCCATGGTGCGCCCTCCTTACCATCGCCGTATCACAAAATTTTCTTAACGCGAAATTATACTTACAAAAAGTTCCAAAATACGCTATAATCAGCGGGATTATCTTAACAAAAATCAGTATATCACCGCGAAAATTAGATGTCAATTATCGCATATACGAAATATAGAAGATATAAAGTTTCGTATATATTTCCTATACTTGTGCTGTTTGGAGGTGATGTTGTTGATCAGCTACGAGCCGCTGTTCAAGACGATGAAGAAAAAAGGGATCACATCCTACCGATTGGGAAAGATGGGGTTTCCTCTGTCCAACTATTACGCCATGAAGCGTGGCGACAATATCTCAACCCACACCCTTGATCAGCTGTGCAAGCTGCTAAGTTGCCGCGTGGAAGAGGTCATGGAGTACATTGATGAAGAATAAACCGCAGTAGGTGTTGCTACCCACTGCGGTTTTCTTTTACACAATATCTTGTGGTTGTTATCTTTCGAAATATATGGTATAATCAACCATTACTGTGGAGTAGTATCTCTATTTTCTTATAGCGACCCCCATCTTTCCTATGAGGGAGGCGAATCCTTTGAATAAAAAGCTCATTCGCGGGTTCCGTACCAATACGGCGCTGTTCGTGGTCTGTTTTGCCATCTTCGTGATCTTGATGATCCAATACTCTCCCGCCCTTGCGCTCATTGAGGGTCTGCTGGCGGCGCTGGTGCTGTATATCAGCATCCGCCGCAATGTCCGCACCCGTCGGGCTGTGCGGCAGTACTTCGACCGCGTGGGCGGCGGCATGGACACGGCCCGTTCCAACAATATGCTCTATACGCCCCTGCCCATGCTGGTGTTCGATCTGAATACCGAGGAGATTTTGTGGGGCAACGAGAAGTTCGTGGAGCTGTCGGATCTGGAGGAAAAACTCTATGAGACGGCTCTCAGCGATGTGATCCCCGGCTTTAAGTACCACTGGCTGCTGGAGGATAAGCGGGAGTGTCCCTCCCATGTGGTGTGGAATCACCGCACCTACCGTGTCTTCGGCGCATTGAGCCGCACGGAGGGTGAGCGTGGCGGCCACAGCCTGCTGGCCACCACCTACTGGATGGACATTACCGACACCGAGGAGATGCGTGAAACGCTGGAGGTGACCCGCCCTGTGGTGGCGATCCTCATGGTGGATAACTACGAAGATCTCATGGCCGCCTGCCCCGAGGCCAAGCGCTCGGCATTGCTGGCGGAGCTGGAGAGTAAGCTCAACGACTGGTGCGGCGATACCGGCGCGCTGCTGCTGGGCTATGACCGTGATCGCTACCTCTTCGCTATGGAGGAGAAGGATTTCCTCCTCTATGCCGAGGAGAAGTTCTCGGTGCTGGACACCATCCGCGCCGTGGAATCCGGCGGCGTCGCTGCAACCCTCTCCATCGGCGTAGGCCGTGAGGAGGAATCCTTTGCCGCCCTGTTCAAGAATGCCGAGCTGGCGCTGGAGATGGCGCTGAGCCGCGGCGGCGATCAGGCCGTGGTGAAAAATAAGGCCAACTTCGAGTTCTACGGCGGCCGTGCCAAAACGGCGGAGCGCCGCACCAAGGTGAAGTCCCGGGTCATGGCCAACGCCCTTCGTGAGCTGATGCAGGAGTCGGGCAACGTCTACGTCATGGGACATAAGTACGCCGACATGGACTCCCTCGGCGCAGCCGTAGGCATCTGCTGCATGGCCCGCAAGCTGGGCAAAAAGGTGCAGATCGTCATGGACACGGAGAATAACGCCGTCCATCCCGTGCTGAACAAGCTCCTCAAAGCACCGGAATACGCCGGCGTGTTCATCAGCGGCGATGTGGCCTTCCTTCACGCACAGGGCTCGACGCTGCTGGTGGTGGTGGACACCAACCGCCCCGACAGCGTGGAGGCTGAGGCTTTGCTGGAGAGCTGCAACCGCGTGGCGGTCATCGACCACCATCGCCGGGGCAGCCGCTACATCGATAAGATGACCTTCAACTACCACGAGCCCTACGCCAGCTCCACCTGTGAGCTGGTGACGGAGCTGATGCAGTATATGGTAGAACCCGCCGATGTCCTCCGCTGTGAGGCCGAGGCGCTTCTCTCCGGCATCGTGCTGGATACGAAGAACTTTACCAACCGCACCGGCGGCCGCACCTTCGAGGCAGCGGGCTACCTCCGCCGTATCGGTGCCGATACGCAGGATGTCCAGCGCATGTTCCAGACGGATCTGAGCGCCACCTTGCAGCGCCACGAGATCATGCGCCAAGCGGAGATCTACCACGGCAACATGGCGGTGGTCATCTCCGAGGAGACCTACGACCGCGTCACCGCCGCCAAGGCAGCCGACGAACTGCTGACCATTCGCGGCGTGGATGCCTCCTTCGTGATCTACACCAAGGATGACGGCATCTATATGTCCGCCCGCTCTCTGGGCGAGATCAATGTGCAGGTGATTCTGGAAGCCTTGGGCGGCGGCGGCAACTCCACCACCGCCGGCGGACAGGTCAGCGGCATGACCGCCTCCGAGGCCAAGGAAAAGCTCCTTGCCGCCATCGAAAACTATCTCAACGACTAAATACCAAGATAAGGAGAAAATAACCATGAAAGTGATCTTGACGAAAGATATTAAGGGCAAGGGCAAGAAGGGTCAGATGATCGAGTGTGCCGAGGGTTACGCCCGCAACTTCCTCATCCCCAAGGGCATGGCCGTGCTGGCCACCGCCGATGCCGTCAATACCATGAACCTGCAGGCCAAGGCCAAGGCCAAGGCCGACGCCGAGGCCAAGGCCGCTGCCGAGGCCATCGCCGAGAAGCTCAAGGGCTGTCAGGTGAAGATCGCCGCCAAGGGCGGCGAGGGCGGCAAGCTCTTCGGCGCCATCACCGGCGCTGCCATCGCTGAGAATTTGAAGAAGCAGTGCGACATCGACATCGACAGCAAGAAGCTGGTCATCGACGAGCCCATCAAGAGCTACGGCTCCTATCAGGTGAAGGCCAAGCTGGGCTTCGAGGTCAGCGGCCTCGTCAATGTCCTCGTGATTGAGGACAAGTAAGATTACTGGCGAAAAACCTTGCGGTTTTTCTGCCAATATTGCAGCCGCCGCGCGCGTCCTTCGGACACACTAGCGGCTGAGAAGTATTTTTCTGACGCGCATGTCGTCAGAAAAATGATTAGAAAAATTCGCCGTCTGCGGACGGCGAACTCTACGAGGTTTTAAGGGAGGGAAGCAAGATGGACGAGCTGCTGCTGCGGGGAATGCCCCATTCCGCTGAGGCGGAGCAGGCGGTGCTGGGCTCTATGCTCATTGACGCATCGTGCATCAAAGATGTAATGGATCAGCTGCAGCCGGAGGATTTCTACCTGCGGCAGAACCGTGAGATCTTTGAGACCATCTACCATATGTTCATCTATTCCCGCCCCATCGACGGTGTCACCGTGGCAGGCGAGATGGAGAAGAACGGGACGTACAACGAGGATACCCGCCCCTATCTCGTGCAGATCATGGAGGTGACGCCTACCTCCGCCAACGTGGGAGAGTATGTCCGTCTCGTGCGGGAAAAGGCATTGCTGCGTCAGGTGGCCTCTGCCGCCGCCGACATTACCGCCATGGTGCAAAATGGCGGCGGTGACGCCGGTGAAACGCTGGAGAGCGCCGAGCAGAAGGTCTATGCCATCCGCCGTGGTCGCTCCGGCCAGAGCATGGTGCCCGTCAGCGCCGTGCTGCAGGAGGTGATGGATCGCCTCGCCGAGCTGAGCAACGGCGGCGGCAACACCCTCCCCGGCCTCACTACGGGCTTAAGTGCGCTGGATAATAAAATTAACGGCTTGGGTAAGTCCGACTTGGTGCTTCTCGCCGCCCGTCCCGGTATGGGTAAAACCAGTATGGCCCTGAATGTGGCCCTCTCCGGTGCCCGCGCCTCCAATAAGACGGTGGCGGTGTTCTCTCTGGAAATGTCCCGTGAGCAGCTGGTGACGAGATTGATCGCCACCGAGGGCTTGGTGGAAAACCAGCGCCTTATGACGGGCAATCTCCGTGAGAGCGACTGGCAGCGTATCGCCGAAGCCGCCTCCAACTTAAGCCGCATGGACATCCGCATTGACGATAACCCGTTGCTGACCGTGGCGGACATGAACGCCAAGTGCCGCCGCCTCGATAACCTCGGCCTCGTGGTCATCGACTATCTGCAGCTGATGACCTCCGCCGGTGGTAAGAGCTACAGCGGCGAGAACCGTCAGCAGGCGGTGTCCGACATCAGCCGTATGCTGAAGATCATGGCAAAGGAGCTGCAAGTTCCTGTCCTGTGCCTCAGCCAGCTGAGCCGTGCCAACGAAAAGCGTGAGGATAAGCGCCCCATGCTCTCCGACCTCCGCGAATCCGGCGCCATTGAGCAGGATGCTGACGTGGTGCTGTTCCTCTACCGTGACGACTATTATAACGAGGACTCCGACAAGCATAACATTGCCGAGTGCATCGTGGCCAAGAACCGCCACGGCGAAACGGGCAAAGTCATGCTCCGCTGGATGCCGGAATACACGGCCTTCGGCACGCTGGAGAACCGCTACGACGACGAGGAGTAAGCTATGGATCTGCTGCGGTGGATGCAGCAGTGGGACATGGTGCCCGAAAAGGGCGAGGTCGTCCTCTGCGCCGTCTCCGGCGGGCGGGACTCCATGTGCCTGCTGCACTATCTCCATTCCCTCGCCCCCGCCTATGGTTTTACCGTAGCGGCGGGTCACTTCAACCATCAAATGCGCGCCGAAGCCGACGCGGATGAGAATTTCGTCCGCACCTTCTGCGCGGAAAGAAACATCCCCTTTTATACCGCCGCCGCCCCCGTTTATGATAAGGCGGAGGAGTGGAATCTCTCCGTGGAGGAGACGGGTCGCCGCCTCCGCTACGAGTTTTTGTCGCGCACAGGGTCGGAAATCGGCGCAAGATATATTGCCACTGCCCATCATGGGCTGGACAACGCCGAAACGGTGCTCTTAAACCTCCTTCGGGGCACAGGCACCGAGGGCTTGGGGGGCATCCCGCCCGTGCGTGGTAAGTTCATTCGCCCTCTCCTGCAAACAAGCCGCGCGGAGATTGAAGCCTACTGCGCGGAGCACAGGATCCCCTTCGTGGAGGACTCCACCAACCGCGATACCCACTATGCCCGCAACCGTCTCCGCTTGGAGCTTTGGCCTCAGTTGGAGACCATCAACAGTAACCTCACCGCCGCCTTGGGCCGCACCGCCGCCATCGTCCGCGCCGAGAACGACTACTTGGACGCGCTGGCGGGGGAGAAGCTGCCCGCCGAGGGTACGGCGGTATCACTCGCTGCCCTGCGGCAAGCCCCCGAGGTCTTGCGTCGGCGTATGCTGCGCTTGTTGCTCCACCGCCTTCCCACGGGGAAGAAGGACGTGTCCGCCGCCCACATCGCCGCCATGCTGGAACTGGTGGAGAAGGGGAGGGGCACACTGACACTGCCCGACGGGGCACGCATCACCTGCGCCGAGGGAACGATGACCTTTTCTGTAGCACAGGCCGCCCCGCCCGAGCAGGCGCTCCACACAGGGGAAAACCACTGGGGCGACTTTCTTCTCACTGTTTCGGGTGAGGTAGAAGGGCTAACCGTCCGCTCTTGGCGGCGAAATGACCGCTTGGATGTGGAAAACGGCAGCCGCAGCCTCAAGCGCCTCTTTTTAGATAGGGGCATTTCTCCCCTGCACCGCGACTTTCTGCCTGTGGTATGTCTAAGGGGCGAGGCAAAGGGCGTATACTTACAGGAAAACAGCAGTCCATTCACGCTGGAAACCAACAGCGAAACCATAACCATCACCATTACGAGAGAGAACATACAGGAGGATACAGACAATGGCTAAGAGCAATTTGGAACAGGATATTTTGAAGGTACTGGTAACGGAAGAGGAGCTCACCAAGCGCGTTAACGAGCTGGGCGAGGAGCTTTTCGACAAGTTTGCCGATAAAAACCCCATCTTTGTGGGCGTGCTGAAGGGCTGCTTCATCTTTATGGCTGACCTTGTCCGCGCCACCCAGATCAAGAGCGAGCTGGAGTTCATCGGCCTTTCTTCTTACAACAGTGGTACGTCCTCCTCCGGCGTGGTGGAGATCACCCGCGATTTGCAGAAGGACATCACCGACCGCCATGTCATCGTGGTGGAGGATATCCTCGACTCCGGCAATACCCTCAGCTTCCTGAAAAAGCTGCTGGAGGCCAAGGGTGCTGCCTCCGTTACCATCGTGACCCTGCTGGATAAGCCTGCCCGCCGTGAAAAGGCCATCACCGCCGACTATGCCGGCTTCGTGGTGCCCGACGAGTTCGTGGTGGGCTACGGCCTCGATTACGATCAGCAGTACCGCAATGTGCCCTACATCGGTGTCCTCAAGCCCGAGGTCTACACCAAATAAATTCTCCCCGTGCGGGAACGAAAAACAGGAGGGCGATGCCCTATGAATGAAAAGAAAAAACCCATGGAGCAGCCTGCCATTAAGGAAAAATGGACGCTGCGCCGCCTCTGGAAGGAATGGGGCGATGTGGTCATCATTTTGGCTGCGGTGTTCCTTGTGTTCCGCTTCGTCTTGCAGGTGGCGTGGGTGCCCAGCGGCTCTATGGAGACCACCATCCCTACCAAATGTGCCCTCATCGGCTACCGTTTACCCTTCACTGTGTCCGACCCCATCCCCGAGCGCGGCGACATCGTCACCTTCTGGAGCGACGAGCTGGGCAAGGTGCTGGTGAAGCGTACCATCGGTCTCCCCGGCGACGAGGTGAGCTTTGCCGATGGCTATGTGTATATCAACGGCGAGAAGCTGGAGGAGGAATACCTCCCCGCCCGCGGCATCACCGAGTGCGACAAGACCTTCGTGGTGCCGGAGGACTGCGTGTTCTTCCTGGGCGACAACCGTACCGGCTCTCTCGATGCCCGCTTCTGGGCCGATCCCTTCGTGGAAGCTGCGGAGCTGCAGGCTCGCCCCTTTATCGCCATCAGCGTGGGCAAGGATCAGAGCTGGCAGGGCGTCCGCTTCCTGCATCGGGAGGGCTAAGCCATGGCAGAACCCAGAAGATTTAATTTCCGCGGCATCCTTTTACTGGTGATGGGACTGATCCTGCTGTTGACCCTCGCGGGCAATATGCGCCGCAGCAACGGCATTACCTACGGTGAGATGCGTGAGCTGTTCGTGCAGGAAAAGGTGGAGAGCTTCTCCATCGTGGAGCATACCCTCACCGCCACGCTGAAGGACGAAAGTACCGCTGTCTGCTACCTCTATAGCTTCGACCTCTTCTACGATGATCTCAATGACTTGGTGGTGGAGCAGTACGACAAGGGAACGATTTCCTCGTATAACTACTACGCTGACCACTCTACCAACTGGCTGCAGCTGCTGCTGCCCTATGTGCTGGCGGTTTTGGCCTTCATTTTGCTGATGAACCTCATGGGCCGCATGGGCGGCGGTGGTGTCAACGATAAGATGGCCCACTTCGGCGAGGCCCGCATCGGCGCTCTTCCCGAGGGCAATAAGAAGGTCACCTTCCGTGATGTGGCCGGCGCTGACGAGGAGAAGGAAGAGCTGCAGGAGATCGTGGAGTTCCTCCGCGACCCCGATAAGTACACTGCCCTCGGCGCCCATATCCCCAAGGGCGTGCTGTTGGTTGGCCCTCCCGGTACAGGTAAAACCTTGCTTGCCCGTGCTGTGGCAGGTGAGGCCGATGTAAAGTTCCTGTCCATCTCCGGCTCCGATTTCGTGGAGATGTACGTGGGTGTGGGCGCCAGCCGTGTCCGCGACCTGTTTATTCAGGCGAAGAAGGAATCCCCCGCCATCGTCTTTATTGACGAGATCGATGCCGTGGGTCGTCAGCGTGGCTCTGGCCTCGGCGGCGGTCACGATGAGCGTGAGCAGACGCTGAACCAGCTCCTTGTGGAGATGGACGGCTTCAGCGCCAATGAGGGTGTGGTGGTCTTGGCTGCCACCAACCGCGTGGATATTCTCGACCCTGCGCTTTTGCGCCCCGGCCGATTTGACCGTCAGGTATATGTGGGTCTCCCCGACATCAAGGGCCGCGAGGAGATCTTGAAGATCCACGCCCGCAATAAGCCTTTGGCAGAGGATGTGGACCTCAAGCAGGTGGCAAAGGGCACGCCCGGCTTCACCGGCGCAGATCTCGAGAACCTCCTTAACGAGGCCGCACTGCTGACAGGCCGCCGCGACGAGCAGTTTATCAACAAAGCCACTTTGGACGAGGCGGTTATCAAGGTCATCGCAGGCCCGGAGAAGCGCAGCCGTGTTGTCCCCCAGCATGAGCGTAAGCTCACCGCCTACCACGAGGCAGGTCATGCCATCGTTATGCGCTCCCTGCCCGACCATGATCCTGTCCATCAGGTGACCATCGTCCCCCGCGGCGGCGCGGGTGGTATGACCATCTCCCTGCCGGAGGAGGATCGCTCCTACCTCAGCCGCAGCCATATGCTGGATAACATCGTCTCCCTCTTGGGCGGCCGCGCCGCCGAGGCTTTGGTGCTGGGTGATATTTCCACTGGCGCCTCCAACGACATTCAGCGTGCCACCTCCATCGCCCGCAAAATGGTGGGCACTTACGGTATGTCCGACAAGATCGGCACCGTGGCCTTCGATGCCGGCAGCGACGAGGTCTTTATCGGCAAGTCCATGGGTCACACCCGCCCTTATTCTGAAAAGACGGCTGCCGAGATGGATGAGGAGATCCGCGCCATCATCGACCAGTGCTACGATCGCGCCCGCGCCATTCTCACGGAGCACAGCGCCGCTTTGGAGGCTGTTGCCCAACACCTCCTGCAGCACGAGACGCTGGACGGCGCCGCTTTCGAAGCCCTTTACAGCGAAAATACCCCCGCATAATGTTGAAAACAAAGGCTGTTTCCCAAGGAAGCGGCCTTTGTTTTTCTTTTTGTTGTCGTTTGCCGCAAGAAAGCGGAAAAAAGTTTTCGGCGGCCTTGTGCATTTTGACGAAGGCGGCTGTCCCCCAAATGGGCACAATTTAGGCGAAAAATCACCGTGAGAACGGCATTTGTCCACCACGAGAGGACGCACGTTTTTTCGCGGCAGGAAAACAAGGGGGAGGGGGCGGGCAGATAAGAGAATTTTTAGAGCAATTTACCCCTTGTGTTTTTGCCTCTTTTCCGCTAAAATGTGCCTATTGTAGCCGTGATACTATCACGACACACACAATTATAGGAGGATAACGAATATGAAAAAGTTTTTGGCTCTCGTTCTGGCCCTCGTTATGGCCCTGAGCCTGGTCGCCTGCGGTGAGAAGGCTCCCGCTGACGACGGCGCTGCTGACGGCGAGAAGGTCGTCAAGATCGGCGTGTTTGAGCCCCAGTCCGGCGATAATGGCGCCGGCGGCAAGCAGGAGATCCTGGGCATGCAGTATGCCAACGTGGAGACTCCCACTGTCGAGATCGGCGGCGAGACCTACAAGGTCGAGCTGGTCTATGCTGACAACGCCTCTTCCAACGACAAGGCCGCTTCTGCTGCCCAGACCCTGATCTCCAGCGGCGTGTCCCTGGTGCTGGGTTCCTATGGCTCCGGCGTGTCCATCGCTGCCGGTGATACCTTCGCCGCTGCTGGTGTGCCCGCCATCGGCGTCACCTGCACCAACCCCCAGGTCACTGCCGGCTGCGATGTGTACTTCCGCATCTGCTTCCTCGATCCCTTCCAGGGCACCGTTCTGGCCAACTATGCCTACAACGAGCTGGGCGTGACCACCGCTTACACCCTGGCTATGCTGGGTTCTGACTATGACCAGGGTCTGGTTCACTACTTCACTGAGGCCTTCAAGGCTC
>JAFQTS010000093.1 GCA_017408915.1 Oscillospiraceae bacterium | reverse complement strand
TTTACACAAGGGAGGCTTGGAATTCAGCACCACAAGGGGTGCGGTGGTAAGCAGCCCCCTCCGCCCCTGCGGGCACCTCCCCCAGAGGGGGAGGCAAGGGATTTCGCAACGCAAGGGGTGCGGTGTGCGGGCGGACAGAGTTGTTCGCCTCTACACAATATTTCAATCATTTTTTGCCGCGGTTCCCGTGGCAAAAAATACTCTGCGCCCTGCCAGTGTGCCCAAAGGGCGCGCGCAGCAGGGTGAAAAGGGGGTGTACGGGGGAAAGCCCGTTTCCCCCGTAAGAGATTCTCACCCCTTCGCCGACAGCCAGTTCTCGCCCCAGTGGGCTTCGGCGATGAGGGGGACGGCGAAAGAGGCTACCGCTTCCATCTCGCGGCGGAGAAGGGCGGCGACGGTCTCGGCCTCGGCTTCGGGGCACTCGACAATCAGCTCGTCGTGTACCTGCATAATGAGGCGGGCGGCGAGGTTTTCTGCCCGCAGGGCGCGGTGTACCCGCACCATGGCCAGCTTAATCACATCGGCGGCAGTGCCCTGAATGGGCATATTGAGGGCCACACGCTCGCCGAAACCACGCTGAATGTGATTAGAAGAGCGCAGTTCGGGGACAGCGCGGCGGCGACCGTACTGGGTGGCGACGAAGCCGTTCTCGCGGCCCTGCGCCACCACCGCGTCCATATAGGCGCGGACAGCGCCGTAGGTGGCGAAGTAGCGGTCAATATAATCCTTGGCCTCGGCGACGGACACATCGATGTCCTGCGACAGGGAGAAAGCGGACATACCGTAGATAATGCCGAAGTTCACCGCCTTGGCGCGGGAGCGCATGGCGGGCGTCACGGCGGATTCGCCCACATGGAACACGCGGGCGGCGGTGACGGTGTGGAAATCGCGGCCCGATAGGAAGGCCTGCTGCATCTCCTTATCATGGGCGATGTGGGCCAAGAGCCGCAGTTCGATTTGGGAATAGTCGGCATCCACCAAGACATTGCCCTGCTCGGGGATGAAGAGGCGGCGAATCTCACGGCCCACCTCGGTGCGGGTGGGGATATTCTGCAAATTGGGCTCGGCGCTGCTCAAGCGGCCCGTTGCCGTGGCGGTCATCTGAAAACGGGTGCGGATGCGCCCGTCCGCTTCCACCGCCTTCAAAAGACCCTCGGCGTAGGTAGAGTTGAGCTTGGCTAAGTGGCGGTATTCCAGCACCTTTGCCACCACAGGGTGCTCCGTGCGGAGCTTATTTAAAATGTCGGCGTTGGTAGACCAGCCTGTTTTCGTCTTTTTCCCGTGGGGGAGGGACAGCTTATCAAAGAGGATGACCCCCAGCTGCTTGGGGGAGTTGATGTTGAATGCCTCCCCTGCAAGGGCGTAAATCTCCTGCTCCAGCGATTCCATCCGCTGCCGCAGTGTCACGCCGAAGTCGCGGAGGGCGGCGGTGTCCACCTTGAAGCCGTGGAGCTCCATCTCCGCCAGCACGGGGCAAAGGGGCAGCTCCATCTCGTCGTGGAGGGCGGTAAGGCCGAGAGCTTCCAGCTTGGCAGGGAGAATGTCATAGAGGGCGGCGATGGCGGCGGTGTAGCTGCACAGGGCGGCATCGGCCTCGGGGTTTTCCCCCAAGGGGGAGAAAGCACCCGCTGCCAAGTGGGCGGGGGCGGGAAGCTCCGCGCCGCAGTAGGCCATGAAAAGGCGGTCTAACTCGTAGCCGCCCGCCGTGGCATCGAGGAGATAGGCGGCAAGGGCCGTGTCGAAGATAAGGCCATCCCCTGTGATGCCCTGCTGCAACAGGGCGCGGTGGAGGTCTTTTACATTGTGGGACACCTTGGCAATATCGCCGCTAAAGAGGGCGCGGAGAAGGGCATCCCAATCGCCTGTGAAGCGGTCAGCGCGCAAAATGGCGGTGAGGCCGTGGTCTTCGTCCACCTCGCACTCTACGCAGAGGACGCTCAAATCGGGCAGGGCGTAGAGCGCCACGGTCTCGCACTTGCGCCACAGGTTTAAGAGGCGGGCGGCGTCCTCATCAGTAGTGGGGGTCTCCACGGTGACGGTATAGCTGCTGTCCTCGTCCTCAATGGCGGCTTCCGCCGTCTCGGCGGGCGGGGTCAGGTGGTAGCGCTCGATGAACTTGGTGAACTCCAAGCGGAGGAAGATGTTGTAAAGTTCTGCCGACCACGGTTTACACACCGCGTCCTCGGGGCGGAAGTCCAAGGGAGCGTCGGTGACGATGGTGGCGAGGAAGTAGGCGTGGCGGGCGCTCTCTTCCCCTGCTGTCAGCTTGTTGATGACGGCGGGCTTTGCCTCGATGTGGGGCAGGGCGGCGTAGAGCTTGTCAATGGTCTCGTAGCGGCAGATAAGGTCGGTGGCGGTCTTTTCGCCGATGCCTGCAACGCCGCGAATGTTGTCGGAGCTGTCGCCCATGAGGGCCTTCAGGTCAATGAGGCTTTGGGGGGCGAAGCCGTATTTTTCACGGAAGGTGACGGGATTCATGTCGTGGGTCACGGTCTGTCCCGCCTTGGAGGAGACAAGCATGACGCGGGTATGGTCGGTGATGAGCTGGAGGGCGTCACGGTCGCCCGTGACGATGACGCAGTCCCAGCCCGCTGCCTCGCAGCGGCGGGAGATGGTGCCAATGAGGTCGTCGGCCTCGTAGCCTGCCATGTCGTAGCAGGGGATGTTCATGGCGGTGAGGACATCGTGCAAAAGGGGCATCTGCTGATGGAGCTCCTCGGGCATACCGTGGCGGTTGGCCTTATACTGCTCGTCCGCCTCGTGGCGGAAGGTGGGCTCGTGGCGGTCGAAGGCGACGCAGACGGCATCGGGCTGTTCCCCGTCGAGGAAGCGCTGCAAAATGTTCACAAAGCCGAACAGTGCGTTGGTGTGCAAGCCTTCACGGGTGGTGAGGGGACGCACGCCGTAAAAGGCGCGGTTAATGATGCTGTTGCCGTCTAAGACCATCAGTTTCATAGGTCGGTACCTCCTTCGATTTGTCATGTACGCGGTTACTCTACAGTATAGCGCAAATTTTTCCATAAAGCAACCGTACAAGCCTTGACAGAGGGAGGTTTTGTGGGATAGTATAGGTTGTTGAGTTTTTGGGGCTGTGGAGGAGCGCGCCGTAGGCGCCTTGGCTCCCCTTGTCAGGGGAGCTGGATTTTTGCAAAGCAAAAAGACTGAGGGGTAGTCGTTCTCTCCCTCCGTCAAAAATCTTCGATTTTTGCCACCTCCCTCGTCAGAGGGAGGCGAGGGCGCTGGCGCGCCGCGGGCGGATAATATCCGCCCCTACAAGGTCGCAAGAGGCTTTCAATCAACGGTTGTAGGGGGCGATGCCCACATCGCCCCGTCAACATACGACAGCGTCCCGATAGACGGCGG
>JAFQTS010000092.1 GCA_017408915.1 Oscillospiraceae bacterium | reverse complement strand
TCGATAAACCCTTCGCGCGTGTCGCGCCTCGGCTCCCCTTGTCAGGGGAGCTGGCTCGCCGTAGGCGAGACTGAGGGGTAGTCGTTCTCTCCCTCCGTCTTTTGCCTTCGGCAAAAGCCACCTCCCTCGTCAGAGGGAGGCAAGGGCGGCAAAGCCGCCACCATCCCCACAAAGGAGGTCACCCTATGCTCATCGCCCTTTTCTACGCCATGCCCTCGGAAATCAACAGCCTCATCCACGATGCCGCCCCCATGGAGGTGGTCCACGGCGTCAGCTTCTACCGCCTCCGTGATAACCTCATCGCCTGCTGCGGCGGCGTGGGGAAGGTGAACGCCGCTATGGCTGCCGCCCTTCTCATTGAGCGCTATCACCCCGACCTCATTATCAATGTAGGCGTGGCAGGCTGCTTTGAGGAGGTCGAAATCGGCACGCTGGTGCTGGCAGAGGACTTCATCCAGCACGATGTGGACACCACGGGCGTGGGCGACCCCATCGGCCTCGTCTCCACCGTCAATATGGTCTCCTTCCCCACCGCCGACTTCCCCCGTGCCAAGGCCGCCATGGACAAGACAGGCTACCCCTACCGCACAGGCCGCGTGGCAACGGGTGACTGGTTCGCCATCCCCGGTGAGCGGGTGAACTTCATCCGCGACACCTTCTCCCCTCTCCTCTGCGAGATGGAGGGCTGCGCCGTCGCCCAAGTCTGCCACCGCGCAGGCGTGCCCATGATGGCGCTGAAGTCCGTGTCCGACTGCCTCGTGGTGAAGCAGGACTACTATTTCAACTTCCCCGCCGCCATGGCTGACCTCAACAGCGCCGCCATGGCCTTCGTGGACGCACTGGAGGGCTGAGAAATGGAAAGAATTGCCAGTTTTACCGTGAACCATGACACCCTCCGCCCCGGCCTGTATTTGAGCCGCCGCGATGGGAACGTCACCACCTTCGACCTGCGCTTCAAGCGCCCCAACACAGGGGATTTGCTCACCAATGCCCAGATGCACTCGGTGGAGCACGTCATCGCCACCCTTCTTCGCAACAGCGCCCACAAGGATGCAATTATCTACTTCGGCCCCATGGGCTGTCAGACGGGCTTTTACTTCCTCTTCGATGAGGACAAGCTCTCCGTCCCCGAGGCCGTGAAGCTCCTACAGCTGACCTTCACGGCCGCCGCCCGCTACATGGGGGAGATGCCCGGCAAATCCGCCCGGGAGTGCGGAAATTATGTAAACCTCGACATTGACCTGGCCCGCGCCTGCTGCGGCTTCTACGCCAAGGTCATCGAAAACTGGACGGAAGAGAAATTGGTATACCCCGAATAAGCAAAAAGACCGCAGATGCGGTCTTTTTTGTTTGCGGTTAATTTTAATCATGAAATCATTTTTCTGACGACATGCGCGTCAGAAAAATACCCCGACCCAGCCGCCTCTGTCGCGGCGACACCAGTGACCGAGGTCAAAAAGGTGAGGGGGAATCTAAAGGGGGGATGAAATCCCCTCTTTAAGTGTCACACCACATCGATTCTGCTCTTCTGATTGATTTCATCCACTTCCTTTGCCATCTCGGCAAAACTGCGGATGTCCTTCATCTGCAATAGGGTCTGCACCCGCGGCGTCTGGTCGAAATAGAACTGATAGGCACGGGCATCGTTGTTGATTAAATCCTCCAAAGAATGGTTTTCAGACATAAAAAACACCTCCATGCATAGTTTGCACGGAGGTCGTTTTGTTATGCGATTTATTTTACGGGGATGTTTGTACTTTTCTTTCATCAGCGAAAGAAAAGTACCAAAAGAAACGCCGCGTGAAACCCATGGTTTCACGACTTCCTTCCCGCGCTTCATTGCAGAGGAAGTCGATGGCATCCCTCGCGTAGATTTCTGCGGCGGTAACTTCGTCTAAATGTAGCATTGCCTCTGCTTCTAACTCGCTCAGCCGCTCACTGCGACGGAAATGTAAAAGTGCGGCGGTTTTCCAAAAAATTTTAAATCATAATTTCCCGCGACATGTGCGTGGGAAATTATACTTTGCGCTCTGCCAGTGTGCCCATCGGGCGCGCGCAGCAGAGCGGTGGGGGCTCTAAAGGGGGAGCCTGCTCCCCCTTTAAACACTTAGCTCCTTCCCATCCAGCGCCGCATAGACGAGGTCATCTCCCTCATACCGCAGCTTCAAGGAGAAGAAGGGTGTATCGCTCTCGTGGATACGCTCTAAGAACAGCTTATCTCCCACCCACAGGGGCAGTTCCATCAGCTTGTCCTTGTGAATCCACTCCAAATCCCCCTCGTTGCACTCGATAAGCTCCCCCTCATACCCCGTGGCGGTAAAGACGAACATATACTCCGTCTCCCACACGCTGGAAAGGAAGGTCACCAAACCGCGAAGCCGATAGTCGGTGAGAGTAAGCCCCGTCTCCTCCAGCGTCTCGCGGACCACGCACTCCTCGGGGCTCTCGTCGGCTTCAAACTTGCCGCCGACGCCCACCCACTTGTCGTGGTTAAGGTCATTTTTCTTCTTCACACGGTGGAGCATCAAATACTCCCCCGCCTCATTTTCAATATAGCAAAGCGTGGACAGATACATCCTCTTATTTCTCCTTCTCTTTTCGTTCCCGCTTACTATACCACAGCCGTGGACATTTGTACAGTCCCCCGCGGATACCCTTTGTGAAAAAGCATAGTTACGAGCCAATTTTGTGGATAAAGTGCCGAAAATGCCGCCACCCCTTGACTTTTCCCACAAAAGTTGCTACACTACACAATGCGGACACTGAAAACGATACCGATACCGTTTTCACCGTTAAATTTTTGTTAGAAAGATGCAGGTTGTCGCCGTGACTATTAAGGATATTGCCCGTCTCAGCGGCGTCAGCATTACCACCGTCTCCCGTGTGCTGAACAATCGCCCCGATGTCAGTGCCGAGAGCCGCCGTAAGGTGGAGGCGGTCATCGCCAGCACCAATTATATTCCCAATAACTCCGCCCGCGAACTGGTGCGAACCGATTCCACCAACATCGGTCTCGTGGTGCGCGGCGTGTCCAACCCCTTCTATATCGACATTATTCAGGCCATCGAGTCCGCCGTCACCGATGCAGGCTTCACCATGGTGCTGCAGCAGATCGGCTCGGATAAGGACGAGATCGCCCACGGCGCCATCATGCAGCGGGAAAAGCGGCTGCGGGGCTTGATCTTCTTGGGTGGTCGCTTCGACTACACCCCCGAGGATGTGACCTCCATTACCGTCCCCTTTGTCTGCTGCTCCTATACCAACCCCTACGGCACGCTGCTGGAGGGGAACTATTCCTCCGTCTCCATTGCCGACGAGGATACGGCCTACGAAGCGGTGCGCTACCTTATTGAAAAGGGACATCAGCGTATTGCCGCCCTCATTACCGCTACCAACGACCGCTCCATCTCCCAGCTGCGCTACGAGGGCTATGTAAAGGCGCTCCGCGACCACGGTTTGGAAAGCGGCGGCGTCATCTGCACAGAAAGCTACGATATCCGCGGCGCTTACGAGGCTATGGCAGCCGCGCTGCAGGATAAAAACAGCGGCGACTTTACCGCCCTGTTCGCCATCTCCGACAATATGGCTATCGGTGCTATGCGCGCCCTTCGGGACGGAGGCCGCCGCGTCCCCGAGGACTGCTCCATCATCGCCATCGACGGCTTGGAGCTGTCGGCCTACATTGAGCCGCCCCTCACCACCCTGTGTCAGCCTATGGAACAGATGGGCCGCGAGAGCGTGAGGCAGCTCCTTGCGCTGATGAACGGCGAAGGGGAGCACATGCAGCACATTTTGCCTACGGAATTGCGGGAAGGCAGAAGTGTAGAAAAAATATAGAGTGGCGCGTAGCGCCCTTGCCTCCCTCTGACGAGGGAGGTGTCAGCGAAGCTGACGGAGGGAGAGAACGACTACCCCTCAGTCTTTTTGCTTCGCAAAAATCCAGCTCCCCTGACAAGGGGAGCCAAGGGTCGGCTTTCGCCGCCCGTCCCAACTTCGTTTTTTACAGCCCCTGCTGTGAAAATAATAAAATTATTTTTATAAAAGGAGAAAATCAAAGTATGAAAAAGTTTCTTGCTCTGATGCTGGCTCTGGTCATGGTGCTGGGTCTTGTCGCTTGCGGCGAGAAGGCTCCCGCTGATGACGGCGCCGATGCTGCCACCGGCAGCGTTTATTGGCTGAACTTCAAGCCCGAGTCCGACGAGGCTCTGCAGAACATTGCTAAGCTGTACACCGATAAGACCGGTGTCCCCGTCAAGGTTGTCACCGCTGCTTCCGGCACTTACAATGACACCCTGACCTCCGAGATGGATAAGGACGAGGCTCCCACCATGTTCGTGGTCGGCAACAGCGCCGCTGTGAACACCTGGGGCGAGTTCTGCTATGACCTGACCGGCACCGACGTGTTCAACGAGCTGAACACCGACGCTTACATCCTGAAGGATGCTGAGGGTAAGGTCTGCTCCATCGGTTACTGCTATGAGTGCTACGGCATCATGGTCAACAAGGCTCTGCTGGCTGAGGCCGGCTACGCTGTCGAGGACATCACCAACTTCGACGCTCTGAAGGCCATCGTTGAGGACATCACCGCCCGCAAGGACGAGCTGGGCTTCGCCGCTTTCACCGCTGCTGACATGGACGGTTCTTCCTCCTGGCGTTTCACCGGCCACGTTGCCAACCTGGAGTACTACTGGGAGAGCGTTGACGCTCCCGAGGCTTGGACTGCTTGCCCCGCTGAGCTGACCGGCGCTTACATGGATAACTATCGTAACCTGATGGAGCTGATCTTCGCTAACGGCACCGTCGCCCGTACCGATCTGGCTACCGGCGGTCACGATGCTACTGCTGAGTTCAAGGCCGGCAAGGCCGTGTTCCATCCCCAGGGCAACTGGGAGTGGGCTTCCCTGTCCGAGGTCTTCACTGCTGACGATCTGGCTATGATCCCCTACTACTCCGGCGTCGCTGGCGAGGAGAACGTGGGTCTGAACTGCGGTACTGAGAACTACTGGGCTGTCAACGCTATGGCTTCCGAGGAAGACATCAAGGCTACCCTGGACTTCATGTACTGGCTGGTCACCGACGCTGAGGCTTCCGCTCTGGCAGTGGGCACCTTCGGCGTTATGCCCTACACCAACGCTGTTGCTTCCGCCAACCCCTTCCTGGCCATGGCCAACGATCTGGCTGCTGCCGGCAAGGCCAACATGTGGTGGGCAACCAACTATCAGCCCGATGTTGACAACTATCGTGCCGCTCTGGTCTCCGCTCTGAACGACTACAACGCTGATCCCACCGATGCTAAGTGGGAGGCCGTCGAGACCGCTTTCGTGGCTGGTTGGGCTACCTGCTATGCCAACGTCAACGGCTAATTTAGCTTGACGCAACATAGTTAAAACGCTATACTCATAAGAGGGGCGGGCTTTACGCCCGCCCCCCTTCAATGTTTATTAAAGGGGAGAGCCTCTCTCCCCTTTACATCCCCTCTCCGCTCTGTGCCGCGCACTCGCTACGCTCGCACACTTACAGAGCGCAAAGTATTTTTGCCTACGCAAAGCGCAGGCAAAAAATGATTAAATAGTATTGTCCCCGCCAACTGTTAATTGTTAATTGTTAATTGTTAATTGAAAAATACGACTCCCGTGGCTGCATGAGGCTGCGAGAGTCACTTGTGTACTACCGCAAAAATTACTATCGGGGAGATGAGAATCCACTATGAAGCGCAAACGCGATAATTCCTCGGTCAACGGTAATCTGCTGCGTAAGCCCATCCGCCGCTGGTTCCCCCTCTTCATGGGTCCCATGGTGGCCGCTTTCTGCATCGGATTCGTCTGGCCTTTCCTGCAGGGCATTTACCTGTCCTTCTGCCAGTTCAAGATCACCAAGAACGCCAAGTGGGTGGGCTTGGAGAACTACATCCGCGCCTTCCAGGACCAGTCCTTCACCCGCGCTTTCTGGTATACGGCGCTGTTCACCATCGTCACGGTGGTGCTCATTAACGTGCTGGCCTTCGCCGTGGCTTACGCCCTCACCCAGAAGATGAAGGGCGCCAACCTGTTCCGTACCGTCTTTTTCATGCCCAACCTCATCGGCGGCATCGTGCTGGGCTACATCTGGTCCATGATCTTCGACGGTATCCTCTCCAAGATGAACACCTCCATCCTGCTGGAGACCAAATACGGTTTCTGGGGACTTGTCATCTTGCTATGCTGGCAACAGATCGGTTACATGATGATCATTTACATTGCAGGCTTGCAAGCTGTCCCCGAGGATATGCTGGAGGCCGCCCGCATCGACGGCGCTACCAAATGGCAGACATTGTGGAAGGTCACCATCCCCAACGTGATGCCCTCCATCACCATCTGCATGTTCCTCACCCTCACCAACGGCTTCAAGCTCTACGATCAGAACTTGGCCTTGACCGACGGTCTCCCCTTCATCATCAACCCCGACGGTTCTACCATCAAGACGACGGAAATGCTGGCGCTGAACATCGTCAGCACCTTCAATGGCTCCGGCCTCCACTCCCGTGGTACGGCACAGGCCAAGGCCGTCTTGTTCTTCATCCTCGTGGCGGCAATGGGTCTGATCCAGCTCCGTGCCACCCGCAGTAAGGAGGTGCAGCAGTAATGGCAAAGCGCAATACTGTTAAGAGCATGATTTTGACGGTGGTGTTCTCCGTCATTTCTGTGGTCTATGTCATCCCCGTGTTTATGGTGCTGCTGAACTCCTTCAAGCTCAACACCTTCGTTAAGACCGCCACCTTCGCTTGGCCCTCCGGCGAGATGTTCGCAGGCTGGGCAAACTTCATCAAAGGCATGACCTTCGGTAACTACCCCTTCTATAAGTCCGCCTTCTACTCTCTCGTCATCACCCTGCTGGGCACCCTCCTCATCCTGCTGTTCACCTCTATGGCAGCATGGTATATCTCCCGCGTGGACAGCCTCCTGTGCCGCATTGTGTACTTTGGCTGCGTGTTCTCCATGGTGGTGCCCTTCCAGATGGTGATGTTCACCCTGTCCCGCACCGCCGACAAGCTGGATTTGAACACCCCTTGGACCATTCCTGTCATCTACCTCGGCTTCGGCGCAGGTTTGGCGGTATTCATGTTCACGGGCTTTGTCAAGTCCATCCCCCTCTCCATTGAGGAAGCTGCCGCCATCGACGGCTGCGGCCCTGTCCGCACCTACTTCAATGTTGTCGTTCCCATGCTGAAGCCCACCCTCATTTCCGTGGGTATTCTGGAGATCATGTGGATTTGGAACGACTACCTCCTGCCCTACCTCGTGCTGGACATCAATGAGTATCGTACCATCCCCATCCACATCCAGTACCTCAAGGGCAGCTACGGCACGGTGGACTTGGGTGCTACCATGGCCCTCATTCTCATGAGCATCATCCCCGTTATCATCTTCTACCTCCTGTGCCAGAAGCACATCATCAAGGGTGTGGCCGCCGGCGCGGTGAAGGGATAAGCGATAATTAAAGGGGAGATAACTCTCCCCTTTACATCCCCTCTCACCAGCTGACCTCGGTCACTGGTGTCGCCGCCCAAGGCGGCTAAGTCGGGGTATTTTTCTGACGCACATGTCGTCAGAAAAATGATTTAATTATTTGGCGCGGAGCGCCTTTATTCAAATCATTTTTTGCCGCGGCGTGTACGTGGCAAAAAATACATATCAGCCCATAAGTGTGCCCGTAGGGCGCGCGCAAGGGGCTGCAAATTGGCAGAAAAATCGCAGATTTTTCGCCAGCATCCTTTTAGAAAGAAGAATCACATTATGGAACGTTCTGCAGGCATTTTGCTGTCCGTGTCCTCCCTGCCCTCTCCTTACGGCATCGGTACACTGGGCAAGGCAGCTTACGAATTTGCCGATTTCCTCGCCGCTGCAGGCCAAAAGTACTGGCAACTCCTGCCCCTCGGCCCTACCAGCTATGGCGACTCCCCTTATCAGAGCTTCTCCACCTTCGCAGGTAACCCCTACTTCATCGACCTCGATATGCTCATTGAGGACGAACTCCTGACGGAGGAAGAGGTCACCATGCGTGACTGGGGCAGCAACGCCCGCGCCGTGGACTACGGCAAAATCTACGAAAACCGCTTTGAAGTTCTCGCCATCGCCAAGGCGCGTGGTTGGGAGCGTGACCGCGAAGACGTGGCGGCCTTTATGGAGGAAAATAAGCGCTGGCTTGGCGATTATGCCCTCTACATGGCCTGTAAGCGCCACTATGGCATGCGTCCTTGGACGGAGTGGCCCGACGACATTCGCCTCCGCGATACCGAGGCCCTCGCTGAGGCCCGTGAGAAGTACAACGAGGATGTGGAGCTCTTTATCTACATCCAGTTCCTCTTCTTCCGCCAGTGGAACGCCCTGCGCACCTACCTCCACGACAAGGGTATCTTCGTCATTGGTGACCTGCCCATCTATGTCCCCCTCGACAGCGCCGATGTGTGGGCTGAGCCCGAGTGGTTCCAGATGGATGACCAGTGCGTGCCCACCGCCGTCAGCGGTGTGCCGCCGGATTACTTCGCCGTGGACGGTCAGCTGTGGGGCACGCCCCTGTACAACTGGGACGCCATGGGCGAGGACGGCTACGGCTGGTGGATTCGCCGCATCGACGGCGCCGGCAAGCTCTACGATGTGATTCGCATCGACCATTTCCGCGGCCTCGACGAGTACTGGGCCGTGCCTTACGGCGAGACCACCGCCCGCAACGGTCAGTGGCTCCCCGGCCCCGGTATGCGCCTTGTGGGCGCGCTGAACGGCTGGTTCAAGGATTTGCGCTTCAT
>JAFQTS010000091.1 GCA_017408915.1 Oscillospiraceae bacterium | reverse complement strand
TGCCTCGTCCAGTACGCGGGGATGGGTGCAAGCGAAGCCATAGTCCACCCAATCGCCGGACTTGATCACCTTTACTGCCTCCTCAGCAGTGGTGAGTTTTTCACGATACATACTCATGAATTCTTCAAATGCCATTGCCTGTTCCTCCTCGTTATATTTTATAATCTTACTTTACAAATTCGTTCCACTATGATAACTTTACAACATTGTTAAACAAATATCAACCTTTTTGTTAGGAACGCAAAGATTTTGTAATACCGTCTAAAAACTTCTCGTTTCAGTTGGAATATCTCACAAGCCGGAACTTTATTACGTGAAAACAGGCAAAAGCCTCCACCCTTTCGGGCAGAGGCTTACAGAAAATCTGAGGATTTATTTAAGGTCTTCGGCTAAGAAAAACTTCTTCAAGGGCTTGTAGGCCAAGGCAAAGACCAGCAGCGTAATGATAACATTGGGAAGCATATAGGCGAGGTTATAGAGAAGCGAGTAGAACCACGGAGACTTCATAGTAAGGCCGAAGAACACCTCAGGCATATACTCGGCCCAAATAGTGGCACCTACGATATAGTGGACAAAAAAACGAAGAGCACCGGCGATAAGCGTGCCGGTAAAAACACCGTGGCTACGGCGCGCCACGAGACCTGCGTAGCCCAACACAGTAAAGGCCGCCAGATAGTCGCCCACGATAGATTGCCAACCAAGAGCAAAACCTCCATCAAAGACAAACTGCAATACGCCAAAGGCAAAGCCCGCCAACAAGCCCGAGCCGAGCCCCCATCGGACAGCATAAAGCACCAACGGAATCATGGACAGCACAACACTGCCGCCCCAGGGCATTTCCCACAACTTAATGTAGCTGAGAACTTGTGCTGCTGCCAGCAGCACAGCGCCTTCGCACAGGGAACGAAGTTTACGGTGGTTCATAGTCATACCTCCTTAAAATGTTCTCCGCTGCGGCGCTCTTTCAGAACCAAAAAAGAAACGCCGCATTGCGGGCGATGCAATGCGGCGATTCGTATAAACTATGACCACATTCCTACGCCGGCATTATCCGGATCAGGTTCGAGGGTCACAGCGGCATTACGCTGTATCTCAGCCGGTTTGCACCAGCACCCCTTTGATTGTATGGTGATTGTATACTGAAAAATGGCGCTTGTCAAGGGAGAAGATTACATCCACATGGCAAACAAACGCAGAAACATACCCGTCAGTTTCCGCAGCCACGGGCGGGCTTTCCAACTGCTGATGGTGACGCGGCGGGACTGGGAGAGGATCTCATCCATGTCCTCCTCCAACCCGCAGCGGGCTTTTTCGCCGTAGAGAATCGTACCGCACTCATAATGGAGATGGAAGCTGCGGTAGTCCATATTCACCGTGCCGATAACGGCAATTTCGTTATCTACAAGCACAGTTTTTCCGTGTAGAAAACCGGGTGTAAAGGTATATATCTGTACACCATGACGCATGAGTTCACCGAAGTAAGACTCCGCAACCAAGTAGGCAAATTTGTGGTCGGGCGTGCCGGGCATCATCAGCTGTACCTTCACACCGCTGTCACCAGCAGTACAAAGGGCGCGGATCATGGGCTCATCAATGGCAAGGTAGGGCGAGGTGATGCGCAGGGTATGCTGGGCGCGGTTAATAAGGTGGAGGAAGATGTCCTCGGCGGTATTGACGGGATTGTTGTCCGGCCCATCGGCAAAGGGTTGGCAATACCCCTTCCCTTCCACCGTTTTCGCAGGGCGATATGCATCGTAGGGCTGGGGGAACTTGCCGCCCATGCGCTCCCACATACGCAAAAACTCACGGGTGAAGCCCCATGCCGCCTCGCCGCTAATGCACACGCCGCCATCCTTCCAGTAGCCGAAACGGTCAATGATGTTGGCGTATTCATCGGCGATATTGATACCGCCGGTATAGGCGATGTGCCCGTCAACACAGGTGATCTTACGGTGGTTGCGGTAGTTGAAGTACAGACGGTTCACATACTGGTGGACAGGATTAAAGACCTTCGTCTCCACACCCATACGCCGCAGCATGCCCACCTCTTCGCCGCCAAAGCGCATCATGCTGCCGAAATCGTCAAAGATCAGCTTGATCTCCACGCCCTGCTCCCGCTTGCGGCGGAAGATGTCCACAAGGCGATCAAAAATCTCACCGCGCGTAACGATATAATACTCCATGAAGATGAATTTCTCCGCCTTCTCCATGGCAGCGAACATATGCTCAAAATAGGCCTCCCCCGTGGCGAGATACTCCCAATCCGTGCCGCTATAGACGGCAAAGCCGCGGCGGGCTCCGTAGGCCGCTACACGGTGCCACTTAGGCAGCTCCCTCTCCAATGCCGCGAGGGTCTGGGTATCGTGGATACGGCGCTCATCATTCTCCGGCGGATAGGGCAGCTTTTTTAAGTTGGAGCGGCGGAATGTCTGTCCGTTCCAAAGGAGGTAGAGGATCAGACCTGCTACCGGCACAGCCAAAATCAGCAGCGCCCAGCCGATCTTATAGCTACTGCTGCCCGGGCGGGTGTAGACCCAAATAGCCACCACCACTGCCAGCAGTTCCAGTGCCGTATAGACCAACGCCATCTTCTGCTGCAAGAGGAGAGAAAGAGCCACTACCACCGCTATCTGCAACACCAGCAGCACAGCAACCAGCGCAAGGCGAAGGCCGGCACTGATACGACGCTCCGTTTTCTGTTGTACACGCGGTTTCTTCATAGGGCACTCCTTTCTCCGGTGATATAGGCGCAGGGCTGTCCGATTAAATGGACAGCCCTGCGGGAATGATTATTCCTCTGTCTGCTCCAGCAAATCGTGCTGGATGTCCCACAGTTTCTGGCTCAAGTCCACATAGTAGGAATGGGGATTCTCGAAACGCTTGACCTCGTCCCACAGGGTATCCATCTGCTGGGCGCAATAGGCACGCACTTCCTTCAAGGGCGGGCAGTCATACACACGCTTACCATTAAGGAAAATAGGCACCAGCAGCTCACGGGCCTCGAAGTTATACACATTCTTCTTTTTCCACGTGGCGTAGGGATCGAAGATGGTAAAATCGCCGCTGTCGTCCACGGTCTCATCATACACCGCCATATAGTCGGCGATGGCCTTGCCGGTATCGCGGCCATAGAAGCGGTACAGCTTCTTGAAGTGAGGTACGGTGATCTTCTCCACGTTCTCGCTGCGCTTGATCTTGGGGACGATCTCGCCGTCCTTTTCCACGGCAACCAGCTTATACACGCCGCCGAACACAGGCTCACTGCGGGCGGTGATCATCCGCTCACCAACGCCGAAGAGATCGATCTTGGCATCCTGCATGAGGAGATCGCGGATCAGGTACTCGTCCAAAGAGTTGGACACAGAGATCTTGCACTCCGTCCAGCCCGCCTCGTCCAGCATCTTACGGGCCTGCTGGCTCAAATAGGCCATGTCGCCGCTGTCAAGGCGAATGCCGCACTTGGTGATGCCCAAGGGCTTCAAGACCTCATTAAAGGCGCGGATGGCGTTGGGCACGCCGGACTTAAGGGTATTATAGGTATCCACCAGTAACGTTGCATTGTTGGGATAGACCTCGCAATAGTGCTTAAAGGCCTCATATTCGCTATCGAACATCTGCACCCAAGCGTGAGCCATGGTGCCGCCGGCAGGTACACCGTAGAGCTGATCGGAAATGGTACAGGCCGTACCGTCACAGCCGCCGATGTAGGCAGCGCGGGCACCAACGATGGCGGCATCGTAGCCGTGGGCGCGGCGGGAGCCGAACTCCAGCACCGTGCGACCCTGTGCGGCGCGGCAGATGCGGTTTGCCTTGGTGGCAATAAGGCTTTGATGGTTGATGGTCAGCAGCGTGAAGGTCTCAATAAGCTGCGCCTCCACGGCGGGAGCGCGGACAACCAGCATGGGCTCACGGGGGAACATGGGCGTGCCCTCGGGGACAGCATAGATGTCGCCGGTGAACTTAAAGTCCTTCAAATAGGCCAAGAACTCCTCATCAAAGAGGTTGCGGCCACGGAGATAGGCAATATCTTCGTCGGTGAAATGCAGGTTTTCAATATAGTCGATGAGCTGCTCAAGACCGGCGGCAATGGCAAAACCGCCACCGTCGGGCACACGGCGGAAGAACACATCGAAATAGGTGATACGATCCTTATAGCCGTTCTTGAAATAACCATTGCCCATGGTCAACTCATAGAAATCACAGAGCATGGTCATGTTCAGCTTTTCTTCTGTTTTCATATCCCAATCCTCAAATTTTCTATTATGATATACGATGTGTCTTGACACATCACATATCAGTATAGCACAAAGAAAAAATTTGGCAACCTTTTCTCGCATAATTTACGCTTTAGATACAATTCTACTTGTAATTCTACTGTTGGTCGGTTGTGTTTATGGGGCAGTATGCTACACTGTAAGCGAGGTGATCACTTTGGATAAGACGCAATTCGGCGCAATTATCGCCGAGAATCGAAAGCGGCAGGAACTGACCCAGCAGATGTTGGCGCAGAAACTCCATGTGACCGACAAGGCTGTCAGCAAATGGGAGCGGGGGCTCAGTTACCCCGATGTGACCCTTTTGCAGCCCTTGGCGGCTGCCCTCGGCTTGCAGGTGGATGACCTGCTCTCCTGCCGCGCCGCAGAAAAGGAGAACGACATGACAACTTCCCCTATCCCACATCCCTCCCCCGTAGAAACGGTGCTGACCATTACAGCAGAAAATCGCCGCCGTCAGCGAAAGCGCCT
This sequence comes from Oscillospiraceae bacterium, assembly GCA_017408915.1. Classification (GTDB taxonomy): domain Bacteria; phylum Bacillota; class Clostridia; order Oscillospirales; family Oscillospiraceae; genus Vescimonas. The sequence continues at coordinate 8,314 of JAFQTS010000091.1, read as the reverse complement.
TCTTTTCGCCGCCGCTGCTGTTGTTTTAGCAGTAACAGTGTTGGTGGTACTTGCATGCTCCCACGATTATTTGACAACAAGGGTTGATCCAGTACCCAACAGCACAATTACACTCACTTTTTATCGTGACCGCCTTTTGGGCGGCACAGTGCATGTAGACGCAAACGAACCGTTCTACCTAGAAGGCACACCCTGTGAACATTGCGAAAAAGGCCCTGCACTCTTGGCAACCCATCTTCCTTTAATGGACAACCCGAAAGTGTTGGATCACAACACTTTTTCGCCCGATGAGCGATACCTGCTTTTGATAGGAAAACTCCGTGGCGGCGACTACTATCTACGCCTTTGGGATATGACAACCTATAGCAAAGAAGATCCTGTTTCGCAGCGAGATATTGCCAAAGAGGTGCTGCTGACCATCTCCGATGATTGCGCCCCCAACACACCTACTTCTCTTCCCGCCTTGCCCCTTGACGCTTCCCTTCTTCCCTGTGTAGTGCTTGACCATGCCACTTGGATGGCAGAAAATAATCTCTGCCTTTCTTTTTCCTACAACGGCACGGATGGTGCACATTACAGTGGTACACTTATCTATAATGTGGATGACTGTGCGTTGGTAGCGGTAGAGTTGGACAGTAACTAAACAAAAAATGACCGCCCCATGGGCGGTCATTTTGATTCGCAGAACAATTAGTCGTCGTCCTCTTCCAGATCTTCCAGAGCATTGGCCAGATCGCTCAGATCAAACTCCAGCTTCTCGCCGCAGTTGGGGCAGACAACCTCGCCGTCCTCAAGAACGGTCTCGTCGAAGAAGATCTCCTCCTCGCAGGCGGGGCAGGTGGTCATGAAGCAATCCTCTTCATCTTCCTCATCCTCGTCGTCATCGTCATCGAACTCGTCCTCCAGCTCGTAGAGGGTCTCCTCCACTTCGCTGAGATCATCGCTGACGGCATCGAGGCCCTCTTCGATATCAGCCATTTCCTCCTCCAGATCGAGGATCTCCTCGGCCATCTCATCCAGCACGTCGATGATGGCGGCAAACAGCTTGCCCTCCTTGGACTCGGCATCCAGACCCAGACCCTCGGCCAGACCCTTCAGATAAGCTACCTTCTCAGAAACGCCCATGATTGTACTCCTTTCTAAACTAAAACGATGTACAGTAATCGGATGTTACTTACTTAGCGCGGCTCAGATACTCGCCGGTACGGGTGTCGATGGTGATCTTGTCGCCGATGTTGATGAACAGGGGCACGCGCACCTCAGCGCCGGTCTCAACGGTAGCGGGCTTGAGGGTGTTGGTAGCGGTGTTGCCGGCGATGCCGGGCTCGGTCTCGGTGATCTCCAGATCCATGAAGTTGGGGCACTCCAGACCAAACACGCTGCCCTTATAGCTCAGAACCTTGCAGATGGTGTTCTCGGTGACGAACTTGAAAGCGTCGCCCAGCAGGTCAGCGCCCAGAGGCACCATGTCGAAGGTCTCCTGATCCATGAAGTAGTACAGGTCGCCATCGTTGTAGCTGTAAGCCATATCCTTGCGCTCGATGAAAGCTTCCTCGAACTTAGCGGTGGGGTTGAAAGAAGTTTCGGTCACGCCGCCGGTCACGATGTTCTTCATCTTGGTACGGACGAAAGCCGCGCCCTTACCGGGCTTGACGTGCTGGAACTCGATAACCTGCATGATCTTGCCTTCGTACTCGAAGGTCTTACCGTTTCTGAAATCGCCAGCAGTAATCGTTGCCATAATGATATTCCTCCCATAATTGATGAGGGAACATCGCGATTCCCTCGGATTGATAATATGCGCCTAAATGGCCTCTAATATTTTACACGATGCCGCAGTATTTGGCAAGTCCTTTGCAATATTTTTTGCAAAATTCACCCGTCGATCACCAGCAGTTCCTTGGGGAAGGCGGTAATATTGCGGCAGCCATCCTCGCCCAGCACCAAAACATCCTCGATACGGACGCCGAATTTGCCGGGGAGATAGATACCGGGCTCTGCGCTGATGACAGCACCCACAGGCATAGGCTCTTCATTGGTGGGGGATGCGTTGGGACTTTCGTGGATGTCGATGCCAAGACTGTGACCGAAGCTGTGACCAAAATACTTGCCGTAACCCGCCTTTTCGATGACCTCGCGGGCAGCGCCGTCAATATCCTTACCGCTAATTCCTGCATGGGCGGCGGCGATACCTGCCTTCTGCGCCTCCAACACGATGTTGTAGACGGTGCGCTGTTCCTCGCTGACCTCCCCTACCGCCACGGTGCGGGTGGTATCGGAGCAGTAGCCCTGATAGACGCAGCCAAAGTCGATGGTGATGAAGTCGCCCTTTTGGATCTTACGCTCCGTGGGCACGGCGTGAGGCATGGAGCTGTTGGGGCCCGAGGCCACGATGGTATCGAAGGATAGCTTCTCTGCCCCTGCGGACACCATGAGATACTGGAGTCTTGCGGCGATCTCCTTCTCCGTCATGCCGACGCGGATCTCCTTCAACAGCTGCGCTAATGCCCCCTCGGCGATCTTCTGCGCCGCCACAAGGCGGGTGATCTCCTCTTCATCCTTGCTACCCCGCAGACTTGTCAGCAGCTTGGAGGCGGGCAGCAATTCACAGGACAACTTCTCGGCAAACACCTTGTGCTGGGCAACGGTCATGACTTCCTCTTCAAAGCCCACCTTCACTGCGCCCGCTTCTTCCAAAGCGCGGCGAATGAGGGCGGACATGGGATTCTCGCGGCTCATCTCCCACACCTTGGCGGCAGCGCCGATGGTTTTCTCCGCAGCCTCGGTGTAGCGGCTGTCGGTGATGTAATAGGCCCCCTGCTTCGTCACCACTGTGGCACCTTCGCCGAGGAAACCCGTGGCGTAAAAGCAGTTGCTCTCCCCTGTCAGCAGCAGGGCATCCAGTTCGCCCAAAGAAGCGCGCAAGCGTGCAATATGATCCATTTTGCTCACTCCTTTCCACGGGGAAAGCGCTTGAAGGGCGCTTGCAAGGCGTGCAGCACCTTCTGCCACGGCGTTACCGCGCCGCCGAGAGGCTCTACCATCAAGCCCAGCACTCCCGCCAAATTGGCGGCAAGCATATCGGTGAGAAGTTTATCTCCCAGCATGGCGGTCTCTTCCCTCTTCGCCCCTACGCGGGCCATAGCGCGGTAGATACCCTTGGGCTGGGGTTTGCCTGCGTGTCCTTCATAGGGGATGCCCAAAGGCGCACAGAACTGCTCCACACGGACGGGACGGCGGTTATTGGACAGGATCATCACCGTGATGCCTTTTTCATGGAGAGAGGCGATCCAGTTACGGACAGAATCATTGGGCTCTTTCACACCCTTGGGGGCAAGGGTAAAGTCAAGGTCGCATAGCAAAAGGCGAATCCCCTTCTTTTCCAAGTATTCCGCTGTTACGGCGGTATAATCCGCAAATAAGCGATAAGGCCGCAGAGAAAGCACCATTTGGCCACCTCCCTATTTCTTACTTTTTTCCGTAGTATACCATCGGTGGGGAAAAATTACAAGTACCGCCCTCCTTGTCCCTCCCTCTTGCGCTTGGGGGAAATATATGGTATAGTAGACAAAACACACGAAGGAGGCGACGCTATGCACCTACAGGAATCCGGCGAGATGTATTTGGAGAGCATCTATGTGCTTCTGCGCCGCAATCCCCATGTCCGCGCCATTGACGTGGGCGAATATATGGGCTATTCCAAGCCCAGCGTCAGCCGTGCCATGGGTCTTTTGAAATCCGGCGGCTATGTATCGGTGGATGAAAATGGCTATATCTCCCTTCTGCCTGCAGGACAGGAGGTGGCTGAGAAGATCTATGAGCGCCATACTTTGCTGACCTCTTTCCTTGTGCGTTTGGGTGTGTCCGAAGAGGTGGCATCCGAGGATGCCTGCCGCTTGGAACACGTTCTCAGCGACGAGTCCTTTGAGGCCATCAAGCGTCACGCAAATGGATAAGTAAGCCCTATCTCGGCCCCACCGCCTGTGTTGGGGCCGATTTTTAATGTAAAGGAGATACGCCAATGATCACGAAACAAATCAAGCTGTGGGAAGGCCGCGAGGACGTGGTGCTTCACACCTTTTTGCGTCACTGTAACCCCAATCCCCTGTTCCCTTCCGAGCCGGAGATGCTGCCTGCCGTGGTGATTTGTCCCGGTGGCGCATACCTCTTCTGCGCTTCGGAAAACGAGGGCGATGATGTGGCTATGGCCTTCTCCGCCGAGGGCTATCAGGCCTTTGTCCTCCAGTATACCGTCGGCTCTACCTGCGGCGAGCACGACTCCCGCCATCCTGCCCAGCTGCTGGACTTGGGCAAGGCGCTGCTGACCATCCGCGAGCATGCCGAGGAGTGGCACGTTGACACGGAGCGCATTGCGCTCATTGGTTTCAGTGCAGGCGCGAACGTCTGCGGCAACATGGCTACCAACTGGCATACACCCCTCCTTTCCGAGCATTTCGGTGTGCCCAGCGAGTGTTTCCGTCCTATGGCGGTGGTGCTGGGCTATCCTGTCGCCGACTTCTCCTATCAGATGGAGTATAACGCCTCCATGCCTCCTAACCCCATGCTGATGATGGGTGACGAGTCTTTCTTCGGCACACACAAGCCCACGAAGGAGCAGTGCGATGCCGTCAGTCCCTGTCTTCATGTTTCGGAGCATACGCCGCCCATCTTCCTCGTCCACGCCGCCAACGACCACATGGTACCTGTACAGCAGTCCTTGAAGATGGCTGCGGCACTGGCAGAGCAGGGTATCCCCTTCGAGATGCATATCTTCGAAAAGGGTGAGCATGGCTTCGGCGCAGGTAACCCCTATTCTGTCGGCCCTTACCGTAGTGATAAGCGCTTTTCCAGCCACGCTTGGACGAAACTGGCCGCCAACTGGCTGCTGCATAAAGCTGCCCCTGAAACGGCAGCGCATGAGGACTTCCAGTTGGGATAAGGCGCTCAGATAACCGAACACCGAAAATGCACGCCAAAATTGGCGTGCATTTTTTGTAAGATTTCCCATCGACAAATTTCCGCAAAGCCCTTTGCGCTTTCTTAATTCTGTGCTATACTGCCTTTCAGGAAGAGAGAGGAGCGGATATGTATTACACGAAACCAAAGCTCTTATATTATCGCTTAGCGCAGGCTGTTTGCCGCATTGCGGGAAAGTATCTTTTCCGCCCACAGGTGCTGCGCAATGAGATAAAGGATGCAAAAGGGCCTTATGTGGTCATTGCCAACCACCAGTCCATGCTGGATTTTTTGACCCTTATCGGCCTTACGAAGCGTCCTATGTCCTTCGTGATCAGCCAGTCTTTTTATCGTTCTCTGCCCATTACGGGATTTTTGGATAAGTTAGGAGTCATCCCCAAGCAGCAGTTCCAAACCACCGTGTCGGACATGAAGAAGATGAAGACCGTCATTAAAAATGGACAGCCCTTGGTCATCTATCCTGCCGGCCTTATGTGCGAAGATGGGCTTTCCACCCCCGTGCCGCTGGCAACGTATAAGTTTTTGCAGTGGCTGAAGGCGGATGTGTATGTGGCACGCTGCCGCGGCACCTATTTCGCCATGCCCAAGTGGTCGAAGAAGATCCGTCCCGGCAAGACCACCATGGATGTGTATAAGCTCTTTACCAAGGAAGAACTTGCCGCCGCCGATTTGGATACCATCCAACGCAAGGCGGACGAGGCTTTGCTGTACGATGCCTACCGCGAGCAGGAAACGCTGCAGTTCCGCTATAAGCAGAACGACAACATCGAGGGGTTGGAGCACGTCCTCTATAAATGCCCCCACTGCCACGCGGAGTTCAACATGGAAGTCCGTGACGGGAACACCCTCCACTGCCGCGCGTGCGGCTACGAGGCGAAGAGCGATGAACTGGGCTTTCTCCATAACACCAAGGGCTTTGGCCCCGAGATTCGCTATGTATCCGATTGGAGCCGCTTTATCCTGGATTCTCTGACAGAGCAGGTGAGAAACGGCGAGGATGTATGGCTGGAGGATGTGACAGCCGTCCACATGATCGATCCCAAGACCCATAAGTTTGTGGATGTGGGGCACGGTACACTGCGGCTCAACGAGCATGAATTCGCTTTCCGCGGCACGCTGAACGGTAAAAAGGCGACTCTCACCTTCCCCACCGATCCGCTGCCGACCCTGCCCTTCAAGCCCGGCAAGTACATGGAGATCCAGCACGGGGAGAATATCTATCGCTGCTATCTGCGAAAAGGCCACTTGGTGATGAAGTTCATCAACTTGGTGAAAATCTTCTATGTGCTGCATCAGGAATCCACAAAAGAACAAATTGCGTAACAAAAGACCTCAACCCACTCGGGTTGAGGTCTTCTGCATGCTTAGTAACTGAACGTCTCCGAGAAGGTCTCATAGGGCTCGGGGACACGGTTGTAGTCCTTATACTCCACACGGCGGTTCGGTGCATACACCCAGCTGTTGGTAGGCGGGCCATCGGGACGGCTGGTCTCGTCAAACAGGTCTTTCCAATCAGCGGTCGCCATGTCCATGCCGCCGCTGGCAGGTGTCTCGCCCATTTTATAGGACATCACGCCCGTGACCACATAGTGCCACATCTTCCACTGTCCCTCTTCTTCATCGTAGATGAAGTCACAGCTGCGAAGGCACGCACCCGCCATGGAAACAGCTCCCGTGGGAGAAGATGCATCCTTATTATTGTAAGTACCGGGACAAGTCCACAGACCCTTGGCAGTCTTCAGATCCCCTGCTACCTCGATAATGCCGGTGGTATTGTTGTTCATGTGGAATGTACCAATGGCGGGCTGACCGTCCGCCTCACGGAACATCTTTCCGTGGAGACCAACGATGCAGCGGTGAACGCCCTCGGGGCCGAGATACTTGCCGAAGGACAATTCAATACGTACATCCGGCATTTTAAGCGCAAAAAGCCGCTCCACGTCCTCTAAAAGGGCGCGGGACAGCTTATACTCATAGGTGTTGATCAGCTTCTCGATCTCCTGTACCGCATGGGTCTTGAGGATCAGCTTTTCCAACGTTTTATCCATGACAAAGTTTCCTTTCTAACCGAATTGCGGGTACAAGCGGCTATAAAGGAATTACTATCATTATAAATTTAACCCTCTTCCCTGTCAAGAAGCGGATTTCAAAATCTCCAAAAAGGCGCGCAGCACGTCACTTTCGTGGTCTTTCTTCCACGCGGCAGAAAAAGACATGGCGGGCACATCCTTTACAGGCACCAAGCGTACAGGCGTAGAGGGATCAAGGCGAATGTTGTTGTCCAGCAGGGCAATACCAAGTCCCGCCTCCACGCAGAGGAGCAGACTTTCCAGCGAAGAGGGGCGGCGCACCAGATTGGGGACAAATCCAAAGCGGGCACATTCAGATAAGAACTGCTCCTCACCACTTGGGGTCTCCTTGGAGGAGATAAGAACGAAGGGCTCATCACGCAGTTCGCCGAAGGACACACTGCTGCGGCCGGCAAGAGGGTTATCCTTATGGACGGCGATCATGGGAAAGGGTTCACTAAGCACCATTTCGCAGATATCCGCCTCGGCACGAGCATCAAAGCACATGGTCACAATCATGTCGTAATCGCCGTTGTGGAGTCCCGCCCGCAAGCGACCAAATCCCGTACGCTCCAAATCCACATCCACATGAGGATGCTCCTTGGAAAAGCGGGCAATAGCGGGCATGAGCATCTCGCTCATAGCCTGCAGCTCCATCACGCCAATGGAGAGGTGGCGTGTGCTTTGAATACTGCGCTCTTTTGCGCGGGCAAAGGCTTCGTCCACAAGGCGGGGCACTTCCAAAATATGCTCGTACAGCTCCTCCCCCGCCTCCGTCAGCTCCAAGCGGTGTCTGTCGCGGGAAAAGAGGGCAAAGCCGCATTCCGCCTCCATCTGGGCGATTTGCTTACTAAGGTTAGGCTGGGAGACGTAGAGATTTTTCGCCGCCTGCGTAATACTGCCGGCACGGGCTACTTCGATAAAATAGCGGATCTTCTCTATCGTCACGGACAACACCTCCCCTTTTTTTATTTTATCCCCATTTTTTCCGTTTGTAAATGGTTTTGGCGAAGTTTATTCCATTTGGTTATATTCTCGGCATAAATTAAAATAACTGCAAAACCACATCTATGCTACAATGAACTTGGGTACAAGCGGCAACACGCTATAGATTAACGGAGGAAGCAAAACATGAAAATTATGGGTATCAACTGCGGACGTCCCGGTGGCAACACGGAAGTCCTGCTGAAAGAGGCGCTGATGGCCTGCGAGGCACAGGGCGCGGAAGTAATTTGGCTCAATCTCCACGATGCGAAAATCAATCCCTG
>JAFQTS010000090.1 GCA_017408915.1 Oscillospiraceae bacterium | reverse complement strand
TGAATGAGGAAAGGAGGGCGCTTATGTCCGTATCTGAAAAGGTGAAAGCAGTTCTCACGCTCAGCGGAAAGAAGCAGATGGATCTCGCCGAGCATTTTTGATATGAGCAAGCAGGTAATGAGCAACAAAATGGCTCGGGATAGTTGGTCTGCAAAAGACCTCGCAAGGGTGGCAGAATTCACCGGCTGCAAGGTAGGCTTTATCCTCCCAGACGGCCAGTGCATCTATATCGATGCCGAAGAATAAAGAATAAGAGCGCAGGGGTATGCACCTCTGCGCTCTCTCTTTGAAGGCGGGCCATCACTTATGTACCTTGTTCCCGGCCCGTGTGTTCTCTATCTTAGGAGCGCTGTTGGGGATGCGGATGATGATCTCATCCAGTTCACAGCCCAGCGCCTCGCAAATCAGATCGAGGTGTTCAAGGTTGACCCTTTCGGCCATTTCGTGGTACAGTTCGTTGATGGTAGTCGGCCTGATGCCGGTTTTTCTGGCAAGGTCGGCTTGTGTCCAGCGAAGCTCGCCAAGCTTCCGGGACAGTAAAATCTTAATCATATGCGCGCCGCTCCTTCAGTGATAATCTACCGTATATTTTAAGATTTTGCAGGGATTTGTTAGATTATCACGAATTGCGTTATGGAGGCACGCCTGAAAAATACGAAAAGAGCCTACCAAGCCGATATAGCTTAGTAGGCTCTCTCATTTTTCAAATAGGAAGAACCAGGACGAAGCTCTGCCCCAAAAGGTAGATGGTGGCAGAGTTCGTCTGGCTCCCCAGTGGTGGAGGCGAGGGGAGTCGAACCCCTGTCCGAAAGCATTTTAACAGGACTTTCTCCGGGCGCAGTTACGATTTAAACATTCCCTCCATGCCGCGGCACGTAACAGACGCGACACTTCAGTAGAGTCATGATGCGTGGGCGGGGCAACTCTTACCCGCCTCACGGACGCCACCTTAACGACGCCTTCCCCGGCCGGTGGCCGCTCCGGTTCAGACGGTCACTGCTTAGGCAGCGACGGCAACAGTCTTAGTGTTGTCAGTTAATTTTAAAGTACCCGTTTTATGGTGGTCAGGCGCCACCGCCCGCTTATCCTGCCTCCACACCCCCGTCGAAACCGGTACGCCCCCGTGTTTCAAGGTTAGAGGTAAGAGTGAATATATCTTGGCTCCCCCTAAGGGGGAGCTGTCGCCGCCGAAGGCGGTGACTGAGGGGGCTGCTATCGATAGCACTCCGTCAGCCGCCCCTTCCGAGTTCGCTTCGCTCACCCACCTCCCCCAAAGGGGGAGGCAAGGGTGCGCATATTGTCATTTTTATCTCTCCGGCAGCTTCTCGGGGGAGGGATACTCCACGCCGTGGGTGTCCACGCGGACGGAGACCATCACCTGAGGCTTCTTGGGCATATTGTTCATCATGTTGCGGGGCACGGAGGCGATGCGATCCACCTCTTCCATACCCTCCAGCACCATACCGAAGGCGGCATACTGCCCATCCAGATGGGGGGAATCCTTATGCACGATGAAGAACTGGCTGCCTGCGCTGTCGGGGATCATGGTACGGGCCATGCTGAGAACGCCGCGGGTGTGCTGAAGGTCGTTCTGGAAACCGTTGGCGGTGAACTCACCCTTGATGCAGTAGCCGGGGCCGCCCATACCGTTGCCGTCGGGGCAGCCGCCCTGAATCATAAAGCCGTAGATGCAGCGGTGGAAAATGAGGCCGTCATAGTAGCCGGAATTGGCCAGCTCGATAAAGTTATACACGCTCTGAGGCGCTACGTCGGGATAGAGCTCGGCCACGATCTTAGCGCCGGACTCCATTTCGATGGTTGCAATGGGATTGTTAGCCATGGTGATTTTCTCCTTCGTCTATAGTAAATGGTTCTTAAATTGCTGTGTCTGAAGCCTCCCTTGTGTAAAGGGAGGTGGCATTTGCGTAAGCAAATGACGGAGGGATTGACACAATAACAGACAACCCCTCAGTCAGCCTTACGGCTGACAGCTCCCCTTACACAGGGGAGCCTTTGGTGCAGCGCACCCCAAGGAACTCAGTGCGATTTCCGCGCACGTTCCATCTCACGCTTCGCATCTCGCTCAGCCATGGATTGGCGCTTGTCGTAGTTCTTCTTACCCTTACAAACCCCCATCTCCACCTTCACGCGGCCATCCTTGAAGTACACGCTCAAGGGGATCAAGGCGTAGCCATCCAGCTTCTGCTGCTGGTGGAGCTTGCGGATCTCCCGCTTGTGCATCAAAAGACGCTTGGGGCGGTCGGGGTCGTGGTTGAAAATATTGCCCTTTTCATAGGGGGAGATGTGCATATTGTAGACGTAGAGCTCCCCCTCTTTGGTGACGGCGGCGTAGCTGTCCTTCAAGTTCAGCGCGCCGAGACGGATGGACTTGACCTCCGTGCCCCGCAGCTCAATGCCTGCTTCATGCTTATCCTCCACGAAATAGTCGTGGTAGGCCTTACGATTCTGCGCCGCCGTCTTGATACCGCCTTTGCCCATCGGTCAACTCCTCCTTTCTCTCGTCATATCGCGGTACAGTATACCACATTTTTTCCCCCCACGCAAGGGGGTAAGGTGTCGCTTTATGTAAACCTTCTGTGAATAAAAAAGAGCCCCGCAGGGCTCTTTTTCTTATTTCGGTTCACCGTCTACATACAACTGCACCTCGCGGATGCCCTCCACACTCAGCAGCGAGCGCTCGATAGCATCCACCACGATCTCGGCATCACGGAGGAGCGCCATGGACTCGGCAGGGATGTTGAGATGGCACACGCCCGATTCCATACGGGCGGTCATGCCCACGAATCCCTCGGGCAGCAGCGGCAGCAGATCATCCCCCTCAGGGCCGTCTAACAGGGCATCCAGCACAACTTTCGCCCCACTTTCACCCTCATATTGCGTCAAAAGCCGATCCTGTTCCACCACTTCCCCGTTTTCGGTAAGGAAGTAGAGGGTCGCGGTCAGCGTCCGCACCACATCGTCCATAGAGGAGAGCAGCACATCACCGGCCAGCAAAAACTGCTTGTCACGATAGGGCAATTCCCGTCCCTCCACGGTGATACGGACGGCATAGACCCCCGTCAGCTGGGTCAGGGACAGGGTCATACAGTACTCGGCGATGGTGCGATCCATATCCCCCAGCTGATAGTAGAGCGCCGAGAGATCCACATAGGCCGTAGATCCCGACAGCTTTACCGAGCGCAGGGCCGTTCCTGCAGGCAAGGGGGAGATGTGGGTCTCGGTAGAATGCAGCAGCGCCTCCGCCACAGCGGTGGCCTGCGCCTCCCGCTCATGGGGCAGTTCTTCCCACGGCACGATGGTATAGGTGATCACATCGCCGCCGAGGCGGCTTTGTGCATCTTGCATGCCGTAGAGCCGCAGACCCTCCGTCACCGTCTCCTCCTTGGCAGCGCAGCCGAAGAGGGCAAAGAGCACCATCGCAGCGAGGAGCAGGGAGAGAAGTCGCTTCATCCTGCCACCTCCTCTGCTGCACGGGGAAGACGCACCGTAAAGACCGTGCCTCTGTTCTCGCCCCGTCCGTCCACCGTAATCGAGCCGCCGCGGTATTCCACCGTGTCCTTCACGATGGAAAGGCCAAGACCCGTACCGCCCACAGCCCGGGAGCGCATCTTATCCACACGGTAGAATCTGTCAAAAATATGGGGTCTGTCCGCCTCGGGGATGCCGATGCCGTTATCCTCCACAGTGATGATAACAAAGTCCCCCTCCACCGCGGCACGGGTATGGACAAAGCCCGCCGCACCGGAGTATTTGATGCCGTTTTCCATGAGATTATACAGGATCTGATGGAGGTCGTCCTCGGTAGCGCGGACGACGGCATTTTCAGGACATTCGCAGGTAATGGTCACGCCCTTCTCCCGTGCCACCACCCCCAGCATACGGACAACACGCTCCAACACGGTGTCCACCGCCGTGGCGGTAGTATCGGTGACAGCCTCCACGCTGCCGCTGTCGAGGCGGGTGAGGGCGAGAAGATGCTCGGTGATACGGTTGAGACGCTGTGCCTCCTGCCCGATGTCGGAGACGAATTCCCGCACCATGGCGGGGTTCATGTCCTCCGTCTGCAAAATGGAGTCGGACATGAGCTGGATGCCCGCCAAGGGGGTCTTCATCTCATGGCTGGCATCGGAGACGAAGCGGCGGCGGGCCTCCTCGGTGGTGGCGAGGCGATCGGTGAGGGAGTTAAACTCCGCGGCGATCTGGGCGAATTCATCGCTGCCGTGTACCTCGGCACGGGCGGTATACGCACCCTCCCGCACCTTGCGGATGGCGGTGAGGAGGTTAGAGATGCTCCGTGTCAGCATACGGCTGAGGATCAGGGAGATGGCCAGCACCAGAATGCCCACCACCAGCGAGATGGTACGCAAATTCTGCTGGAAACCCTTCAAAAGCTCCGCCTGCGCCGTATCGTACTCGTAGACATACACAGCCCCCACGATCTCATTATGATACACCACAGGCTCTGCCATACGGCTGAAAAAAGCCTGTTCATCGTAGGTACAGTAGAAGGCATCGTTGCCCCACAGCGCCTCGGCGATCTCGCTGTAGAAGGCGTACATACCCACGGCGCCGTTTTCCTTGCGGCTGTCGTAGAGGATGCGCCCTGCCGTGTCGGTGACCAGCAGGCGGTTCACCCCCGTCTCCGTCATGGAGGAGAGGGCGGCGGAGACATTCTCCTCCGTCAGCTCGTCAAGACCGCTCAAAGAGGCCTCGATAAGCTTAATACTGCTGCGGAGGGAGGTTTCTTTCGATTTGAACACCAAATCTTGGGACACCAGCAGCGGGTAGGTGTTCAGCAGCACCAGCACCGCGATAATCACGCAGGTATAGCTGATGGCGAACTTATTTTGCAGGTTAATCTTCCCCTTGAAAATAGTAACCCACCCCCCAGCGCGTCATAATATTCACAGGTTCCGACGGATTGCGCTCCAGCTTTTCCCGCAGGCGGCGGATATGGACATCCACCGTGCGGTATTCCCCTGCGAAGGAGTAGCCCCACACTAAATCCATCAAACTCTCGCGGCTGTAGACGCGCTTGGGATTGCGCATCAAAAGCTCCAAAAGGTCATATTCCTTGGCGGTCAGCACCACCGTTTCTCCGCGGCACAGAGCGGCACGCTGGAGGGTATCCAGCACGATGTCGCCGCCGTGAAGCCGCGTACCCTCCACAGCGGAGGATGCCGCCGTGCGGGCAGAGCGCTTCAAAAGGGCCTTGACGCGGGCCTTCAGCTCCAAAATGTTGAAGGGCTTGGTCACATAGTCATCTGCGCCGCAGGCAAAGCCCGCCAGCTTGTCGCTGTCCTCCGAGCGGGCCGTCAGCATAATGACGGGCACATCGGAGAAAGTTCGGATCTCGGTGCAGGCCTCGATACCCGACTTGACGGGCATCATCACATCGAGGATAATGAGGTCGAAATTTTGCCCCTTGGCCAAGTCCACAGCCTGCTGACCGTTCTCAGCGGTGGTAACGGTATAGCCCTCGTTTTCCAAATTAAAGCGGATGCCTTTGACCAAGAGCTGTTCATCATCGACGACAAGGATTTTCATAGTGTACCTCCTGTTTTGGGGGATTTGTTCATAGGATGGTGTAGGGGCGGATTGGGGGCGCTATTCGGCGCGTCAGCGCCCTTGGCTCCCTCATCTTCGCGCTAAGAGCCGCACTTCGTGCGGTTGCGCTCTCGCACGCCCGTCTGCGGACGGGTGTGACGAGGGAGTAGGAGAGAACTTGGGGCGCTATTCGGCGCGTCAGCGCCCTTGGCTCCCTCTGACGAGGGAGCTGTCAGCGAAGCTGACTGAGGGAGAGATTTTTCACAGCCATGTCGATATATTCGCACACGCCGCGGAAATTGCGGTCAATGTCCAAATTGCAAATGCGCACGACTGTCAAATCCATGCTCTCCAGTTCGTTGGTGCGGATGGTGTCTTTTTCCATCTGCGGCGGGGCATAATGTCCGCCGCCGTCCAATTCCACCACCAGTTTTGCCTTTGCACAGTAGAAATCGGCGATATAGTTGCCGATAGCCTTTTGCCGTTGGAAACGCACAGGGTAGTCTTTTAAGAAAAGATGCCACAGCTTTCGCTCCCACGGGGTCATATTTTTTCGAAGCTCCTTGGCAAGGGGAATGTTGGTTTTATTGTAGTCTTTCATCTTCTCTCCCCCAGTCTCACCTTCGGTGAGCCAGCGCCCTCCCCTCTCTCCGTCACGGCTTGCGCCGTGCCACCTCTCCCCGCGGGGGAGAGTCTTGCCCTCGTCAGAGGGGGCCAAGGCCCTTCGGGCGGGTTCTCCATCACCTCCCCCAGCGGGGGAGGCAAGGGACTTCATCACAAATTGTTAACTTTTCACTCGTTGACTGTACGCCGATTATCCCTTATAATAAACAAGATACCATCGGGGCGTATGCCCGTTTTCATACTTCCTACCCACCATTATACCAACAAATGGAGAACTTGTCATTATGAAATTGCGCCGTATTGCTGCACTTTTTTTCGCTCTCGCCCTTGCGCTGGTGAGCCTCACCGTTCCTGCACACGCCATCGAGGAGATCGACATCGAGGCCACCGCCGTGCTGCTGCTGGACGGGGAGAGCGAGGCCGTCCTCTATGAGGAGAACGCCCACGCCCGCCGCTATCCCGCTTCCACCACCAAAATTATGACGGCGCTGCTGGTGCTGGAGGCCATCGAGCGGGGTGAACTGCGCTTTGAGCAGGAGATCACCGCCACCGCCTCCGCTGTGTCGGGTCTCCCTGCCGATGCTTCCACTGCGGGCATTCAAGGGGGCGAAGTGCTGACGGTGGAGCAGCTTCTGTACTGCTTGATGGTGTCCTCTGCCAACGAGGTGGGCAACATCTTCGCCGAGGAGATCTCGGGCAGTGTCACCGCCTTTGTGGACGAGATGAACCGCCGCGCCGAGGAACTGGGCTGCGAGGACACCCATTTTGTCAACACCTCGGGTCTGCCCGATGACAACCACTATACCACCGCGTGGGATCTGTGGCTCATAACCCGCGAGGCATTGAAGAACGACACCTTTATGACCGTGTGCAACACCAAGGCCTACACCATCCCCGCCACCAACATGAGTGATGCCCGCGAGCTTCACTCCACCAACCTGCTTATCTCCAACTGGCGGGCGCTGGGCTACCTCTACAGCGGCGCGCAGGGCATCAAGACGGGCACTACTGACGCGGCAGGTCACTGCCTCGTGTCCACCGCCGTCCGCGCCGACCGCCGCCTCATCTCCGTGGTGCTGGGCTGCGAGGAGATGCCCGACCCCATCAACGGCGGCACCGTGTCCATGTCCTTTACCGAGACGGCACGCCTCTTCGACTGGGGCTTTGAAAACTTCTCCATCCGCACCGTTTTGACGGAGAATGAGGTGGTGGCGGAAGTGCCCGTTCTTCTCAGCCAGCAGACCAACTGCGTCACCGTCCACCCCGCCTACGATGCCACCACCGTGCTGCCCAACGACTTGGAGATCGAGGACTTGGAGCGCACCGTCAAGCTGGATCGTGAGGTGGTGAACGCCCCCATTATGGCAGGGGATCGCCTCGGTGAGATCACCCTCAGCTACGGCGATACGGAGTATATCACCGTGCCCCTTTTGGCCATGTCCGATGTGGCGGCTTCCCGCTTCCTCATTATGAAAACGGCCCTTATCAACTTCTTCTCCAACCGCCTTGTCCATATCGGCCTTGTGATTTTGGCAATCCTCATTGTGCTGATCTTCCTGTTCGGTCGCCGCATTATGCAGCGCCGCCGCTACGGGGCAAAGCGCAACAAGCGTCGGCGTCACCGCGCCTATCGGGGACGGAGATTTTGATGATGAAGCTGCTGTATGAGGATAAGCACCTGTGTTTGGCGGTGAAGCCCACAGGGATCTTGTCGGAGGATAACCCCACCCGCGCCTGTATGCCCGCCCTGCTGCGGGGACATTTCCAAAATGTGGGAAAACCCGACTATATTGCCACCGTCCACCGTCTCGACAAGGTGGTGGGCGGCGTCATGCTCTTCTCCCGCAGCCCTTCCGTTACGGGAAAGCTGACGGGTCTTATCGCCCGCCACGAGGTGGAAAAGGAATATTTTGCCATCCTGCGGGGCAGACCCCAACAGGACGAGGCCACGCTGGAGGACTTGCTGTTCCACGACAGCACCCATAATAAGAGCTTTGTGGTCACCCGTGAGCGCAAGGGGGTGCGAAAAGCGTCCCTGTCCTACAAGGTGCTGGGCTATCATGAAACGGAGGACTTGACGCTGGTGCGCGTCCGTCTCCACACAGGCCGCACCCATCAGATCCGCGTGCAATTCTCCCACCGCAAGCTGCCCCTGCTGGGGGATATTCGCTACGGCTCGAAGGCCGATTGCGACCCCGCCTTGTGGTCGTTCCACTTGGCCTTCACCCACCCTGTGACGAAAAAACGGGTGGATGTGATGGCGGCGCCCCCTGCAGAGTACCCGTGGACGCTGTTCGCGGGGGAGATCGACGGGGTTGTGGGGTAATTTAATTAATAATTAATAATTAATAATTA
>JAFQTS010000089.1 GCA_017408915.1 Oscillospiraceae bacterium | reverse complement strand
GGGGGTTCAAGTCCCGCCCTGGTTCAACCTTGCAGGGGGAGAGCGCGAGAGGGGAGAGTATGACCCTCTCGCATTTTAATAACCGCGCCACAGGCGCGTACCCAATAAAAAAGACACCCAATCGGGTGTCTTTTTTATTTGGTGCGCGAGGCGGGACTTGAACCCGCACGCCCGTAATGAGCACTAGAACCTGAATCTAGCGAGTCTGCCAATTCCACCACTCGCGCGAACAACATAACGGATTATAACCGATAAAGGTTTGTTTGTCAATACCTTTTTTCGATTATTTTTGTGCGCCGTAAGAGGTGGTGCGAGCGATGGGACTTGAACCCACACGTCCTTACGAACACAGGCACCTCAAGCCTGCCTGTCTGCCGATTCCAGCACGCTCGCATATCAGCCTCTTACGGAACACTAAGGTATTATACCATTTTCTGCCCTTTTGTCAAGAGGGAAAAGGGGGGAATTTCGCCCTTTATACCTCCCGCGTCTCATACAAATCCGTGCGCCGTGCGCTCAACAGGGGCAGCTGGCGGCGGATGGAGGGGACGAGGGACATATCCAGCTTGGCAATGAGGGTGGTTTCCTTCTCCTCGCACTGGTGGAGGACATCGCCCCAAGGAGAGCAGATGATGGAGTGCCCCCACGAATGGTAAGAGGCGTTCATATCCCGCGCAGGGGCACAGCCTACGGTGAAGCACTGTTCATCCACCGCCCGCTGACGGAAAAGAAGCTCCCAATGGGCGGGGCCTGTGGTCATATTGAAGGCGGCGGGGACGAAAATTACCTGCGCGCCGCGGAGCGCCAGTAAGCGGCTCAGTTCGGGGAAGCGGAAATCGAAGCACACGCACACGCCCATTGTGCCCCAAGGGGTCGGGAAGGTGGTCACATCGCGGCCTGCGGACAACGTGTCCGACTCAAAAAACCGCTGACCGCCCTCCACATCAATGTCGAACAGGTGGGTCTTACGGTGACGGGCGATGCAGTTGCCCTCGGGGTCAAAGACGTAGCAGGTGTTGTAGACGTTGCCGCCGTCAAGTTCGGGCATGGTGCCGCCTACAAGGTAGATACCCCGCTCTTTGGCAAGGGCGGCGAGGGTTTGATAGACCGTGCCGCCCTGCGCCTCGCCATACTCACGGAAACAGGCGGTATCGTAGGGACAGCAGAACATCTCGGGGAGGACAGCCATATCCACCTTGCCCGCCTTGCGGACAGCCTCGCAGGCGCGGCGGAGGTCGGCGGTCTTATCCCCCGTGACGGACATTTGGATGAGGGCAAGTTTTAGTTCCATACTCAAAACTCCCGCAATACTAAATCGGTGCGCCCGTTGTCGAGAGGCAGGACGCGAAGGCATTTACTGGCGTAGTCGCGGCGAATCATGTCGCGAAGGGCCGTGCCGCCGTGGTAGCCGTGGATGAGCCGCAGGCGGTAGGTGCCCGCCTTGGCGCGGCGAAGGGCGGCATCAATGGCCACCTTGGCTTGATATTCATTCTTGCCGTGGAGGTCAAGCTCCAAAATACCTGCAGTTGCCATGTTATGCCACCTCCATCTGCCGCAAGAGGGCGATTTCGCGGGCGTACCCATCGAGGTCATTGGGGGTCTCCAACACCATGGGCAAGCCCTTCAAGGCGGGGTGATTGACGATACGGGCAAAGGCCTCAAGGCCGATGAAGCCGCCGCCAATCACGGCATGGCGGTCTTTTCGTGCGCCCAAATCGTTGAGAGAATCGTTGACATGGATGGCCTTCAATCTGTCAAGGCCGATGACTTTGTCGAACTGGGTCAGCACGCCGTCGAGGTCGTGGACGATGTCGTAGCCGCCGTCCCACACGTGGCAGGTGTCGAGGCAGACGCCCAGTTTGTCCGATAATTCCACGCGGTCGATAATTTCACGGAGTTCTTCAAAGGTTGCGCCCACCTCACTGCCCTTGCCCGCCATGGTCTCGAGGAGGACGGTGGTGCGTTGGGCGGGGAAGAGGACGGTATTGAGGGCGTCGGCAATGAGCTCGATGCCCCGTTCCACCCCCTGCCCCGTGTGAGAGCCGGGGTGGAAGTTATAGAGGTTTTCGGGCAGGTACTCCATCCGCTGCAAATCATCGGCGAGGGTCTGCAGGGCGAACTCGCGGGTGCGCTCGTCCTTGGAGCAGGCGTTGATGGTATAGGGGGCGTGCGCCACCACTGTACCGATGCCCTTTTCTGCGGCGAGGGCGCGGAAAGCCTCGGCATCCTTGGGGTCGATGGCCTTGGCGCGGCTGCCGCGAGGGTTGCGGGTGAAGAACTGGCAGGTGTTGCCGCCTAAATTGAGGCAGGTGCGTCCCATGGCGGCAAAGCCATCGGAGGGGGAGAGGTGACAGCCAAGATAGAGCATATAGTTCTCCTCCTTTACAGTAGATGGATGGCGCAGTTGACCTTGCCATTTTCGATGGTGATTACGCCGCAGGTGGGGCGGAAATGGTCACCCGCCGCGCCGGGGTTCATGGTATACATACTGCCATCGTAGTCCACCAAGGGCTGATGGGTGTGCCCATAGAGAAGGACATCAGCCCCCATTTCCCGTGCGGCGTAGTAAGCCGACATGCCCGAGGACTTCACATGGCGGGTGTGCCCGTGCATCATGAGAATACGGATGCCGCGAAGTTCAATCAATTGCTCGGGGGCATCGAGGCCGCCAAAGTCGCAGTTACCCGCCACGGTGGTCATGGGGATGTCGGGATAGTCCTCGGATAAGTGGCCTGCATCCCGGCGGCAGTCGCCGAGGTGGAGAATGTGATGGGGCTGAAACTGCTCCACGGCGCGGCGCATATTGTCCACATTGCCGTGGGAGTCAGAAAGGACTAAAATCGTATAGGGCTGCGCCATGGATTTCACTTCCTTTACTTCTTCTTTGCCTTGGCGGCGCGCTGTTTGGCGAAGGCCGCCTTCTTCTTCTCGGACATTTTGCCCTTGTGTCCGTCACGGCGGCGGCGCAGGGGCGTGCCGTCCTTGATGTGCTGTTCCTTCTGCTTCTCCTTGGAGGTCTTGGGCTTCTTGGGCGGCACATCGTAGATGCTGCCCTTGTCGGGGCGGATAAGGCACTCGGGGCCGTAGCCAATAAGGTCGGTGCGGCCTGTGCGCTCCAAAGCCTCAATGACCTGCCCGCGCTTTTCAATGCGACCCCACTGCAAAAGGGCGCGCTGCAATGCCTTATCGTGGGGGTCGCGGGCCACGTAGACCTCGGTCATAGTGCGGGGGTCGATGCCCGTATAGTACATGCAGGTGGAGAGGGTGCCGGGGGTGGGGTAGAAGTCCTGCACCTGCTCGGGGCGGCGGCCTGTTTTCTTTAGGAATACCGCCAGTTCCACCGCGTCCTCCAAGGTACAGCCGGGGTGGGAGGACATGAGGTAGGGGACGATATACTGCTGCTTGCCTGCGTCCTCGTTGATTTTCTGATACTGCTTCCAGAACTTCAAGAACACATCGAAATGGGGCTTGCCCATGTAGTCCAGGACGGAGGAGACACAGTGCTCGGGGGCCACCTTCAGCTGACCGCTAATGTGGTGGGTCACCAGTTCGCGGAAGAAGTCACCCTTCTTATCCTGCAGCATATAGTCGTAACGGACACCGCTGCGGACGAACACCTTCTTGATGCCGGGAATCTCCCGCATACGGCGCAGGAGCTCCAAATACTCGCTGTGGTCGGGGTCTAAGTTCTTGCAGGGCTCGGGGGCGAGGCAGGACTTGCCGCGGCACATGCCGTGCTCCTTCTGCTGACGGCAGGAGGCGTGGCGGAAGTTGGCACTGGGGCCGCCTACATCGTGGATGTAGCCCTTGAACTCGGGGTCGTGGGTCAAAAGCTCGGCCTCGGCAAGCACCGAGTCGATACTGCGGGAGGTGACCATGCGGCCTTGATGGAAGGCAAGGGCGCAGAAGTTACAGCCGCCAAAGCACCCGCGATTGTGGGTGATGGAGAAGCGGACTTCCTCAATGGCGGGGATGCCGCCCTCGTACATGGGGTGTACCTCGCGGACGAAGGGCAGGTCGTAGATTTTATCCAAGCCCTCGCGGTTCATGGGGCGCTGAGGCGGATTGCACACCACGTAGCGGCCTTGGCACAGCTGCAAAATGGCCTTGCCGCGAATGGGGTCATGCTCGCCGTACTGCACCTTGGTGGCGCGGGCATAGGCCACTTTGTCCTCGCACACATCCTCATAGGAGGGGCAGTCCACGTTGTGGTAGTGGCACTTGTCTCTATCGGGGGTCAGGAAGGCCGTGCCGCGGACATCGGTGATGTCACCCACGGGCTCTTTTTTGGACAGGCGGCGGGCAATCTCCACCGTGGCCTTTTCGCCCATGCCGTAAACAAGCAAGTCGGCGGGGGCATCGAAGAGGATGGGGCGGCGCACATCGTCATCCCAGTAGTCATAGTGGGCGAAGCGGCGCAGAGACGCCTCCAAGCCGCCGATGATGATGGGGCTGTCGGGGAAGGCCTCGCGGGCGCGGTTTGCGTAGACGATGGTGGGGCGGTCGGGACGATGACCCATCTCGCCGCGGGGACTATAGAGGTCGCGGGTGCGGCGGCGCTTGGCCACGGTATAGTGGGCAACCATGGAGTCTAAGTTGCCGCCGCCGATGAACACGCCGTAGCGGGGCTTACCCATGGCGCGAAAATCCTCGGCGCTGTCCCACTTGGGCTGGGCTAAAAATGCCACGCGGTAGCCCTCGCTCTCCAAAAGGCGGGCGATGAGAGGCGTACCGAAACTGGGGTGGTCAATGTAGCCGTCGGCGCTGACCACGAGAAAGTCGTAGTAGTACCAGCCGCGGTCAATCATTTCCTCGCGGCTGACGGGGAGAAATTGAAATCCTTTTTCCATAGTTTTACTCTCCGTATCCGATGTATTTTTCCATCACGTTGCCCTCCAAGGGCTTGAAGCCATAGTGGGCGAAGAAGCCGCGGGCGTGCTCATCACTGCACTCCAGCCGTAAACGGTCAATGCCCCGTTCGCGGTAGTACATGACGGCCTGCCCAAGGGGCGGCACGCCGTAGTTGCGGCCACGCATATCCTCGGCGAGGTAGTAGTACCCAATCCAGCCCACGGTGGGGTCTTTCTCGGGCAGGAGCTGTACAGCGCCTACGGCGCGGTCTTCAAACCACACGGCGAATTGATGCCCGCCTTCGGGGACGGCAAATTTTTTGGCAGTTTCCTCGTCCATGGGGCGATAGTACTGTCCGCCGCTCATCATGCGCTTATCACGCCACCAGCTCTGCTTGGCGAAGGTGGACAGACCCGCCTCCACTTGGTGAGAGTTGTCGTTAAAGTATTGGACGGTGAACTTACCGTCTTCATATTCCACCAGTGCCACCGCCGTGTTGTCGCCGTGGGGGGATTCGCCCACCTCGGCGAGGCTGAGGCCGCTCAGCACGCCGATGACCATGCGGAGGGCCGCGCCGTGGGAGAAAATGGCAATGGTCTCGCCGTCATGGGCTTTGGCAACCCGCTCGAGAGCGGGGAGGAAGCGGTCCAGCACCTGCTGGCAGGTCTCGCCGCCCTCGATGGAAAATTTATCCAGCTGGCGGTTGAAGCAGTACATCTCTTGCTCGTAGTTGGTGTTCAGCTCCTGCCAGATGCGGCCCTCCCAAATGCCCATGTGAATTTCGCGGAAGGCGGGCTCAAGGTGGAGGGGGAGACCCTTGGCCTCGTAGATGGCCTTGGCGGTGGTGCGGGCGCGGAAGAGGTCGGAGGAATACACCGCGTCAATGTGGACATCCTCAAAGCGGCGGCGCAGGACTTCTATCTGACGATAGCCGCGGTCGGTAATGAGGCCGTCATACTGTCCGTGGGCAATGCGGTAGAGGTTGCCCTCCGCCTCGGCGTGGCGGACGAGATAGATGGTTGTCATACGATGCTCACCCACTCTTTCAGAGATTTCTTGGCTTTCTCCACATCCTCGGCTTTGCGGAGGGTGTAGTCCGCCACCATAGCGCCGTGACCGTAGTCGTCAAAGGCGGGGGCGGCGTTTTCGCCGTCACAGTGCTTCAGCATGAGGAAGGCGCTGGGGCAGCGGCGGCGCAGCTCGCGTACATCGAGGCTGTAGCCCGTCTCCACCACCAGTCCTGCGCCGCGGCGGGCGCACTGCATGGCGAGGGCCACGTACAGGGGGCGGTCACCTGCAATGAGATTTTGCACCTCGCCGCCTGTGGGGTTATCGGTGCGGACGGTGGCGAAGATGGATTTGCCCTCAATTTCGGGCACGCAGTCGCCGCCCACATAGGGCAGGACGGTAACGCCGTCGGGTGCGTTCTCGGCGGTCAAGTAGGGGTTGGGACGGGTGGTGCGGTAGTCCACGATGCAATAAATCTCCTTGGCGCGGGCGGCGGAGACGAGATTGCCCAGCACATCGGCGCCCATCATGCCGTAGGGGAGAAAGCTGTCGGCATCAATGACCACGGCGGCGAGGCCGCTCTCTGAGGCCAGCTCCAAAAGCTGCATGGCGTGGTAGCGGAGGGCTTCACAGTCGGCTAAATTGCCGCTGCCCAGCATCTCCTCAAACTGTTTTTTCAACGGGGCAGCCACTTCGCCGATGGTGGGGGCGATGCCGAGAGCCAACGGGCTTTTGGCTTTACGCAGGGCTGCCTGCAAACGTTCCATAGACATAGATACACCTCTCAAAATTCATATTTTCTCAATTTATCATTCTACCATTTTCCGCAGCATTTGGCAACTGCGGCGGGGGTGTTTTTTTGCCGTAAGTTGGGCAAACTCAAACCATCACATTTTTACAAGGAGGAACAAAAAATGATGCAGATGAATTCGTTCATTCGCGGTATGGTGCTGGGTTTGGCGGCAGGTGCGGCGGTGGATATGCTGTGCTGCCGCGGCACGCAGGGCAGAACGTCCGTGGGGAAGGCCATGCACCGCTTCGGCAATGTGGTGGACAGCGCCGTGGAGGACGTGCGAGGGTGCATGAGGTGAAATCGTAAAGGGGGAGCAGGCTCCCCCTTTACATCCCCCTTGCGCCCTGTTGCGCGCGCCCCTTGGGCACACTGACAGGGCGAGAAGTATTTTTTGCCACGCAAAGCGCGGCAAAAAATGATTGAATATAGAGGCGGGGTGGGGACACCCCGCCCTACGGCTGGACAAGGACATCGCGCAAAAAGGGACAGGTGACGAAGCACCTGTCCCTTTTGCTATGGGGAACGTTTATGAGGAGAGGAAAAACCTTGGAAAACTTATACTTTTTCGATGACCAATTTTTCATCGCGGAGCAAAATCTTCGCCGTGTCGCCGCGGGTCAAATTGCCCTCCAGCATCTGCTCGGCAACGGCGTCCTCCACGGTGGACTGGATTTTGCGGCGCAAGGGTCTCGCGCCGTAGCGCTCGTCAAAGCCTGCCTTGGCAAGGGCGGCGAGGGCCTCCTCGTCCCACGTGAGGGCGATGCCCTGCTCTTCCATGCGGCGGGCGGTGACAGCCAGCATCCGCTTGGCGATTTCGGCGATGTCATCTTCGGTGAGCTGACGGAACACGATGGTCTCGTCAATGCGGTTTAGGAACTCGGGCTTAAAGGTGCGGTCGAGCTCCGCCATGACGGCGGCGCGGATGCGCTCAAAGCGGGCAGATTCGCTCTCCTCCTCCGTGGCGGCGAAGCCGAGAGAGGCACGGTGACCTGCGGTGATGTTCCGTGCGCCCACGTTGGAGGTCATGACGATGACGGTGTTCTTAAAGTCCACACTGCGGCCCTGAGAATCCGTCACCACGCCGTCATCGAGGATTTGGAGCAAGATATTCCACACATCTTCGTGTGCCTTCTCCATCTCGTCGAACAGCACCACGGAATAGGGCTTGCGGCGCACTTTCTCGGTGAGCTGACCGCCCTCTTCGTGGCCTACATAACCAGGGGGCGAGCCTACGAGACGGGAGACGGTGTGGCGCTCCATATACTCGGACATATCGATGCGGATAATGGCGCTCTCATCGCCGAACATGGCCTCGGCGAGGGTCTTGCACAGCTCCGTCTTACCCACGCCCGTAGGGCCCAGGAAGAGGAAGGAGCCAATGGGGCGCTTGGGGTCTTTCAGTCCCACGCGGCCACGGCGAATGGCGCGGGCCACGGCGGCGACGGCCTCATCCTGTCCCACCACCCGCTCATGGAGGGTGGATTCCAGTTTCAGCAATCGTGCGCCCTCGTCTTCGGTAAGGCGCTTCACGGGAATACCCGTCCATGCGCCCACCACGGAGGCGATGTCCTCGGCGGTGACAGCGCCGCGATTGGCGGCGTTCTTCTTGCGGAGGGCGTCACGCTCCATGTCCAACTGCTGGGCGTAGTTGCCCTCGATGTCACGGAGTTGGGCGGCCTTTTCAAAGTCCTGTGCGGCGATGGCGTCCTCTTTCTCGCGGCGGAGGGTGGTGAGCTTTTCCTCCAAGGCCATGATTTCGGGGGAGGACACCTCCGCCGCCATGCGGACTTGGGAGGCGGCCTCGTCCATGAGGTCGATGGCCTTGTCGGGGAGGAAGCGGTCGTTAATATAGCGGCGGGAGAGGGACACGGCGGCCTCCAGCGCTTCATCGGTGATGGTCAGCTTATGGTGTGCTTCGTAGCGGTCGCGGAGACCCTTCAAAATGGCGAGGGCATCCTCGGCGGTGGGTTCGCCTACGGTGACGGACTGGAAACGGCGCTCGAGAGCCGCGTCCTTTTCAATGTGCTTGCGGTACTCGTTCAGCGTCGTTGCACCGATGACCCGAATCTCGCCGCGGGAGAGGGCGGGCTTTAAGATATTGGCGGCATCTACGGCACCCTCGGCGTTGCCTGCGCCCACAATGGTGTGGAGCTCGTCAATGAAGAGGATGACAGAGCCGTCGTTCTTGATTTCCTCAATGGTGTTCTTAATCCGCTCTTCAAATTCGCCACGGTACTTCGTACCTGCCACCATGCCGCTGAGGTCAAGGCTCAAGACCTTCTTGTCGAGAAGCTCTTCGGGCACGTCACCTGCCACGATTTTGGAGGCGAGACCCTCGGCGATGGCGGTTTTGCCCACGCCGGGCTCACCGATGAGGCAGGGGTTATTCTTGGTGCGGCGGGAGAGGATCTGGATGACGCGGCGAATCTCGTTGTCGCGGCCGATGACGGGGTCAAGTTTCCCCTGTCGGGCGGATTCCGTCAAGTCGCGGGTGAATTCGGCGAGAGTTTTGCCCACCTTTTTGGGGTCTTTGGCAGTATTGGGATTGGCGCTCACCGCCACGGGGCGGCTCTCGGACAGCTTCTTCTGCAAATCCGCGTACATATGGCGGGGGTCGACCCCCACGGTGCGGAGGATGCGAAGGGCCATATTGCTGCCCTCGCGGAGAATGCCCATCAAGAGATGCTCCGTGCCGATGTAGGGTGCGCTCATGCGGCGGCTCTCCGCCACCGCCAGCTCCACCACGCTCTTGGCGCGGGGCGTGAGCCCCTGTGCAGGAGCGAGGCCGCCGTTACCGCGACCCATGCTCCGCTGTACGATACCCGTTACCATCTCATCGGTGAGGCCGTACTCCGTCAGCACGCGGTAGGCAAGGCCCTCCTCGCGGCGGAGAAGGCCGAGAAGGAGATGTTCACTGCCCACATAGCCGTGACCCAATTCCTGTGCCGACTCTTGGGCGAGGCGCAGGACTTCCTCTGCGTTGGGGGTGAATCTGTTTTCATTCATAGGGCGTGTTCTCCTTTCTTAGTCTAAGGTTTTCAGCTCGTCGCGGAGCTTTGCCGCGTCCTCGTAGCGCTCCTCGTCGATGGCGGCGCGGAGCTGAGCTTGCAAAGCGTTGCGGCGGCGCTCTGCCTGCAATTTGGCGGCGTCAATGGCGTCCACCAGTTCCGACTGGGGCGCGGGAGAGGGGGTAGTGGTCTCGTCCTCGGTGGGGGCGGGGAACTCGGTGAGCATGGTCTTGGGCATCATGCCGAAGTCGCCGAGGAGAGAGAAGGGGTCGAAGAGGCGGCGCTGACCGCGGCGGAGCGCCTGCTCGAAGGAGTGGGTGTAGCCCAGCTTCTCGGCGCAGTCGGGGCAGAGGTGGACTTGGCTCACGCGCCCGTTCACGTTGGTCTTGCAGAAGAAAGTGGCATCGTGGATGCCGCAGTGTTCACATTTCATCATAGTATGTCCTCCTTTTTCGGTGGTCAAACTGCGTAGAGCAGCACTTGTTTGAAGATGTCGGCGCGGACGGTGTCCCGCAGGGCAGGGGAGACCTTAATTAGTGCGCGGTGGGAAGTGGCGGCGGTCAGCAGGCGGGCGGTGTTGCTGTCCAGTGCGCCGCTATTGACGAGATTTTGGGCGATGGCGCGGGCGCTTGTCTCGTCCAGCGCCGAGCCGATGGCGTTGATGACGTGCATCAAAAGGGTTTCTCTGTCCACCTGCACGCGGGAGATGCGGATGTACCCGCCGCCGCCGCGGCGGCTCTCCACAATGTAGCCCCGCTCGGGGGAGAAGCGGGTGGACATGACGTAGTTGATTTGGCTGGGCACGCAGTTGAAGCGCTGTGCGAGGTCGCTGCGCTGCAGCTCCAGCACGCCATCTGCCTCGTCCAAAGAATCGAGGATGAAGGATGCAATCATATCGGTAATACCCATGGGAAAGACCTCCTTGTTGTATCTTTGACTTTTTCTGACCTTTACGATACAACAATGGTCAAGGAAAGTCAACAGGTGAATTTTGACTTTTCTTGACTATTCTGTAAACCTTTTGTGAACGAAGGGCCGCGCAACTTGAAATTGCGGAGAAAATTGGTAGAATTTTCGTAAAGCAACTTCAAATTGCTGGACGGGGGATGCAGATGAGGGTATAATAGGAGCAGAACTTGGCTCCCCCTATGGGGGAGCTGCCGAAGCGTAAGCGAGGCTGAGGGGGCTGCTATCGAAAGTGCTTCTTCAGCAGCCCCCTCCGTCTGCCCTACGGGCAGCCACCGTACCTCCCCCCTCTCTGTCACCTTCGGTGACATCTCTCCCCGCTGGGGAGAGTCTTGCCCCAAAGGGGGAGGCAAGGATTCATCAACCCAAAAACTTTATCATACAGGAGAACACACTATGAACACAAACTGGAACGACCCGAATTTTCAGGGCTTCAAGGGGGAAACGCCCTTTGTCCGCGCGCAGAAAGTGAAAAAGCCCCGTAAGGCCGTGGGTACGCCTGTCACCCGTACCATCATCAACATCGTGGTAACGCTGGTGTTTGCTGCCCTCTATTTCTATGTGGTGCTGCCTGCCCTCAACTTCAAGGCAGGGGAGCTGTACGTTTTCGTGCTGCTGGTCTGCGCCGTGTACGCCCTGTGCGCCATCTTCACCTCGGGCTTTCAGGGCGAGGGGTGGAAGGGCTACTTCGGCTTTTTGAAAAAGCAGTGCCTGATCCCCCTCATTATCGCCGCCGCCTTTATCCTGACGGCGGTGGTGGGCTCTGTGCTGGGCTGGCAGGTCATCCGCGCCAACGACTACCGCGACCTTTTGACGGTGGAGGACGGCGACTTTGCCGCCGAGGTGGAGGAGATCTCCTACTCTCAGATCCCCATGGTGGATAAGAACTCCGCCGTGAAGCTGGGTAACCGCAAGCTGGGCGAGCTTGCCGACATGGTGAGCCAGTTTGAGGTCATTGAGAACTACACTCAAATCAACTACGAGGGCCGTCCCGTCCGTGTGACGAGTCTGCGCTACGGCGACTGGATCAAGTGGTTCACCAACCGCGCCGAGGGTCTGCCCGCCTACCTCATTGTGGACATGGTGACCCAGAACGTGGAGGTGGTGCGCCTTGACGAGGGCATCCGCTACACCACCGCCGAGCACTTCGGGCGCAATCTCTATCGCCATCTCCGCTTTAACTACCCCACCTACATGTTCGATGCCCCCGCTTTTGAAATTGACGAGACGGGTCACCCCTATTGGGTCTGCCCCCGCATGGATAAGACCATCGGCCTCTTCGGCGGCACGGATATTATCGGCGCGGTGCTGGTGGATGCTGTGACGGGCGAGAGCGTGTATTACGATGTGGCGGATGTGCCCACTTGGGTTGACCATGTGTATACCGCCGAACTTATTATGCAGCAGTATGACTTCCACGGCACCTATATCAACGGCTTTATCAACTCCCTCTTCGGTCAGCGTGAAGTGACCGTCACCACCGAAGGCTACAACTACATCGCCATCGATGACGATGTCTATATGTACACGGGCATTACCTCCGTGGTGTCCGATGAATCCAACATCGGCTTCATCCTCTCCAACCAGCGCACCAAGGAGACGCGGTTCTACACCGTGGCAGGCGCGGAGGAGTACAGTGCCATGGACAGCGCCGAGGGTCAGGTGCAGCACCTCCACTATCAGGCCACCTTCCCCCTGCTCCTCAATATCTCTCAGCAGCCCACCTACTTCATGGCTTTGAAGGACGAGGCGGAGCTGGTGAAGATGTACGCCATGGTCAACGTGAGCCAGTATCAGATCGTGGCTACGGGCGCAACGGTGGCTGAGTGCGAGAGCAACTACCGTCAGATGCTTGCCAACAATAACCTCATTGAAGAGGATGAGGGCGTCCTGCCCGAGGAGGAGCTGGCGTTGACTGCCCCTGTGACGGGCGTGGTGGCGGAGATCCGCTCCGCCGTCATGGCAGGGGAGACCCACTACTTTATCTCCGTGGACGGCGTGTGGTACACCTCTTCTGCCTCTGCGCTGCCCCAGCTCATTTTGCTCAATGTGGGCGACACGGTGACGGTGCGCGCCTACGCCGCCGCAGGCGGCATCGCCGAACCGCTGTATAGCGTGGAAGTGGCGGAAGCACTCGTTGAAGTGGTAACGGAATAAGATTTAAAAAAGCACCGCAGTAAAGCCTCCCTTGTGTAAAGGGAGGTGGCCGAGCGTAGCGAGGTCGGAGGGATTGTCATTTTCGGGTCAATCCCCCAGTCTCGCCTAACGGCGAGCCAGCCCCCTTTACACAAGGGGGCCTTGGGTGCGCCTCACCTTTTGAGACCTCTCACACACAAGGGAGGTCTCTTTTTTCATGCCTGTCAATCCCTTTCCCCCTTGCCTCTTTCCACAATTTGTGGCATAATACTCTATTAAGGAAAATTCCCCCGAAGGAGGACACGGCAATGCTTTACAATATTCTCGCCTTGGGCGATGTGACCAGTGAGGACGCGGTGCGCCATGTGCAAAAGCACCTGCGCTCTGTGCAGAAACTGAAGAACATCCACTTCACCGTCATTAACGGCGAAAACGCCTCGGGTACGGGCATTATCCCCGCACAGGCCGATGCCCTCTTTGCCGCAGGGGCGGACGTCATCACTCTCGGCAACCACACCTTCGGGCGGATGCAGATTCGCGACTACTTGGAGGATAACCGCTATATTCTCCGTCCCGCCAATCTCTCGGGTCGTATGCCAGGGCGGGGAATGGGGGTCTACGACTGCGGCTCTATTCGCATCGCCGTCATCTCCCTCATTGGTCGCCGCGACCTCGACTGGAAGGCCGCCGACCCCTTCACCACGGCGGACAAGCTCCTTGCCTCGTTGGAGAAGGATAAGCCCACTTTTACCCTCGTGGATTTCCACGCACAGGCCACCAGTGAAAAGCTGGCGCTGGGCTACTATCTCGATGGGCGGGTAAGCGCGGTGTGGGGCACCCACACCCATGTGCCCACCGCCGATGAGCGCGTCAACCCCAAGGGCACGGGCTACATTACCGACCTTGGCATGACGGGGGCTATCGAGTCGGTGCTGGGCATTCCCCCTGAGCAGAGTATCGAGTTTTTCCTCGGTGGTCTTGCGGGACGCTATCGCTTCGCCGACGGCCCTAATAAGGCGCAGGGTTGCATTTTCACCCTCGACAGCGATACGGGGCTGTGCGTGGGAGTGGAGCGGGTCGATATTCGATAAGGAAATTAAGGAGCATTGCACCAAAGGCTCCCCTGTGTAAGGGGAGCTGTCAGCCGAAAGGCTGACTGAGGGGTTGACACGAAATAGGACAATCCCTCCGTCTTTTGCCTTCGGCAAAATCCACCTCCCTTTACACAAGGGAGGCTTGGGATTCAGCAACACAAGTAAAATCACAATGATTTACATATAACCAAAGAACCCAAAGGAGAAACAAAACCATGTCTGTTGAAAAAGTTCGTGAGTATCTGAAGGCCTACGGCGTTGAGGACCGTATGCAGGAGTTTGAGGTGTCCTCCGCCACCGTGGAGCTGGCGGCACAGGCCGTGGGTGTGGAAGGCGCTCGTATCGCCAAGACCCTCAGCTTTAAGGTACATGAAGACCCCATTCTGATTGTCGCCGCTGGCGATGCCAAGGTGGACAACAGCAAATATAAGCACTACTACGGCGCAAAGGCCAAAATGCTGACCTTTGAAGAGGCTGTGGAGCGCATCGGTCACGCACCCGGTGGCGTGTGCCCCTTCGCCCTGCCCGCCGATGTGAAGACCTATCTCGATGTGTCCCTGCGCCGCTTTGCAACCGTGTTCCCCGCCGTGGGCAGCGCCGCAAGCGCCATTGAACTGACCTGCGATGAGCTGGAGCGCTGCTGCGGCGAGAACTTCGTGGAGTGGGTGGACGTGTGCAAGGGCTGGCAGGAAGAGGAGGCTCAGTAACATGGTGCGCGTCCTTCACGCATCGGATTTCCATCTCGACAGCGCCTACGGCGGCCTAAGTCCCGAGCAGGCTCGCCAGCGTCGGCAGGAGAGCCGCGACTTGGTGCGCTCGATGGTGGACTATGGCAACGACCACGGGGCGCAGCTCCTTTTATTGGCAGGCGACCTCTTAGACAGCGACGCCGTCTATGGTCAGACGGGAGCGGAGCTGTCCGCTGCCCTGTCCGCCTTTCGCGGCGAGGTGGTCATTGCCCCGGGCAACCACGATTACTACACCGCGGGCAGCCCCTACGCCACCACCTTGTGGAGCGAGAATGTCCACATCTTCACATCTCCCGCCATGGAGCGCATCGCCTTCCCCCAGTACGGCTGCGTGGTCTATGGCGCGGCCTTTACGGAAGGCGAGGTGACGGAGGCGGGCCTTTCGGGCTTTTCCGTGCGCCCTGAGGACGGAGAACTGACGAAAATCGGCCTCCTCCACGGCGAGGTGGGCAGTAAGGACAGCCACTATCGCCCCATCCGTGTAGAAGATATTGCCAAAAGCGGCCTTGATTACCTCGCACTGGGGCACGTTCATCGCTACGATGGCGTGCAAACGGCGGGGTCGGTCAGCTACGCTTATTGCGGCTGCTTGGAGGGTCGCGGCTTCGATGAACTGGGGGAGAAGGGCTTCTTGCTGGGCGATATTGGCGATGGCACTGTCGCCATGCGCTTTGTCCCCTTTGCCCGCCGCCATTACTGCATCCACTCCGTGGATGTGACAGGCCGCGACTTGACCGAGGCTATCTTGGAATCCCTGCCCCCCCGCACAGAGGATGACCTCTACCGCATCATCTTGACAGGTGAGCGGAGCGGCGAAGGGGAGGTCTTGGCGGCCTTGGAGCAGCAGATAGCGCCCAAATTCTACCAATTGGAGCTGCGGGATCACCGTACGGCACGCCGCGATATTTGGGCGGGCTGCGGCGAGGATTCCCTGCGGGGCATTTTCCTGCAGAAGATGAAGCAGCGCCTCGAGGCGGCGGAAAGCGACGAGGAGCGGCGGAAAATCGAATTGGCTGTCCGCTTCGGCGCAGACGCCTTGGACGGCAGAGAGTGAGAGGTGAAGGACATGAAGCGAATTTTGATGATTGGTACAGGCGGCACCATCGCCAGCGAAATGGGCGGCGACGGCTTGACCCCCGAACTGAGTACGGAGCAGCTGCTGTCCTTCGTCCCCTCTGTGGGCAAGGAGTGCCATGTGGACTGCGTGCAGCTCTACAGCCTCGACTCCACCTCCATTGAGCCCAAGCACTGGGTGGGCGTTGCCAAGACCATTCAGGAGAAGTACGATGATTATGACGGCTTCGTCATCAGCCACGGCACGGACACCATGGCCTACACGGCGGCGGCTCTCAGCTACCTCATTCAAAATAGCCCCAAGCCCATCGTTTTGACGGGTGCCCAGAAGCCCATTTGGTTCGACGGCACCGACTCTAAGCGCAATCTCTGCGACGCGTTCCTCTACGCCTGTCGCGGCTGCGGCGGCGTGCAAATCGTCTTTAACGGCAAGGTCATCCTCGGCACTCGTGCCCGCAAGACCTGCTCTAAGAGCTTCCAAGCCTTCTCCAGCGTGAACCACCCCGACTTGGCGGTGGTGCAGGATGGGCGGCTGTTGCAGTATATCCGCTCTGAAGTGGGGGAGAAACCCATCTTTTACGACAAAGTGGATACCAATGTGGGGCTGTTGAAGCTGATTCCTGGCACTGACCCTGCACTGGTGGCCTTTATGGCGGCGCAATATGACGGTCTCATTATCGAGAGCTTCGGCGTGGGCGGTCTCCCCGAGTACGGCGACATGTACGGCATTTTGCGCCGCGCCGTGGAGGCGGGGAAGATTTTAGTCATGACCACCCAAGTGCCCAATGAGGGCAGCGACTTGGGCGTGTACCATGTGGGCGGGCGCTTGAAGCAGAATCTGCGCCTGTTGGAGGCCTACGACATGACCACCGAGGCGGCAGTCGCCAAGCTCATGTGGATTCTCGCCCAAACCCGTGACTTTGACACGGTGGAGAAGCTCTTCTACGCACCTGTAGCACAGGACATTTTGTATAGTAACTCCTAAAAGAAGAAACGCCTATGAAACAAACTTTCCTCTACGCCTTTCGCCGCACTGTCCCCATCATGCTGGGCTTTTTCCCTCTCGGCCTCGCCTACGGCGTGCTGATGGAGAGCATCGGCTACAATTTCCTGTGGTCTACCCTCACCTCCCTGACGGTGCTGGCAGGTTCGCTGCAGTTTTTGATGGTGGAATTTTTTGTCAACGGCACGCCCCTTATTACCGTAGCGCTGCTGGCGCTGCTCCTGAACTCCCGCCATATTTTCTATGGCATCAGCTTTGTGGAGCGCTTCCGCAGCTTTGGCAGCGGCAGCCGCCTGTTTCTTATTTACTCCCTGTCGGACGAAAGCTATTCCCTCCACTGCGCCCACAAGCCCCAAGAGGGGGTGGATGAGAAGTGGGCGCACCTCTTTAGCGCGGGTTTCGTGCTGTTTTATTGGCTGGTGTTCACCTTCATGGGCGGCTTGGTGGGGCAGCTCATCACCTTCGACACCACGGGCATCGACTTTTCCCTCACGGCCCTTTTCGTGGTGATTCTCATCGACCAGCTGCGTGAGGCGAAAACCATGCTGCCTGCCGCCATCGCCGTGGTGTCGGGCATCGTGTGCATCCTCCTTTTCGGGGCAGCCAACTTCATCCTGCCCTCCCTCCTCATTACGGTGGCGGTGCTGTGTCTACTGCGCCCCCGTCTTGAGCAGTACACGGTGGAAGAGGAGGTGGCGGCATGACCATTTCTGTGGGTTATAGTATCGCCATTATCGCCGTGTGCGTGGTGTGTACGTTTTTGGAGCGTGCCTTGCCGTTTTTGCTGTTTGGCGGACGGGAAGTGCCGAAAATCGTGAAATACCTAGGCCGCATCCTGCCTATGGCGGTGATGGCAACGCTGGTGGTGTATTGCCTGCGCAGTACCACCTTCGATGCTATGGGCAATTTCCTGCCGCAAATCATCGCCGTGGCGGTGGTAGCGGCGCTGCACCTATGGCGGAAGAACACGTTCCTCTCCATCGTCGTGGGTACAGCGGTATATATGGTGCTGGTGCAACTTGTATTCTAAAAAGAGCCCTACGGGGCTCTTTTTTAATTAACAAGTAACAAGGAACAATTAACAGGTATCCTTCTACTGTAAATCTCTTGAGACCTTGTAGGGCGGCCTGCCCACAGGCCGCCGCGTCCGTCGAGACATTTTTTTGTAAATTGCGGCGGGGTGTGGGCACCCCGCCCTACAACAAAGTACGAACATTCCCGAAAAACAAGGTCACAAAGACAAAGGAAAACGCATATACTGCCTTACCATCACTACATCAAGGAGGCAGCACTATGCCCATCATCTATCTCAGTCCCTCCACACAGGAGTTCAACCCCTACATCACAGGGGCAGGCTCGGAGGAGTACTTCATGAACCGCATCGCCGACGAGATGGAGCCCTATCTCCGCGCCAACACCATCCGCTTTCAGCGCAACACCCCCGACATGACCGCCGCCAGCTCCATCGCCCAAGCCAACCGCGGCACCTACGACCTCTACCTCGCCCTCCACTCCAACGCCTCGGGTGACGGCGTGACGGAAGGCCGCGTGCGGGGCATCATCGCCTTTTATTACCCCACCTCGAGAAACGGCCGCCGCGCCGCCACCATCTTCGCCGACAATTTGAAGGCCATCTACCCCCTGCCCGACCGCGTCACCACCCGCCCTACCACCGCCCTCGGCGAGGTGCGTCAGCCGAAAGCCCCCTCGGTGCTCCTCGAAATCGGCTACCACGACAACACCGCCGATGCCCGGTGGGTGCAGAATAATCTCCGCCCCATCGCCGAGAATCTGGTGCTGAGCCTCACGGAGTACTTCGGCCTTCCCTTCATCACCCCCATCACCCCCCGCACAGGGACGGTGAACACCCTCCGCGACCCACTCAACCTCCGCGCAAAACCAAATACTTCCAGCGCCATCGTCACCACCATCCCCCGTGGAGCGACAGTGACCGTGTACGGTGTCTACGACGGGTGGTACAGTGTGGGCTACGGGGAGACAGCGGGCTACGTGTCGGCAGGCTTCATCGTGCTGTAAATTTTTTTAACGCCGGACATTGTTTTTTCCTTGACAGGTCAACATAATCAGCGTAAAATGGATAAGGATTATTATCGGGGAGAGTAGGGGCTCTCTCGGGTTGTTTTCTACACACGGACAGCCGTACGGCTGTTATGATACACATCAACCGAATTTGAAGCGTTACACTGTAACAGGAGGAAACCATGAACGACTTTGTAATGATTGCCATTGCGGCAGTCGTGGCGTTTGTTCTGGGCGTCCTCGCTTGTATTCTCATTCACCGTCAGAAGGCAAAGTCTGACCAGCGCAAGATCGCCGATGCCGAGGCAGAGGCGCTGCGCATTGTCAACGAGGCCATTAAAAATGCCGAGAGCAAGAAGCGTGAGGCACTGGTGGAGGCGAAGGAAGAGATCCTGCGCTCCCGCAACGAATACGAGAAGGAAGTCCGCGAGCGCCGCGCCGACCTGCAGAAGCAGGAGCGCCGTTTGCAGCAGAAAGAAGAGAACATCGACAAAAAGACCGAAGCTCTGGAGAAGAAGGAGGAGGCGCTGGCAGCCAAGCACGCCGCCGCCGACCGTGAGCAGGAGGAGATCCGCCTTATTAAGCGCAGCCAGACCGAGATGCTGGAGCGCATCTCCGGCTTTACCGCCGAGGAGGCCAAGGATTACCTCATCCAGCAGGTGGAGTCCGAGGTGACCCACGAGACTGCTATGAAGATCAAGGAGATCGAAGCCCGCGCCAAGGAAGAGGCCGACCAGCGTGCCCGCGAGATCGTGGCCACCGCCATCCAGCGCTGCGCCGCCGATCACGTGGCCGAGATCACCGTCAGTGTGGTACCCCTGCCCAATGACGAGATGAAGGGCCGCATCATCGGCCGCGAGGGCCGCAACATCCGCGCCATCGAAACGGCTACCGGCGCCGATCTCATTATCGACGATACCCCCGAGGCCATTACCGTGTCCTGCTTTGAGCCCGTCCGCCGCGAGATCGCCCGCGTGGCGCTGGAGAAGCTCATTGCCGACGGTCGTATCCATCCCACCCACATTGAGGAGATGGTGGAGAAGGCACGCCGCGAGGTGGATGCCGTCATCCGCTCCGAGGGTGAGCGTGCCGTACTGGAGACGGGTGTCCGTGGCTTGCACGGCGAGCTGCAGAAGCTCTTGGGCAAGCTCCATTTCCGTACCAGCTATGGTCAGAACGTGCTGCAGCACTCCATCGAGGTGTCCCATATCGCCGGCTTGATGGCCGCCGAGCTGGGCGCCGATGTCCACGCCGCCAAGCGCGCAGGTCTCCTGCACGACTTGGGCAAGGCTCTCGACCACGAGTTTGAGGGCACTCATGTGGCACTGGGTGTGGAGTATGCCCGCAAGTATAAGGAAAAAGAAGAGATCATCCACGCCATTCAGGCACACCATGGCGACGTGGAGTGCAAGACGCTGGTGGCCTGCCTGGTGCAGGCAGCCGATGCCGTCTCCGCCGCTCGTCCCGGCGCACGCCGCGAGAACTTGGAGAACTACATCAAGCGTCTGGAGAAGCTGGAGGAGATCACCGGCACCTATCCCGGTGTGGAGAAGAGCTTTGCCATTCAGGCCGGCCGCGAGGTTCGCGTCATGGTCAAGCCCGAGCAGGTGGGCGAGGACGAGATGATTATCTTGGCCCGCGAGCTTGCCCGCCGCATCGAGAACGAGCTGGAGTACCCCGGCATGATCAAGGTTCACGTGCTCCGTGAGACGAAGGTCGTGGAGTACGCTAAATAATCACGCAGTTTTATAGGGCGCGTTGCGGTTTGCAACGCGCTCTATTTGGTATAATGGAAGTGCGGACTCCTTGTGATTTCGTAGGGGCCGATGCCCACATCGGCCCGCCGTTTACCGAATCCCTTCCGTATGTTGTGCGGGTCGATGTGGGCATCGACCCCTACAGGAGGAACACCCATGCGACAAGAGAAAAAGCCCCGCCGCTGGCCGTGGATCGTGGTGATCCTCGTGCTGCTGGCGATCATCGCCGCTCTTGGCTACGGCTACTGGAGCAAACTGCAGGCCGAGAGCCACCTGCCCGTGGAGGACGTGGATAATCCCCCGCCTCCCGTCATCAGCGCCCCCCATGTACCCGACCCCGTCCCCGACGAGGTCGCCCCCTTTACCAGCCGTATCAGCGGCTTCGTAGACCCCGCAGGCGCGCCCCTCACGGAGATGCACACCATCCTTATGAGGGACTTCATGGACGCGTGGTACACCCCCTTGGCGGAGTTCACCACCCCCGACCTTACGGCCCTCTTCACCAAGGCTGAGGACGCCGATACCCACGCCGATGCCCTCCGTACCCTCATCGCCATTCGGCAGGCCGCCCTCACCGACCTGCGGATGGAGTCTGTGGACTATGTGCTGACTGTTACCGATGTGGAGGACGAGGACGGCTACCTCCGCGTAGAGGCTGTGGAGACCACCACCATGCGCTTCGCCGCCACCCCCGACACCGATTCCGTCCTCTACGACCTGCCCCACATCTTTATCTTCGACAGTCGCGGTGAAGCACTGGCCCACCATGAGGCGGACGATAACCCCTACTTCAGCTACACCCGCGGCGAGGACAGCGACTACGATGCCGAGTTTGCCCGCATTATCCGTTCCATCGAGCGCCGCCAGCTGACCCGTGGGGAGCAGACCGCCGTCACCCTCGACTGCGACCATCCCTATGACCGCGCCGCCGCCTACGACTATCTGATGGAATATTGCGACAAGCGCAACGACCGCTGGTACGCCTACGACGATGTAGGAGGCAACTGCATGAACTTCGGCTCTCAAGTCCTCCTTGCCGGCGGCATCCCCGAGGACGAGCGGGGAGACGAGGAGTGGTACTGGGACGGGCAGAACGACCTTGACCTGTCGTGGATCAACGTGGGTCACTTCTACGACTACTGCCGCAATAACGAGGGCTTCGGCCTTGTGGCAGACACGGAGGCGGGCTACTATACCGGCGAGGTAGGCGACGTCCTCATCGTGGGCTTTGCCGGCGACCACCGCCATACCACCGTCATCTCCCACGTGGTGAAGGACGAGTCGGGCGACACCGTGGACTATCTCATCTCCTGCAACACCACCAATTACCGGGATTTCCCCGCCAGCGCCTACTATTACACCTTCCACCGCCTCGTCAAAATCTTCGGCTGGAACGAAGG
This sequence comes from Oscillospiraceae bacterium, assembly GCA_017408915.1. Taxonomy (GTDB): domain Bacteria; phylum Bacillota; class Clostridia; order Oscillospirales; family Oscillospiraceae; genus Vescimonas. Next base: position 38,175 of record JAFQTS010000089.1, on the reverse strand, counting down.
CTGAAAAACTTACCCTCTCACTAATAGGTAAAAATTCCCCCCGTGTTGCCCCGAAACGGGCAACACGGGGGGGTGTTTTTATTTAGAAATTTTTTAATCAGCACCCCTTGTCCTTTCGTAGGGCGGCCTGCCCTCAGGCCGCCGCGTCTATCGGGGTGCTGTCATATGTTGACGGGGCGATGTGGGCATCGCCCCCTACAAGTTCTGGGGAGGGCCTCAATCAACGGTTGTAGGGCGCGGCAATCTGCCGCCCGCTAAATTGTTACCAACACCCTGTTCATCACGGAAATTCCCATCACTTTTTCCCACCTTCACTTTATCTTGATACAATGTAATACAATGTATACCAATAACAGTACCAATCACAGTAGAAAAGAAAATTACACTCAAAGTAATTTTCTTTTCTACAATAACAATAATAAAAAGGCAGGCGTTGCGCTCTGTGGAGTGAGCGCCCCGCCCTGCCTGCGGGAGAGGAACAATGAACAAACCGTTACTTGTCAATTAAAAAAGAGCCCCGCAGGGCTCTTCTTTGTCGTTATTTCAACGTAATGCTGTTGTTGATTCAGAACGGACTTCTTTCAAGTCTGCATGGGGAGAGCGCGAGAGGGGAGGGTATGACCCTCTCGCATTTTAATTAACCCACGCGGAGCGTGGTTAGTTGAAATAAACAGAATGTTTATTTCAACGTAATGCTGTTGTTGAGAACAGTGGAACTATAGAGGAACAGCACATCGGTATCGGTGAAATCCACGAAGTTGCCCACCAGATTGGGCATCATGTAGCGGATGTCCACGGCGGTGACTTTGGCGTAGCTCTGTGCAAGCAACGGCAGGAGAGCCGAGCCGAAGGAATCCCGCACCACCACCAAGTGGCGGTCATTCCCCGCGTTGGGGTTCTCGATGGTCACCAAGGAAAGAGGGCCGCCCACGAACAGCTCGTAGGGGTCACGCCCCGTCAGCTTTTCGGTGTCGTAGAGGGGCATCTCCTCCCCCGTCTCACCGTTGCGGACGATGTAGCCATTCATATCGGGATGGCGAAGCACCGTCATTTCCTCGGCGGGAACGCCGTCCACCTCGTCACCGTACACGCCGATGTACTCGGTGGTGAGGACTTCCTCCGTCCAGTTCTCCGACAGCACATGGTCACCGTCTAAAACAGTGTCCGTCTCGAACTCCAGCGCCGCGCCCAACTCACGAAGGACAGCGCCCAAACGCTCCTGCCGCCAGTGGGGGTCGGTGCGGTAGTAGTCCTCCAAGTCGAGACACACGCTGAGGTCGATGAAGTTGCTCTCCCACTTGTCGTATACCGACTGCAATATGGCAAACTCCGCCTCGTTGAGGTGGCCGTTGGAACCGTTCAAATAGCCGTTTTTCGAGGGAATAAGAGCGAGAAACACACGCTCCGCCTCGCCGCAGTAGTCCGCGGTAAACTTCTGAAACTTACCAATAGCGCGGTCGATGCTCTTCTCGTCCAGCTCCTTCTCGTTGCGGTAAACGCCGTCGCCCACCACGAAATACTCGGGAGCAGCATCGGGGGCGGGAGTGTCATCGGGGGTGGTATCGGGTGCAGGGCTCTTGCCGCAGGCGGCAAGAGAAAGCACCATCACAAGGGCGAGAAGCCCACAGATAAGACGCTTCATTAGGCGATGGGCTCGGCGACCACTTCGGTAGCGCCCTCGAAGGTGGCGGTCAGGTGAGCGGTGAACACATCCAGCAGCTGCTGATTACCGAAAGCGGACACCACATAGTTACCCACGGTGTAGATGACGAGACCCTCGGGGATGCCGCACATCCACTGACGAGCCTGAATGTTCTCCTGCAGGGCCTTCACCACGGTCTCCACATTGGCGCTGTCGGTGACGCGGAAGCAGCCGGCGGTAAAGGTGTTGGCGTTCATCATGTGCAGAGCAGAGGCGGCATCGTCAATCATAGCGGCGCTGTCAACAGGCAGACCCACCATGAAATCCAGCGTCTCGGTGTCAGCCATGTCCATGGCGCCGGGGGCATCCATGACCATGCTCTCGCCGCTGCCGCCGCCGATGGGGAACTTCTCCTCCTCAGCGTACTGGGCGAAGACGTTGCTCAGCAGGGTGGTGGAATCGGCGATGTCGGTGGTGGCATCGTTCTTTGCGCCGCAGGCACACAGACCCAGCACCATCACCAGTGCCAGCAGCAGGGCAGTAAACTTCTTCATAATTCATATCCTCCAAATTTTATATGTCGTTTTGTTGATTCGGCGGCCTTTCACCGCCTGTGTCCATCTTATAGACGAAATCAGTATTGACTTTGTTCCCAAAAATCATAACATATTTTTGGTAAATTTGCAATAGATGGTTCCTCTTTCGCCATAGGGCGTTTTTTGGTATGATGGAGGCGAGGTGAAAGAAGGATGAAGAAATTTTTCGATAGATACCCCGTGTGGTTCGCTGTTGTTTGGATAATCGTATACGTCCTTGCCTTCGGTAACGCCGACACTATTTCCGAGTCCTTGGGCGTGCCCAAGCTCATTACCGCCGTTGTGGGCTTGGTGCTGACGGTCGTACTGCTGCTGTTTTTGCGGAAGCACAGCCTGTTCCCCTACTGCGGTTTGCAGAAGGTGCAGGGCGGGCGCTGGGCGTGGTTTTTGCCTCTTATTGCCGTGTCCACCGTCAATTTTTGGCATGGCCTCACGGTGCGGGACGAGGCGGCGTTGTACCTCATCAGCATGGTGTGGGTGGCCATCTTGGAGGAAGCCATCTTCCGCGGTCTCCTCTTCCGCGCCATGGAAAAGGACGGGCGCACCGCCGCCGTCATCGTCTCCTCCGTCACCTTCGGCGTGGGGCATATTGTAAATCTCCTGCTGGGGGCGGAGCTTTTGTCCACCGCCTTGCAGCTGGTGGAGGCAACGGCGCTGGGCTTTTGCTTCACCGCCATTTTCATGGTGACGGGGAGTTTGCTGCCCTGCATTCTCTCCCACGCCTTCATTAACTGCACCTCCTTCTTCGCCCTCGACCCCACCCCCACGGGGCGCATCGTCACCTGCGTCATCGTGACGGTGGTGGCGGTCAGCTACGGCGCATGGCTGCTGAAGAAGAATGCAGTACTTTATTTTGAAATGAAGGATGAAGAATGAAGGTATCCGCTCTGCGGATGATTATAATCGTCCGCCTCAAGGCGGACACCGAACTTATTCACTCTTCACTCTTACTTCTAACCTAAAAAAAGCACCCTTTCGGGTGCTTTTTTCTATTCATTTACAGCAAAGGCAACGCTCTGTCGCGGCCCATGAAGAACAGTGCCACCGTGCCGGGGCCCGTGTGGGAGCCGATGGTGGTGCCCACATAGTAGATCTCCACCTTGCCGCTTAAGTTGGGGAAACGCGCCTCGATCATGTCCGCCACGGCGCGGGCATCGTCGTAGCAGTGGGAGTGGCAGATGTAGCACTTGCCGTCGTAGTCCAGACCGCCGTCGGCGTACTGCTCCATGCGCGCCACGATCTCGTTGATGACCTTCTTCTTGCCGCGGATCTTGGCGCGGGGAATGAGGCAGCCCCGCTCGTCCATGTTCAGCAGGGGGCAGATGTTCAGCACGCCGCCAATGAAGCCGCTGGCCTTGGACACGCGGCCGCCCTTGACATAGAAGGTCAGATCGGTGGAGAAGAACCAGTGGTTCATCTTCAAGCGGTTCTCCATAGCCCAAGAATACAGCTCATCGATGTTCATGCCTGCGTCGCGCTTATCCGCCAGCAAGTCCATAAACAAACCGTAGCCCGAGGATGCGCCCAGAGAGTCCACAATGTAGATCTTCCGCTCAGGGAACTGCTCACGGACAATGAGCGCCGCGGAGGATGCGGAGTTATAGCTGCCCGAAAGACCCGAGGACAGGCACACATGGAGAATGTCACGACCGCTCTCCAAAATGGGGGTAAACATTTCCAAATACTGGGAGATATTCACCTGAGAGGTGGAGGTGTCGGCGCCGTTGGTCATAGCCTCGTAGAACTGAGGGAAGGGCATAGACTGACCCAAGTCGTCGGGGTACACCACGCCGTCCATGGTGAAATGGAAGCAGGTATACTGAATATCGCGGGCGGCAAAATGCTCTGCCGTCAAATCGGCGGTAGAGCAGCAAGTCAAAGCATAAGACATAAAAAAGCTCCTTTATTTGGTTGCTTTTAGTATACAGGGCGACTGCCCCAAAAGACAACCTACGAAGGGGGGAGAGTCTATCCCGCAACAGTAGAAAGCCACTCTACCAATCGTAGAGTGGCTCAAAAAGTTATGAAATTCATCGCTTTTTAATGCGAAATGCTAAGAAAACGATGGCGCAGATGGGGAGCAGCAGCAGGAAGATCTGCCACGGGTTATTCCGCAAAAAGGTGAGGTAGAGTGCCGTCACAAGGCTGACGGCGATGGCGGCGATGATGTAGCGGTTGCCGTGACCCTTGTGGAACACCGACTGGAGCACCAGCAGCACAATGAGGGACACAGGTACGGCGAACACAGGCAGCAGCCACATGACATAGCCCGCCCACCACAGCACGAGGAACACCAAAAGGGCCAGCGTCCACACGCCGAGAACGGCGATGGCGGTAATGGCGCGGGTATTGTAGTGGGGCTCTTTGGGCTTATTGTAGACGATGGGCTCGATTTCCGCGTGGGGCATTAAGAGATAGTCCACGCTTACATCAAACAGGGCGGCAATCTCCATCAGCACGAATACATCGGTGGTCACTTCGCCCCGCTCCCATTTGGAGATGGTCTTGTCGGAGTAGTTAAGCTTTTCTCCCACTTCCGCCTGTGTCATGCCTGCGGCGAGGCGCAGCCGTATCAAATTACTGGCGATGGTGGCCTTCCTCTCATCCATACAGCCCCGCCTCCCTTCATAATGATCTCAACATATCTATTATGCGGGAAACAAGGTGTAAAAGTCAAGTGAATAGAGTGTAAAAGTTGCGCTGCGCCGCCCCGCCGCATAATTCCTCCCTCTTTCTGCCATACTATGCCCAATAGGAGGGATGGAACATGGAAGATTTTACCGCAAGCTGTCAGCGCTTGGACGCCCTGCTGGGTGTAGGCCGCAATTTTGATGTGTTGGGTCGCAATATCACCGTAGGGCAGCGCCGTGGTCGGCTGTGGGTGGTAGTGGGCTTCGTGAAGGACGAACTGGTGGAGCGCTTGGTGGGCACCTTGCAGCGCCTCGACGCCACCCGCTGCCCCACCGCCGAGACCCTCATCGCCCACAGTATCAACATCGCCGACGCCGTAGTGGAGCGTGACGAGGCAAAAATCCTCACCGCCGTCTTTTCGGGCAAGACCCTTCTCGTGGTGGAGGGCTACGACGGCGGCATCCTCTTGGAGGCCAAGACCTACCCCACCCGCGCCGTGAAAGAGCCCGACACCTCCAAGGTGCTGCGTGGCAGCCACGACGGCTTCACCGAGAACATCATGCAGAACGCCGCCCTCCTCCGCCGCCGCATCCGCACCCCCGAACTGACCTTGGAGCGCCACCAAATCGGCGGCCGCAGCGCCTGCGACGTGGCGCTGGTGTACCTCAAAGGGGAGGCGGAGGAGGCGCAGCTGGACATCCTGCGGCGGAAATTAGCCGCCATTGACGTGGGTTCTATCGCTATGTCGCAGGAGTCCGTCGCCGAATGCATCGTGCCGAAGCAGTGGTGGAATCCCTTCCCCAAAATCCGCTACACAGAGCGCCCCGATGTAGCCACCGCCGCCATTATGGAGGGGGGCATTTTGCTGATGGTGGACAACTCCGCCTCGCTGATGGTGCTGCCCACCTCCCTCTTTAGCTTCGCAGAAGAAGTGAACGACTACTATTTCCCGCCCCTCATCGGCTCGTATCTCCGCATCGTGCGGCTCACAGTGCTGTTTCTCACCGTATTCATCACGCCGCTATGGTATTTATTGGTAAAAGACCCTGCACGCTTACACGAGAATTTCCACTTTCTGCTCATTGAGGACGAGTATTTCGTGCCCCTCATTTTGCAGCTTTTACTGGTGGAATTCATCATCGATGTGCTGAAATTGGCCTCGCTGAACACACCCGACGCCCTCTCCAACTCTTTCTCCATGCTGGGCGCGCTGATTTTAGGGGACTTCGCCGTGCAGGCGCGGTGGCTGGTGGCGGAGGTGCTGGTCTATATGGCCTTTGTCGCCGTGGCAGGCTACGCCCAGCACAGCTACGAGATGGGCTACGCCTGCAAACTGGTGCGGATGTCGCTGCTGATTCTCATTTGGCTCTTGGACATTTGGGGCTTTGTCATAGGGGTAGTGCTGTCCATCGCCCTCATCGCCTCCACCAAAACGGTGGTAGGGAAGGGATATCTCTATCCCCTCGTCCCCTTCAACGGCAAGCAGCTGCGGCGTATTATGCGGAGAAGGCCGATCAGCAAGGAGAACACATGAAAAAAGCACCCGAAAGGGTGCTTTTTTCAAGTAACAAGTAACAGTTAACAAGTAACAGTCAATAGTTTTTGGCGGGCAACGCCCGCCCTTGCCTCCCTCTGACGAGGGAGGTGGCTGTCCGAAGGACAGACGGAGGGAGAGACAACACTTGGAAGATGTTCGTTTTCTCTCCCCCAGTCTTTTTGCTTCGCAAAAATCCAGCCCCCTCGTCAGAGGGGGCCGAGGCGCTACGCGCTCCGTGATTTTACTTTATCTTTTTCTTGGCTTCACCCATAATACCATCCACATCTGCGCCGTAAATATCTAACCCCTCGGCGGTGAAGCACTCCACTTTCTCCACGCCGAAGAAGCCCTTCGCCACCGCCTCGATGTACTCAAAGCCGAAGTTGCGGAAAATCGGCCCGCCCGCTGTGGTGACGTAGACAAGATGCTTGCAGCGGCATAGACTCTGGGGCACGCCGTGGTCATCGTAGCGGAAGGTGATGCCGCCCACGGTGATTTGCTCCACATACGCCCGCACCGCCGCAGGAAACAGCAAGTCCCAGTAGGGCGCGGCGATTACGATGGTGTCCGCCGCCGCGAACTGACGGGCGAGGGCAAAGAAGGGATGGTCATAGTCCTCCGCCGCCAGCAACTTATCCCGCAATTGGAGCGTTTCGGGGGTCAAGCCCACGACCCCCTCTTCGGCGAGGGATAGACGCACCACCTCGCCGCCAAGTTTTTTGAGTACCGTCTCTGCCAATTCCCGCGTGCGGGAATTCTCTCGCATACAGCCGTCTACGAATAAGGTCATGGTCTCCACCTCCGTTGGTTCTTGAAAGCAGTATAGCACAGGGGCAGACAATTAACAATTAACAATTAACAGGTATTCTTCGCGGGCGTGCAAAGCCCGCCAAAAATTATTCATCATTCACTATTCATTAAAAAAGACACCCTTTCGGGTGTCTTTTTTCTTTACTCGTCGATGAAGTTGTCGAAGTAACCCTGAATGTAGATGACGGGCGTGCCCTTATCACCGCTGCCGCTGGTGAGGTCGCACAGGGAGCCCAGCAGGTCCACGATGCGGCGGGGGGTGGTGCCCATGGAGGCCATGTTGCCCACCAGAGAACCCTTCTGCTTGTTGCGGATCTTCTCCTCCACGGCGGCCTTCAGCTCTGCGCCCTTCAGCTCGCTGTACTCGCCATCGGCGATGTTCTTCAGCTTCAGCTCATTGGGGGTGCCTGCCAGACCTGCGGTGAAGCCGGGGCAGCACTCGGGGTCAGCCATCTCCCAGATCATACCCACGGGATCCTTGAAGCAGCCGTCGCCATAGATCATGGCCTCGATCTGCTTGCCGGTAGCCTCGCTGAGCACCTTGCCCAGTGCCTCGGCCACGTCCATGGAGTTGCGGGGGAAGAGCTTGATGCGGCCCTCGTCAGCCTTATTGCTGCCCAGCAGACCGTAATCGGGGTTGTAGCCGCTGCCGTCCACGCTCTCGGAGAGGATGTCGTCCAGACCCAGCACGATCTTTGCACCGGCCTTCTTCAGCTGAGCCTTGCTGCGGAAACGGCTGTGGATGTCGCAGGCGATGACGGTGTCGGTGTAGTTGAGGATATCCTGCACGCGGTTACTAAGGATGATCTCCGCCTCAGCGCCGGCAGACTCGATGATCTCCTGATAGAAGGAGATGTAGTCCATACCGGTAAAGGTGTGGCGCACGTCGCCAAACTTGGCGCGGAACTCATCGGCGGTGAGGGTATCGGTCCAGGGATTGACACCGGCCTCCTCCACCTGCTCCAGAGTCAAAAAGGCATTGCCCATCTCATCGGAGGGATAGGACATCATAACGACGACCTTCTTGCAGCCCATGGCGATGCCGCGCAGGGGCACAGAGAAACGGTTACGGCTGGTGATGGGGAAGGTAAGACCCACCGTGCCGCCGCCGGTACGACGCTTCACGTCGGCAGCGATCTGCTCCACAGTGGCGTAGTTGCCCTGGCAGCGAGCCACCACAGACTCCGTCACCGCCACCACGTCTTTATCGCGGGGCTCGATGTCGTTGGCCTTCAGTGCGTTCAGCACAGTCTCAGCCACCATTGCCACAGCGTCATCGCCGGCACGGAAAATAGGAGCGCGGATACCACGTACCACAGTACCAAGGGTTCTCATTCCAGTATCATCCTTTCAGTATCATAAAAATAGGGTTTACACATTTTTTTGACAGCTAATTATAACAAACTGTTGTTCATAAGTAAAGAAAATTTTTATGATTTCTGCCATCATTTCTCCTGATGGTAATTTTGGCTGGATTTAACGGACATAGCTTTTGTCTCGCCGCAAAAAATATCCCCGTCATCGATGACAACAACAAAAAGGGGTGATCTGTTTGTATGAACGAGGCAAATTTCGATTCCTATCCCTTCTCTTTTCCCTGCTCATGGCATTTTCCCTCGTTGTCCCCACCTACGGTGTGGAAGAGCGCCCCCTGATCCCACTGGGCAAAGCCGTAGGTATCAAGCTCTTCGCCGACGGGGCGCTGGTGGTGGCAGTGGAGGACAGCACCGTGCTGCAAAAAGGCGATGTGCTGCTGAAATTAGACGGGGAGGAGATCAATTCCACCGAGGAGGTGCAGTCCCTCCTCCGTGAAAAGGGCGGCGCGGTTATGACCATGGAGGTGCAGCGCGGGGAGCGGATTCTCTCCCTTGCCGACAGCCCTCGACAGGGTGCAGACGGCGTGTGGCGCTTAGGCGTGTGGATCCGCGACTCCATGGCGGGCGTGGGCACGGTGACTTACTACGATCCCGCCACCCAAAGTTACGGCGCATTGGGTCACGGCATTACCGATGTGGATACGGCCCAGCTGATGACGCTCCAGCGCGGCGCTATCATGCCCACCACCATCAAGGCGGTGAAGCGCGGCGCAGCAGGCGAACCGGGAGAGCTGAAGGGGGATTTCTCGGTGCAGCGTGACATCGCCACCATGGGCGTCAACAGCAGCAGCGGCATTTTCGGCACGGTGACGGACACCGCCTTTTTCCTCGGCACACCTATGGCGGTGGCTGCGCCCCATGAGGTGCGCTGCGGCGAGGCCACCATTCTCTCCACGGTGTGGGGGGACGAGACGCGGGAATACGCGATAGAGATCAAAAAGGTCTATGAAAACGGCAAAGCGGGACGGGATCTGCTCCTGCAGGTGAAGGACGAAGCACTACTTTCCAAGACGGGCGGCATCGTGCAGGGTATGTCCGGCAGTCCCATTTTGCAAAACGGCAAGATCGTAGGGGCAGTGACCCATGTGCTGGTGAACGACCCCACCGGCGGGTACGGGATATTTATTGAGAAGATGTTAGCAGCGGGGTAAGGTTTAATTCAATAAAACTTTTTCAATAGCACAAGACAGGGGGATTTCCCCCTGTCTTTTTTCTGCTGTCCGTGGTATAATCATGGAAAACACAGTTTAGGAGTACATAAGTTTGGGAACGCGAACCATCAATATGACCACAGGAGGGCCTGCAAGGCATATTCTTCGCTTTGCCGTACCGCTTATTTTAACAAACGTCGGGCAGCAGTTTTATATGATCGCCGATGCCGCCATCGTAGGACGCGGCGCCGATGCTCTGTTTATTGCCGAGCCCGCCTCATGGCTGGGAGCCATGCTGTGCGTCTTTCTCCCCTATTTTTACTATCGGAAACAGTATTTGGGACAGCGTCCCTAAAGGCGCGCTCCTATTCACATTGAGAGGTAAGTTGCCATGTCTCGCTTTTTAAAGGGAATCATTGTGGGACTCGGGGGCGTTGCCCCGGGGCTTAGCGGCAGCGTGCTGCTCATCATCTTCGGGCTCTATCAAAAGACCCTCGATGCCCTCGGCACGCTGTTTACCCGCTTTAAAAAGAATGTCACCTTCCTGCTGCCGCTGGTGGCGGGTATGTTCTTGGGCGTCCTTCTTTTTAGTAAGCTCATTGATTTCCTCTTGGGGAACTTTGAGATGCCCACCCGCTTTTGCTTTTTAGGTCTCATTCTCGGCACGCTGCCCATGGTGTGGCGCGAGGTGCGAAAAGAGGGCTTCAAGCCTGTCTATTACGCCGTCATCGTCGTGGCGGCGGGGCTGGGCTTTTGGTTTTTTACCGTGAATCCCAACGCCTTCCCCCAAGTGACCGACCCTACCCTTTTGCAGTCGGTACTGCTGGGAGTGGCGGTGGCGGCGACGGCGATTATCCCCGGTGTTGACCCCGCCGTGTTCCTCTCCACCCTCGGCTTTTACGAGATGTATGTGGGGGCGCTGGCCAACTTGGAGTGGGGCATCCTCCTGCCTATGGTGGTGGGATTGGCTATCGGGGCGGTAGCCATCTCCTTCGGCATGAGCCTTCTCTTCAAGCGGTGGTATACCGCCACCTTTTCCGTGATTTTCGGCATTTTCCTGTCCATGATCCCCAATATGCTCAGCGATAACTGCGTGCTGGGGTGGAATGGCGTGTCGGTGCTGTCCCTTGCACTGGTGGTAGTGGGCTTCGGCGTGTCCTTCTTCTTGGGGGACTTGGAGAAAAATCTACAGCGTTTGGGGTGGAAGAAATGACGGAAAAAATAAAGGGGAGAGCTTCTCTCCCCTTTACATCCCCTCTCCGCTCTGTGCCGCGCACGCGCAAGCGCGCACACTTACATAGCGCAAAGTATGTTTCCCTACGCACGCCCAACGGAAGTCCCCTTGGGGGAAAGCGCAGGGAAACATGATAAAAACAGTATGGCGGGGCAAAAGGGGAAGGGGAGAGCTTCTCTCCCCCCTTTCTTTTTGCCTTTCCCTATGGTATACTATCCCCAATTCAAACACAAAGGAGACACCTATGGCTTGGTATGACGAGGCAGTATTCTATCACATCTACCCCTTGGGCATGACGGGTGCCCCCAAACAAAACGACTACGGCGCACCCGTGGAGCGCTTAAATCTCCTCCTGCCGTGGCTGGGGCACATCAAGGCCATCGGCTGCAACGCCCTCTACATCGGCCCCCTCTTTGAGTCCGTAGGCCACGGCTACGAGACCACCGACTATAAAAAGCTGGACAGCCGCCTCGGCACCAACGAGACGCTGAAGCACTTCGTCCAGCAGTGCCACCACAAGGGCTTGAAGGTCATCTTTGACGGCGTCTTTAACCACACGGGCCGCGATTTCTTCGCTTTCCGCGACTTGAAGGAGAAGCGGGAGAACTCCCCCTATCGCGACTGGTACTGCAATGTGAATTTCCACGGCAACAACAGCTTCAACGACGGCTTTTCCTACGAAAACTGGGGCGGCTATGACCTGCTGGTGAAGCTGAATCAGCGTAATCCCGCCGTCCGCGACTACATCTGCGATGTGATTCGCTACTGGGTGCAGGAATTCGATGTGGACGGCATCCGTCTCGATGCCGCCGATGTGCTGGATTTCGACTTTATGAAGGCGTTGCGCCGTACGGCAAACGAGGTGAAGGCCGACTTCTGGCTCATGGGCGAGGTCATCCACGGGGACTATAGCCGCTGGGCCAATGCTGACACCCTCCACTCCGTCACCAACTACCATCTCCATAAGGCCCTCTATTCGGGCTACAACGACCACAATTTCTTCGAAATTGCCCACACGGTGAAGCGGCTCAACGACATGGGCTGCAAGAAGCTCTACACCTTCGTGGACAACCACGATGTGGAGCGCATCTCCTCGAAACTGAAAGACCACCGTGATTTCCTCGGCGTCCATATCCTCCTCTACACCCTCCAAGGTATCCCGTCCATCTACTATGGCTCGGAGTTCGGCATCGCAGGCAAGAAGGGTCACGGCGCAGAGGCCGACGCGCCCCTCCGTCCCGCCATGGACTATCGCCATTGGGTCGGTGAGGCGGCGGAGAACGGCTGCGTGGCGGTGGTGGCAGCGCTGGGACACCTGCGCCAGCAGGTGAAGGCTCTCAGCTATGGCGACTACCGCGAGCAGCACCTCACCACGGAGCAGTTCGTCTTTTCCCGTGCCTGCGCGGGCAGCTACGCCGTGGTGGCGGTGAATAACGCCGACCACCCCTGCACCGTCTTTTGCGCCGCCCCCAACGGGGTCTATCGCGGGGCACTGTGGGGTCGTGAGGCCATTGCCAAGGATGGCGGCTTTTCCTGCGACCTTGCTGCCCACGGCGGCGAGGTGTGGGTCAGCGTCGAGGATGGTGCATCTCTGCCTGTGGCGGAAGATGTGCCCGTCATGGCAGAAATTACGCCCGTTGTGGAGGAAGTCGCTCCTGTTGCAGAGGAAATCCTTCCCGAAGTGGTGGAAGCACCTATCGTGGAAGAGAAAGCCGCCGTGGAAGAAGTCCCCGCGGAAGCCCCTGCCCTTGACCTCACCAAACCCTACGAGGACATGACGGTGGCGGAGTTGCAGGCGGTCATCTTGGGCAAGATGGCGAAAAACGGCCCTGTGACGGAGTATATGCGCAAGACGGTGGATGACAACACCCACCACGGCTCGCTGGTCACTTGGGCGAAGAGTTTTTAAACGAAAAAATCACCCCCATGGGGTGATTTTTTCTTTTCCTTGTTGCCCATTCCAAGACAACAATCCCCTGTTTTGCGCCTCTTTATGAAGAGGGAAATTCATCGTGAAAGGGGGGAGGACACATGGAACTTTGGAGCGACATCGCCGTGGCGGCGCTGGCGCTGGTGGGCACGCTGGGAGGCGCATTTTTTGCCCACCGCCGCAGCATCGCCCTCATCGCCTACCGCTTGGAGCAGCTGGAGAAGAAAGTGGAAGTCCACAACCACATCATGGAGCGCACCTACCGCCTCGAAGAACAGGAAGCCGTTCTGGAAGAGCGCATGAAAGTGGCAAACCATCGGATTGACGACCTTGAAAAGGCTCGTTAGAGCCTTTTCAAAAGTTATAGGTAATAGTGAATAGTGAAGAAGTGCGGTATCCGCTGCGCGGATTATTAAAATTGTCCGCCTCAAGGCGGACACCACACTTATTACCTTTTCACTCTTACTTCTAACTTAAAAAAGGCCGCTTGTGCGGCCTTTTTTATCTGCTCCATCCTTCGCCGTCCCCGTCGAAGGACACCTCCACTAAGGGGGATTCCTCCTGACCGCCCCCATCTTGGAGGCTGCGGTGGAGGGCATTCAGCTCTTTCAGCGCCGCCGTCAGCTCGCGGATGTCCTTCACACCCGCCTCGCCGTGGGAGATGGTCTCTGCCAGCCCCTCGCAGGCTTGGCTCAGAGCCCGTACCGCCTGCTGCAAAAGGGCGTTCCAATTCTCCTCCATTTACCCCTCACCTCCCAGCAGGAAGGGGCGCAGCAGGATGCGGGCGTAGTCCACAAAGCAGTCCTCGCAGACATTCTCCCCATTGATGCGGTAATACTCCTCCCCGCAGTAGATTTCGCCGCCGCACTGGTCGCAGCAGGCACATACACCTTCAAATCGTGACATAAGAAAAACCTCCTTTTACAAAGAGGCAAAAAACAGTCCCGTGTTGCCTCGTAATAGGCAACACGGGATGAAAAAATGAAAATTTCTTACACCATGCCGGCGATCTCGAAAAAGGCCACCAGAATGTTCAAAAGGCCGAAGGCCAGCACCAGCACACCGGCGAACTTCTTGGTCTTATCCTTCTGGGCGATGAAGCTGACACCCACCATGCCCAGTGCCAGACCCAGCGTGATACCCGTCACACCGGGGATATAGAGCACATTGGCCTTACGCAGCACCCAAAAGAGCAGGGCCACCACCACCAAAATGATCTGTAACCACTGGCGTTTGTTCAAATTACTCATACTTCGTCCTCCTATTGACTTTCCCCTATCATACACCGTCTGCGTCCAAAGCGCAAGGCTTTTTCCCTGCGGCGAGGAAGGCATGGGCTTTCAGCGCGCCCACCACCGTCTTGGCGTCGGCTACCTCGCCACGAAGGCATAGCGCCACCAAGTCCTCAAGAGGCATCTTCTCGATGGCTAAGAACTCGTCCTCATCGGGGCAGGGTGCGGAAAAGCGCAGCCCCTCCGCCATGTAGATGTACACCACCTCGTTGTAGCAGCCGGGGGAGGGGAGCATAGTGCCCAAATCGTACCACTTCTCCGCCTCAGCGCCTACCTCTTCCATCAGTTCCCGCTGTGCCGTCACGAAGGGGGGCTCGCCCACCTCCCGCTTGCCTGCGGGAATTTCCAGCATCTTCCGTCCGAAGGGATAGCGGTACTGGCGCACCAGCATCACATCTCCCTCCTCCGTCAGCGCCACGATAGCCACGCCGCCGGGATGCTCCGCCACCTCGCGGAAGGCGGTCTTGCCGTTGGGAAGCTGCACCGTATCCCGGCGCAGACCTAAAATCACGCCTTGGAACAAACGCTCCGAGGACAGTACTTTTTCATTCAGTTCCATTTTCAAGCCCTCACTTTCCCAGTTCCACCGTGCGGCGGTACGCGGCGATGACCGCCTCCTGTGTCGCGCCACGGAAACCGTGCTCCTCCAAGGCGCGGACACCTGCAATGGTAGAGCCGCCGGGGGAGCAGATGGCGTCCTTCATCTTGGCGGGATGTTCCCCCGTCTCCAGCGCCAGCGCCGCCGTGCCCCGCAGCATTTGTGCCGCGTAACGGAGAGCCTTGTCGCGGGGCAGGCCGCACAGCACGCCGCCGTCGGCGAGAGCTTCCATAAAGAGGCAGGCAAATGCCCCGCCGCAGCCCGCCACAGCGCAGGCGGCGTCAATGAGGTGCTCGGGGATCTCATCCAGCAGCCCCGCCGCGGAGAAGAGGGTCATGTACCCCGCCTTCTGTGCCTCGGACACGTTCTCGCTGCAGCACCACAGGGTCACGCCCTCGCCCACCGCCACGGCGGTGTTGGGCAAAATGCGGATGACGGGATAGTCGCCCCCCGCCATTTCCTGCAAACGCGCCACGGTAAGCCCCGCCGCCATGGAAATGAGGCAGAAGGGGGTGGTGCGCGCCTTCAGCAGGGGCGCAATAGACGCGAGTGTTTCCCCCATAAGCTGAGGCTTCACCCCAAGGAGAATATAGTCACATTCGCGGGCAATGGTTTCGTTGTCTGTAGCCGTTGCCCCCAGCTCCTTTGCCAATGCCTCGGCCTTGGCGGGGGTGCGATTACTGAGCCACAGATCGCGGCGATCCTCCACCACTTTGGCGGCGGCGCGGGCCAAAGCCCCGCCCATATTGCCCGTTCCGATAAATCCGTATGTCATAAGGCAGCCTCCTTACATAAACTGACAAAAGAGTATAGGCAGTACCAGCGCCGGTACCATGTTCAAAATTCGCAGCTTCGTCGCCCCCATCATGTTGAGGGAGATGCCCACGATCAGCAGCGACCCCACGAAGGAGATCTCGTTAATGACGGCGGTGGAGAGGAGATCCGCCACCAGTCCCGCCAGCAAGGCAATGCCGCCCTCCACCACGAACACCGTCACGGAGGAGAACACCACCCCTAGCCCCAGTGCCGCGGCGAAGGCGATGGCAGCCGTGCCGTCCATCAGCGCCTTGGCGTAGAGGAGGCTGTGATCCCCCTTTAGGCCGCTGTCGAGAGCCCCCATCACCGCCACGGCACCCACGGCGAACACCAGTGAACAGGTGAAAAAGCCCTCGGCAACGCTGCTGCCCTTAAATTTACTCTGGAGCGCATTGCTGAGCTTTTGCAGCGCCCCGTCAATGTCGATGAGCTCGCCGATAAAGGTGCCGATGACCATGGAGAGAATGGGAATGAGGAGGTTTTCCGTTTTCATCATCCCCGGCACGGCGATACCGATGGTCACCAAAGACATGGTGGGCACCAGCGCCGTGCGAATCCGCTCGGGCAGCAGCTTTCCCGCGAACAGACCAACAAGGCCACCGATGACGATGGCGATGCCGTTGACGGCAGAACCCAATAAGATCATGTATCCTTCCCTCCTTCGGCAAGTAAGTCCTCCACCACCGTCTGGGCCATCAAAAGCCCTGCGGCGGCAGGCACCCACGATAAGCTGCCCGGTACGCTGCGGCGACCGGGGGGTGGCGCTTCCGTCTGCACCGTTTCGGCGGGCTCTTCGGGACTAAACACCACCTTCAAGTGGTGGATGTCCCGCCCCCGCAGCTCCTTGCGCATAACGCGGGCGAGGGGGCAGCCGTAAGTCTTGGCAATATCCGTCACGGTGAACTGAGAAGCATCCCGCTTGTTCCCCGTGCCGAGGGCGGTGAGAATGGGGATGTTCCGCAACTTGGCCTGCTCAATCAAGTCCAGCTTGCAGCTGACCAGGTCGATGCAGTCCACAATGTAGTCGTACTTCTCCCCAAAGAAGTCCTCACGGTGCTGGGCATCGTAAGTGCCCACCATGGGGTAGACGGTAATGTCTTCATTAATATCGCGGCAGCGTGCGGCGGCAACTTCAGCCTTGGCAAGTCCCACGGTGGAGCGCAGGGCGTACAGCTGGCGGTTACGGTTGGTCTCGGAGACCGTGTCGCTGTCGATGAGGGTCAGTGTCCCCACACCTGCGCGGCACAGCGCCTCCGCTGCCCAGCTGCCCACGCCGCCGAGCCCGAACACCGCCACATGGCTGCGGGCAAGTGTTTCCATGGCCTCACGACCCAGCATAGACTCCGTGCGGGAAAAAGCAGGATTTACCATCTGCGCTTACACCTCTTTTCTTTTGCGTCTTCTCGGAAAAGTTTCTTGTGATTTCGTAGGGCGGCCTGCCCTCAGGCCGCCGCGTCTATTGAACCGTTCCTTGGGTTGACGGCGGGGTGTGGGCACCCCGCCCTACAAAGTTGATGGGTAGAGAAATAGTTTGCCGAAAAAGCTGTGCTTTTTTCAAAAAGAACAAACGAGAGCCGACATCAGTCGGCTCTCGTATCGTGTCAATTAGCCCACGTGCTTGATGCCGCTGAGCTCCACCACCTCGGCATCGGCGGTCAGACCGTCGATCCAGGCAGCATAATCTTCATTTACCATGGCGTTCTCCACCAGCGTCTGCCAGTAGGGAGCGTTCTGACCCACAAAGTACATAACATGGTAGCCATAGGGGGTCTCCACGATGCCGGTGTCACCCACAGCGCGTGCGCTGTCGAAGCACCAATCCTCGAAAGCCTCCACCATCTGGCCCTTGTACACGTTCTCGTACAGGCCGTGGTCGGCGCCGTCATCGCTGAGCTCGGCAGCCATCTCACCGAAGGACTCCTCGGTAGCCTCGCCGGCCTTCCAGTCGGCAAGGATCTGCTCAGCCTCGGCCTTAGCCTCATCCCACAGGGCCTGCTTGTCGGCCTCATAGGTCTCCGCCTCGGTATCGAGACCGGTGGTATTCACCTGCACCAGAATGTGGCGCACGTCGATGGTGTTGTACTCCTGGCGGCCCACATTGTGGAACACCACCACGGTAGCGGCGGGATCACCGCTGATCACGGTGGCATCGCCGTCCACACGGGCAGCGTCAAAGACCCAGTTCATGGTGTCGCTGCCGGTGTTGGTGCCGGACTCGGTGTTGGTGTAGCTGGCGCTTTCATAATCCTTGGCAACATCTTCCAGCTTCTCGCCTGCCTGCACGCGCTCGAGAGCGGCGGCAGCGTCAGCGGCGGCAGCTTCCTTGGCTGCGGCCTTCTCAGCGTCGGTGGCCTCGATGGTGTTGCCCTCGGCATCCTCCTTCACCTCGGGCGTACCGCCGAAGTGGAGGGACTCGTAAGCAGCAACATCGAAGTCGGACTTATGCTCGCTGTAATACTTTTCCATAGCGGCCTCATCATAGGTGAGGGAGGCCACGTACTCGCTCTCAAAGTGGCTGGCAACATGGATCTTGGAAACGATCTGACGGAACAGATCCACGGTCATGTTCTTGCCATACACAGCGCGGAGATACTCCTTGGTGGACATACCGCTCTGGGAGGCGTACTGACCGATCAGCTCCACGGTGGCGTCGATCTCCTCGATGACGTGGGCATCGTTGGGATCCTCGCCGGCGTCGATGGCGGCGTCATACAGACGGCCGATCTGCACCATGTTGTCCTTGGCAGCGTCGAGGAAGTACTCGTGCCAGGTCATCTCCTCCTCGGTCTCCAGACCCAGGAACATCTTGGCAGTCTCGTTCACCACCTGGGAATCCAGGGGGGCAGAGGTGTTCAGACCCATATAGGAGCCATACTGGGAGTTGGCAACATTGTTGTAAGCGGCGTTGTAGTAGTAGCTCATCTCAGCGGCGGTGAACTCCTCGCCGTCGATGGAGATGGCCTTGGCGTTACGCTCCAGCACGCCGGAGCTGATGACCCAGGAGGCCACAGCCACGATGACGAACACGGCGGCGATGATGCCGTAAATGATCTTGGATTTCTTCGCAGCAGCCTTCTCCTCAGCCTCGCGGATCTTCTTGGGATCCACATAGCCCTGAGCAGCCAGCTCCTGACGATTTTTCTTTTCTCTGGATGCACTCATTTGTTTTCAGTCCTCTCAAAATATAGATGGGCAAAGCCCGTATTGATAACATACCAAGTTATTATAACGCAGAAATAGGAATAGTGCAAGAGTTTTGTTTGTATAAGGAAAATTGTTCACATTTGGGGAAGTGGTAACGCGCATAGCGCGTTCTCATTTTGTTCTTCGAACAAAATGAGAACGGCGACCCCTTACGAAGTCGCCGTTCATTTTGCATCGGGCCAAGTTATAACCTGCACCTATAAAAGCAGGTGGGTTGTCTCCAGCTTGCTTTACTGCTTCCAACATCCAACCGCAAACGGCAGTCGGGAGGCCTGCAAACCACATACTGATCCGACATCCCCTATAACCGGATGTGAGGATAAAAAAGACCCAAATACATTCATTTGTTAGGAGCACATCTCCTGTGCTCTGTGGCTATTTTACCACAGTATTTCTAAAAATAAAAGAGGAAAATGGGATATTTTTAGGAAAATTATTCCTCGTCAGCGAGAATCTGTTCCATAAACAGTTCATATACGGCGTCCAGTTCCGCTTCATCGTCAACGGTAGCCAACAGCTCCTCGCCGTTCTCCACCACGGACTTGAGGATCACCAGACCGTAATCCTCGCTCTCCTCATCGGCCTCGTCCTCCACAGCGGGGAAGAAGGCCATGTAGGTCACGCCGTCTTTTTCCAGTGCGTCCACATATTCCAAAACAAACTCGTTGCCCTCGTCATCGGTGAGAGTAATAAAATTTGCGCCGAAATCTTCGCTCATATTCCTTGCCTCCTTAGTTGATAGAGCTATTGTACCCTGCCTTCCCCAAAAAAGCAAGCCCCGCGCCTTTCATCCCTTGAAAAAATCCCTTATCTGTGGCAAAAATGACAAAAATCTGTCACTTCGCGGGAAAATTGCGGAAGATTTGTTGAGAAATTCGGCAAACTTGTGCTTTTCATCAGTTGACAGATGTGGTACAATACTATGATAGTAACATGGCATACTATGTGCATTACACGATATCATATGAGAAAAGGAGGTGCTTTGTGTCTATGCGTGAAAACGACCGTAGAAATAGCAGAGGCGAGAGAAGCGAAAAGACTCCTTCCCGCCGCCGACAGAGCGCCAAATATACAAAAACCTATTCTCCCGCTCACAAGAGCAGAACGGTTTCCCCCGAGGAAGCACAGCCTGTTGTAAAGCGGAAGAAGAAAAAGACCCCGTGGAAGTTCGCCATCGGCACACTGGTGCTGACGGCGGTGTGCACGGTGCTGATCTTTGCCGTCATCTTCATGGCGTGGATCAACTCCTCCCTGAAGGGTAGGGCCGAGGTGTATATCGACGAGTTCGAAACGGCGGTATCCACGGAGCTGTACTATCAGGACACGGAGACAGAGGAGTGGGTCATGTACCAGACCCTCTTCATGGACGGCGAGGACCGCATTTGGGTGAGCCTTGACCAGATCCCCGACGATTTGAAGAAGGCCGCCATCGCCATCGAGGACAAGCGCTTCGAGCGCCATCCCGGCGTGGATATCAAGTCCACCATCCGCGCCATCGTCTATACCCTGACGGGCAAGTCCATTCAGGGCGGTTCTACCATCACCCAGCAGACGGTGAAGAATGTCACCGGCGACAATCAGGACACGGTCTTGCGTAAGGTGACGGAAATTTACCGTGCCTTGGAGATGGAAAAACGGTATGAAAAGGACGAGATCTTAGAGGCCTATCTCAACGAGATTTTTATGGGACAGGAGTGCTACGGTGTGGAGACGGCGTCTCTGCGCTACTTCGGCGTCCATGTCAATGAGCTGAGCCTCGCTCAGTGCGCCAGCTTGATCTCCATCACCAATAACCCCTCCCAGTTCGGCCCCTTCGAGGGCGAGTGGAGCCGCGAGCAGAACCGTAAGCGTCAGATGCTGGTGCTGGGCGCCATGCTGGATCAGGAGATGATCTCTCAGGCGGAATATGATGCCGCCGTAGCCGAGGAGGTTATCTATACCAACGGTTACTCCAACACGGGCAACTACTACGGTGAGGCCATCGTGGACACCGAGGAGTTGGCAGAAGAAGCCAAGCCCGCTGTCACCACCTCCTACACGGCGCGAAACTCCTACTTTACCGACGCCGTCATCGAGGATGTGGCACAGGCGCTCATGGACGAGTATGGCTACGATTATACCACCGCCATCAACAAGGTCTATGGCAGCGGCTATAAGATCTATACCACCCAGAATTACGACTATCAGCAGATCGCCGAGAAGGTCTACGAGGATGTGAACAACACCCCCTATACCATCACCAAGACCGACGGCAGTAAAGAGCAGCTTCAGGGCGCCATGACCATCATGGATCCCTACACCGGCTATGTAGTGGCCATGGTGGGCGGCGTTGGCCCCAAGATCTACGACCGCGGCCTCAACTGGGCCACCACCTACCGTCCCTGCGGCTCGGCAACCAAGCCCATTTCCGTCTACGCCCCCGCGCTGGACGCCGGCGTTATCAACGGCGCTTCCACCGTGGATGACTTCCCCCTGTGGCTTCTCTATACGGGAGAGGATGACGAGGTGGATCCCGACGATCCTCTGAAGGAGGGTACGCCTTGGCCCAAGAACGACTATTCCGGCTTCAAGGGCCTTTCCACCGTTCGCAAGGCGCTGGTGCGCTCTATGAACACCTGCGCCGTCAGCGTGTGTAACCAGCTTGGCGTGTGGGAGTCCTACGACTTTATGACCTCCAATCTTGGCTTCACCACGCTGACTCAGGATGACGCCACCGCACTGGGCGCTATGGCGCTGGGCGGCTATACCAACGGCGTCACCACCGAGGAGATGGCGGCGGCCTACTGTGCCTTTGCCAACGAGGGCATCTACACCACCCCCCGCACCTTCATCCGCGTGGAGGATACCAACGGTAATGTGGTGTTGGAAAATGAGATTGATTCCCACGCCGCTATGAAGAGCTCCACCGCCGCCATGATGAACAGCATCCTCACCGATGTGGTCAGCGGCGGTACAGGCAGCGGTGCGTATTTCTCCGGCATGACCATCGCCGGCAAGACCGGTTCTACCAACGATCTCCGCGACCGCTACTTCGTGGGCTACACCCCCTATTATGTGGGTGCTTGCTGGGTGGGCTACGAGTCCAACGCCAAGATCAGCTCCGGCGGCGTGAACCCCGCCGTTGCCCTGTGGAAGAAGGTCATGGAGGAGATCCACGCCGATCTCCCCAATGAGAAGTTCTTCTCCTGTCCCGACCTTGTGCAGGTCACCGTCTGTTCCGACAGCGGTATGCTGGCCACTACCCTCTGCGAGGCCGATCCCCGCGGCAGCCGCGCCCGCACCGAGTGGGTGGCGGTGGACAATCAGCCCCAGGAGCTGTGTACCATGCACACCGGCGGCCATATGCTCAACTACAGCCGTAATTACTTCGTCAACTTCCCCGATGTGGTGGCGGAGGACAGCCAGTATGTCTCTTGGGGCGAGCCTATCGGCACACCTATTGACGGTATGTTCTGGCCCGGCACGGGCTTCGGTGAGGACGAGGGCGGCTACTACGATGTGGACGAGTGGGGCAACCCCATTTGGATTCCCGGCACGCCGACCACCCCCGACAGCGGCACTGAGCCCGACAACGGCGGCGATACCACCGGCGGTGACAATACCACCGGCGACGGCGGCTATACCGGCAATGACGACGCACCCGGCGGCTGGGGCGACTTCATCCATTAACGGCCTATGATCTACACACCGGAACGCACCTGCGCCTTCACGGGACACCGTCCCGAGAAGCTGCCGTGGGGACATTATGAAGATGACCAGCGCTGCCAGGCGCTGAAAGAGCGGATGTGGAAGGCGGCACAGGAGATTTACGACATGGGCTGCCGCCACTTCCTCTGCGGCATGGCACAGGGCTGCGACCTCTACTTCGCCGAGACCATCCTCGCCCTGCGCTGTCTCGCCGTGGGCGTCACGCTGGAGGCGGTCATCCCCCACGAGGGGCAATCTGACCGCTGGAGCGAGGAGCAAAAGGAGCGCTACGAGCGGATTTTGAGCATGTGCGACAAGCGCACCGTCCTCGCCCCTCGCTATACCTCCGGCTGTATGCAGCGGCGCAACCGCCACATGGTGGATAACGCCTCTGTGCTGTTGGCGGTCTACGATGGCGACGGCGGCGGCACGGGCTACACCGTGGCCTACGCCTTGCAGCAAAAGCGCAAGGTCATCTGCCTTGATGTGGTGGGGGATGCACCCCAGAGCTATTATTTCTAAGGAGAAAGTTTATGACGTACACCTATACGCCTCGCGGCGTTTGCTCCCGCCGTATGGTGGTGGAGCTTTCTGACAGCGGCGTCATCGAGAACGTCCGCATCGACGGCGGCTGCAACGGCAATTTGCAGGGTATCTCCCGTCTGGTGCAGGGCATGAAGGCCGAGGAGGCTATTGCCCGCATGGAGGGTATCTCCTGCGGCGGCAAGCCCACTTCCTGCCCCGATCAGCTGGCACAAGCGTTGCGTATTGCACTGGCAAAATAAAAAAGAGCCCGAGAGGGCTCTTTTTTAATTAACAGGTAACAATTAACAAGTAACAATTATATGTTTTACCACAAGCCTCAATAGAATTCGTAAGGGCGGACGCCCCTGTCCGCCCGTGTAACCATTCTCGTCCAAAGAGATTGCAAAACCCGCCCGCAAGCGATATAATGAAACAGTGAACAAACGATCACGAAAGTGAGGGTATTCTATGAAGCGAAGTCGTTTTTTAGCTCTTCTCCTCGTCTTGGCGCTGCTGCTCTCCGGCTGCGGCGGGGAATCCACGAGCGCAGATGCCTCTGACAGCGAAGAGCCCCCTGCGCCTGTCTTGGCGGAGGACGATGTCACCCTCCCCAGCATTTGGAGCTTTGCCAACTACAAGCTGGAGCCCGAGGGGGATAAGGACAGGGACGGCTATACAACGGTATTTTTCGACGTGAAGCGGGACGATGCTTTCACACAGGAATACATCGACCTGCTGACGGAGCATTACCATTTCTCCCTGCGCTCCAGCGCTCCTTATAGAGAGGGAGTAGACAAGTACCTTGACGGCGCGCAGGTCTACTATCTCGACTATACCGGTACTGCGCCTATTGTGGGTTTCTCCGACAACGACTCCACTCTGGGCGAGATTCACGATGTTGAACTCCAAATCGTCGCAAAAAAGACCGGCTTTGCCATCCACTTTGCCGACGGTCTTGTGTGGACGGACACCGATGAGCGCAGCGTCATTTTTGCCGACCCCATCATCCCAGCCGATGCCGACTACATCGTCCCCAGCATCCAGAGCTTCGCTAACTATCAACTGGAGCCCGAGGGAGATAAAGATCGGGACGGATCTACAGAAGTGTTTTACGATTTGAAGCGGGATGATACTTTTGTGCAGGAATATGTGGACTTACTGACGGAGCGTTACCATTTCTCCCTGCGGGACAGCGCCCCTTACAGGGAAGGGAGTGGTGACTACTTTGACGGCGCGATGGTCTACTTTTTCGACTATACCGGCACGGAGCCCATCGTGGGCTTTACCTCCAAATCTACCGATGTCAACGGCGTCCACGATATCGATCTGCTTTTCGTTGCAAAAAAGACCGGATATGCCATCAGATTCGCCGATGGCCTTGCTTGGGTGGAAACCGATGACCGCAGCACCGTTTACGGCGGCAGCGAGCCCCAGTACTCCTCCGATGGCGGTGGCGGCTACGAGGGCGATGACGATGATGACAGACGACCCCGCCGCTGCGCCGTCTGCGGCGGTGACGGGGAAGTGGACTGCAGCAGCTGCGGCGGCAGCGGAGAAAAGGACTGCATCTCCTGCAGCGGACGTGGCTACACCGAGGAATACGTCTCCACCCCCAACTATAGCGGCTACGGTTCCAGCAGCAGTACGGAGCGTGTGCGCTGCTTCTCCTGCGGCGGCGATGGCGAGGACGACTGCTACTCCTGCCGTGGTCACGGCACGAAGAGCTGCTCCTCCTGCGGCGGCAGCGGAGAGCGATAAAAAAAGAGCCCGAGAGGGCTCTTTTTTTAAGTTAGAAGTAAGAGTGAAGAGTGAAAAAGTGAGGTATCCGCTTCGCGGATTATTTTAATTGTCCGCCTCAAGGCGGACACCACACTTATTACTTATTCACTATTACTTATCACCTCAACAAAAACCACCCCAAAGGGTGGTTTTTGTTGCTTTTACATCTCAGCCTTGGTCTCGCAGTAGCGGCAGCGATACACGTGCTTGGCAGCGTCCGTCAGATCGAAGATCTGGGGCAGCTCCTGCTCCACAGAGGTGATGCAGCGGGGGTTCTTGCACTTCACCACGCCGCGAATGACCTCGGGCAGCTTCAGCTGACGCTTCTCCACGCGGACGCCGTCCTTAATGATGTTGACGGTGATGCTGGGATCGACATAGCCGATCAAGTCCCAATCCAGCTCCAGCAGGGTGTCGATCTTAATGATGTCCTTGCGGCCCAGCTTGCCGCTGGAGACGTTGTTCAGCAGTGCCACAGAGGCATCCACCTTGTCCAGCTTCAAGATCTGATACAGCTGCATGGCCTTACCTGCGGTGATATGGTCGATCACGATACCATTACGGATAGAATCAATGGTCATAAGTCAAGTTACCTCCCTCGTTAGTTCAGACCCAGCAGCGTCAGGATCAGCGCCATGCGGATGAAGCGACCATAGCGCACCTGACGGAAGTAGGCGGCGCGGGGATCATCGTCCACTGCCACGGAGATCTCATTGACACGGGGCAGGGGATGGAGGATGGTCAGATCCTTCTTGGCGGTCTTGAGCTTGTCGGGGGTGAGGATGTAGCTGTCCTTCAAGCGGAGGTAATCCTCCTCGTTGAAGAAGCGCTCACGCTGTACGCGGGTCATGTAGAGGATGTCCAGCTTGGGCATGGCCTCCTCCAGATCCGTGACCTGCTCGTAGGGGATGTTGTTCTTCTTGATGTAGGTCTCCTTCACATAGCTGGGCACCTTCAGCTCCTCGGGGGAGATGAGGACGAATTTCGTGCCCGTGTAGCGGGACATGGCGGCGATGAGGGAGTGAACGGTACGACCGAACTTCAAGTCGCCGCACAGACCCACGGTGAGGTTATCGAAGTGACCCTTCTCGTGGTGGATGGTGAGAAGGTCAGTCAAGGTCTGGGTGGGGTGGTTATGACCGCCGTCACCTGCGTTGATGACGGGGACAGAGGTGTTCATGGATGCCACCAGCGGAGCACCCTCCTTGGGATGGCGCATGGCGATAATGTCAGCGTAGCAGCCCACGGTACGGATGGTGTCGGCAACGCTCTCGCCCTTGGCGGCGGAAGAGGAGCTTGCCTCGGAGAAGCCCAGCACCTTACCGCCGAGAGACAGCATTGCGGACTCGAAGCTAAGGCGGGTACGGGTGGAAGGCTCAAAGAACAGGGTGGCAAGGATCTTGCCGTCGCACTTATGTGCGTACTTCTCGGGATTGGCGATAATATCGCTGCCCAGTGCTACCAGCTCGTCGATCTCGGCGGTGGTCAGCTGCATAATGTCGATCAAACTTCTCATTTTCTTGCTCCTCACTTGATCCAGCTCTCGTCCGAGGGATTGGCACGGAACTTCAGCAGGCGGTCAATATCCTCGGCCTTAATATAGTTCTCCTCCGCTGCCACCTGTGCGATGGTATCGAAGTCGGTCAAACTGATGTTCTTCACGTTGGCTGCCGCCATGCGGTCAAGACCCTTCTGCATACCGTAGGTGAAGATGCTGGCAACGCCCAGCACCTCAGCACCCGCCTCGCGGAGTGCCTCCACCACGTCGATGCAGCTGCCGCCCGTGGAGATGAGATCCTCGATAACGACCACCTTCTGACCCGCCTCGAGGCGACCCTCAATGCGGTTCTGACGGCCGTGATCCTTGCTGCCGCTGCGGACATAGCCCATGGGCAGCCCCATAATGTGACCCACAATAGCGGCGTGGGCAATACCTGCGGTAGAGGTGCCCATCAGGACTTCTGCCTCGGGATAGAAGCGGCGCACCACCTCGGCAAGACCGTTCTCCACATCGTTGCGCACCTCGGGTGCGGTGAGGGTCAGGCGGTTATCGCAGTACACGGGGCTCTTAATGCCGCTTGCCCAAGTGAAGGGCTCTTCGGGGCGGAAGAACACGGCCTTAATTTTCAGCAGATCCTTGGCGATCTGAATTTTGATCTTTTCCATCTCTTCTCTCCTTATCCAACAAATTCTGCCACGCAGCGGCGATAGGCCGCCACGGGATCGTCAGCCTGTGTAATGGGGCGGCCCACTACGATGTAGTCAGAGCCGATCTCCTTGGCCTTAGCAGGGGTGGTGACGCGGGCCTGATCGCCCACATCGCCGTCGGCGAAGCGGACACCGGGGGTCACGGTCAGGAACTTCTCGCCGCACACCTCATGTACCTTGCCGCTCTCCAAGGGGGAGCAGACCACGCCATCGAGACCTGCCTCGGCGGCGCACTTACCGTAGTGCATCACCACATCGTCAAGGTTGCGATCAATGAGCAAATCGGCCTTCATCCGCTCCTCGGTGGTGGAGGTCAGCTGGGTGACGGCGATCAGCAGGGGACGAGTGCCGTCTGCGCGGGTCAAACCCTCCAAAGCGGCCTCCATCATAGCCTTCGTGCCTGCGGCGTGGAGGTTGGTCATGTCCACATCGAGCCCCGACAGCACTGCCATAGCCTTCTTCACCGTGTTGGGAATATCGTGGAGCTTCAGGTCGAGGAAGATCTTATGGCCTCTTGCCTTGATCTCCTTCACGATGGCAGGGCCCTCTGCGTAATAAAGCTCCATGCCGATCTTCACGAAGGGCTTCTCCTCGGTGAACAGATCGAGGAACTTAAGCGTTTTCTCGCGGCTGTCAAAATCCAGTGCAATGATCACATCTTTACCCATGGTGTGCGCCTCCTATGATAGATTCCAAATTGTCAATTCCGTACTTTTCACAAACTGCGGGCAGTGCCGCGATCACATCGCGGCAGAGATAGGGCTCGGTGAGATTGCCCGCGCCGATCTCCACGGCGGTTGCGCCCGCCAGCATCATCTCGATCACATCCTCGGCAGAGCTGACGCCGCCCATGCCGATAATGGGGATCTTCACCGCCTCATAGACCTGATAGACCATTCTAAGTGCCACAGGGAACACGGCGGGGCCCGACATACCGCCCATCTTGTTGGCGAGGATGGGTGCGCGGCGCTTTAAGTCGATGCGCATACCCAGCAGAGTGTTAATAAGGCTGATGCCGTCTGCGCCCGCCTCTTCGCAGCTCACGGCAATGGCGGCAATATCCGTCACGTTGGGGCTCAGCTTCATAAACACAGGCTTCTTCGTCACGGACTTCACCGCCCGCGTCACCTCCGCCGCCGCCACAGGGTCAACGCCGAAGGACATACCGCCGTTATGTACGTTGGGGCAGGAGATATTCACCTCCAGCCAACCCACCTGCTCTTCCTTATCCAGCTTCTCGCAGGTGTAGGCGTAGTCATCAATGGAAAAGCCGCTGACATTTGCCATGACGGGCTTATGGAAAATCTTTTTAAGGGCAGGCAATTCCTCGGAGATCACCTTATCCACACCGGGATTCTGCAAGCCCACGGCGTTCAGCATACCGCTGGGACACTCGGCAATGCGGGGGGTGGGGTTACCGTAACGGGGGTCGCGGGTAGTGCCCTTAAAGGAGAACGTGCCGAGACAGTTGATGTCGTAGAGCTGGGCAAACTCCTGCCCGTAGCCAAAAGTGCCGGAGGCGGGAATGACGGGATTGTCAATCTCAATGCCCGCAAGGTTCACTTTCAAATTCACCATACGACCTCCTCCTTTGTCAGCACAGGCCCATCCTTGCAGATGCGCTTGTTGCCGTATTTCGTCTTGCAGGTGCAGCCCACGCAAGCGCCGAAGCCGCAGCCCATCCGCTCTTCAAAGCTGAGGAGACCATCGGAAGTGGAGGCATCGGAAACGGCCTTCAGCATGGCCACAGGGCCGCAGGCGCAGAAGTAATCGTACCCCTCGCCCAGCGCCTCGGACACAAAGCCCTTCTGCCCGTAGCTGCCATCCACCGTCACCACGCGGGTCTCCACGCCGAGGGCGCGGAACTCCTCCTCGTAGAACACGTCGCACTTACTGTTAAAGCCCAGCACCGCAATGGGGTGCTTGCCTTCAGAGAGCAGCCGCTTCGCCGTGCCGTACATGGGCGGCACGCCCACGCCGCCGCCGATGAGCAGGGTCTTATCGCCGCATTTCGCCGTATCAAAGCCGTTGCCGAGACCCGTCAGAATATCCAGCACCGTGCCCTCTGTCATACGGGTCATCTCGTCTGTACCCTTACCCAGCACCTTGTAGATGATGGTGACGCTCTCGTCATTCCAGTCGCACACGGAGATGGGTCGGCGCAGGAAATGTCCCGCCAACTTGATGTTAATGAACTGACCGGGGGCAGTGATGGCAGAGGTGTCGCCCCGCAGGGTCATCTGCCATACGTCCTTTGCCAGCGGGCGGTTTTCCGCCACGGTAAAGAGGGATTGTTTCATTTCTCTTCCTCCTGCCATACGATTGCTCCGTCCTTCATGGTCAGCAAACAGCGTCCGAACAGCTCCATGCCCGTAAAGGGTGTTGCCCGTCCCATGGTCTTAAACTCACTGGGGTCAACAATGTAAGATTTTTCCAAATCAAACACCGTAAAGTTGGCGATGCCGCCCTCTTTCAATTCGCTGCCGATACCGAAGCGGCGGCAGGGTGCGGTGTGCATCAGCTCCACCAACCGCTCCATGGTGATAATGCCCGTTTTCACAAGGTGGGTGTACATGGCGGCGAAGGCCGTCTCAAGACCCACCACGCCCATGGCGCTCTTCTCCAAGCCGCGGCTCTTCTCCTCGGCGCTGTGGGGTGCATGGTCGGTGGCGATCATGTCGATGGTGCCGTCCACAATGCCCTCAATGAGGGCGGCTCTATCCTCCTTGGAGCGGAGAGGGGGATTCATCTTAAACCGTGCATCCTCCTGCAAGTCCTCGTCCGTCAAAATGAGGTAGTGAGGGGCGGTTTCGCAGGTGACGTTGACGCCCCGCGCCTTGGCCTCACGAATGAGCTGCACGCTCTCCTTGGTGGAGATGTGGCACACATGGTAGGCACAGCCAATCTCTTCCACCAGCTTCAGGTCGCGCTTGATCTGTCCCCACTCGCTTTCCGAGCAGATGCCGCGATGTCCGTGTGCCTTGGCATACACGCCGTCGTGGATATAGCCGCCAAAGAGCAGGTCATTGTCCTCGCAGTGTGCGGCGATGATTTTGCCTAAGGACTTGGCCTTCATCATGGCTTTGCGCATCATGTCCTCACTCTGTACGCCGCGGCCATCATCGGAGAAGGCGGCAACATACTCCGCCATGGCCTCCATGTCGGCTAAGACCTCGCCCTTTTCTCCCACGGTAATTGCGCCGTAGGGCAGCACGTCGATGGATGCGCCCTCGGCAATGCGGGAAAGCTGTACTTTGAGATTATCGAGGCTGTCGGGGACGGGATTGAGGTTGGGCATGGCGCACACGGTAGTGTAGCCGCCGCGGGCAGCAGAGGCCGTACCTGTCTCCACCGTCTCTTTATAAGAAAAGCCCGGCTCACGCAGATGCACATGCACATCTACGAAACCGGGTAATAACACTGCTTTATTCTGAAAATCGAAAACGCGGGCATTGTCGGCACAAACACTGCCGCCCATGGAAACAACACGACCATGACGCACAACGACATCACCGGTATGAACCGCATCGCCCGTCACCACCGTGACATTCTTCATCACATACTCCATACCACGCTTCTCCTCTCATCTGTATCTCTCTATCCCTAATATTCTACCAAAATATTTTCCCCTGTCAAGAGCTAACCAACAGGTTGGTCCGTGGGAAAAAACGAAATTTTCTCGCTGTTGAAATGTATCCGATAATAGGGTATAATCGGGTAGGACTTTCCGTACAGGGAGATAAAAAGATATGTGGGTTGTATTTGCCGTTCTCTCTGCCGTGTTTGCGGCCTTTACCTCCATCCTCGCCAAGCTGGGCATTGATGGGGTCAATTCCAATTTAGCCACTGCCATCCGTACGGTAGTGGTGGTGGCCATGGCCTGGGGTATGGTGTTTCTGACCAACACCCAGGGGGGCGTTGTGGACATCAGCAGGAAAAGCTGGCTGTTCCTCATTCTCTCGGGCCTTGCCACGGGCGCTTCGTGGCTGTGTTACTATCGCGCCTTGCAGATGGGCCATGCCTCCAAGGTGGTGGCCATTGATAAGCTCAGTGTGGTCATTACCCTTGTGCTGTCGGTCATCTTCCTCCATGAGAAGTTCACCGTCAAGTCCGCCATCGGTTGTGTGCTGATGGCTCTGGGCGCTGTGCTGATGGTGCTGTAAAAAGGAAAGTCGAGCAAACAAGAAGAAAGAGAGAAATCCATGATCATTCTGGATCTTGAATGGAATCGAGGCTACGATAAAAAGCCCATTGAGGAGATTTTGCACATCGGTGCAGTGAAAATCGACCACTTGGGCGGCCCTATCGTAGATACCTTTAACTCCTATATAAAACCTGTCATCCACGCCAAAATGGACATCGGCGCGCGAAAGCTGCCTCAGCTGGACGATTATCGGGAGCTGGGCACCACCTTCCCCCGTGCTATGAAGGCCTTTCGGGCTTGGTGCGGCGACGAGACGGAGTTTGGTTCATGGGGCGGGGATGACCGCCGCGCCATCGACCAAAACTGTAAATATTACCGCCTGCCCTCCTTTGAGATGCCCGTGTTCCACGACCTGCAGCGTGCCTATTGCCACGCCGTAGGGGCTGACGGGCAGCAGATCGCATTGTGGCGGGCTGTGGACTATCACGGCATCCCCGACATCTTCTGCTACCACGATGCCCTCCACGATGCCATGTATACGGCCTTGGTGTGTCAGTGCTTGCTGCCGGAGGATTTGGCGTGGAAGCCTGTGAAGGTGAAGCGCGGCCGCCGCAACATCACCTTTTCCGATCTCACCTATCCCAAGCAGCCCCGCCGCCGCATCGGCCCCTTTGTCGACCCTGTGGCAGGTGCATCCGACAGGACGGCCCGCAAGCCCTGCTGCCCCATCTGCGGCGAGGCGGTGGGCATCTCCCGCTGGAGCTACGACCCCAAGTGTAAGCCCGGTCAGCAGGTGTACTACGCCCCCTTCCGCTGCTCGGAGCACGGCTATTTCCTCACCCGCCTCACCATGGCGGAGATGGAGGACGGCACATGGTGGGGTCGCGTCACCGTCCCGCCTTTAAGCGAGGAAACGGTGCGGCAATACACCCACATCCAACAGGGGGAGACCCTCATCTGCCGCGCTGCGTCGAACTCTAAGCGACGCAGAAGACCCCGAAAAAAGAGAAGCAAGAAAAACGACGAGTAATATAATTTCATATTGAGGAAGAGCTATGAGAAACATTACCTGTGACATTGCCGATATGCGTAAGCGCGTCTTTGCCGAGGTGGCAAAGATGGCCTACGCCCAGGACTATGAGCGCATGAACCGCCTGCCCTACGAGATTTTGCCCGGTGACGAAACACGCGACACCATCTTTTTGGAGCGCGCCATCGTTGGCGAGCGCATCCGCCTCGCCATGGGTCTGCCCCTGCGCTCCATCGCCGAGCATTCCTTGCTCTCCGACGGCGTGGAGAAGAGCGCCGTGGCGGAGAAATACTATGACCCGCCTCTTATCAACATCATCAAATACGCCTGCAACGCCTGCCCCCCCACCCACTATGAGGTGACCAATATGTGTCAGGGTTGCTTGGCCCACCACTGCTACCACGCCTGCCCCAAGGATGCCATTTCTTTCCAAAAGGGCAAGGCCGTCATTGACCAGGACAAGTGCATCAAGTGCGGCAAGTGTAAGGCGGCCTGCTCCTATCAGGCCATCATCCGCTTTGAGCGTCCCTGTCAGCAGGCCTGCGGCATGGATGCCATCACCTCCGATGAGATGGGCCGCGCCCACATCAATCAGGATAAGTGCGTCTCCTGCGGCATGTGCTTGGTGAACTGCCCCTTCGGCGCTATTGTGGATAAGGGTCAGCTGTTCCAGCTTATCCACGCCATCAACCGCGGTGAGAAGGTCATCGCCATTATCGCACCCGCCTTTTGGGGTCAGTTCGGCGAGAACGTCACGGCGGGACAGGTGAAGGAGGCCATGAAGATTCTCGGCTTCGCCGCCTTGGAGGAGGTGGCGGTGGGCGCGGATTTGTGCGCCATTGAAGAGGCGGAGGAATTCCTGCGGGATGTGCCCGAAAAACAGCCCTTTATGGCAACTTCCTGCTGCCCCGCGTGGTCTGCCATGGCGAAGAAGGAGTTTCCCGGCATGGCACCCTATATCTCCATGACCATGACCCCCATGGTGCTGACGGCGCGCCTCCACAAGCGCCGCAACCCCAAGTGCAAAATCGCCTTCATCGGCCCCTGCGCTGCCAAGAAATTGGAGGCCAGCCGCCGCACCGTCCGCAGTGAGGTGGACTTCGTCCTCACCTTTGAGGAATTGCGCGGTATGTTCGAGGCCAAGGGCATCGACTTTACCAACATCCCCGACGCCGAGGCCATCTATGAGGCCAGTGCCCCTGCCTGTGGTTTCGCCGCCGGCGGCGGTGTTGCCAAGGCGGTGGAGGAGGTCATTCATCGCATCGACCCCACCGTGGAGGTGAAAACCGTCTGCGCCGAGGGTCTGCGTGAGTGCCGCCAGATGCTCCGCATCGCCCGTACAGGCAAGTATGACGGCTATCTGTTGGAGGGCATGGCCTGTCCCGGCGGCTGCATTGCCGGCGCAGGCACGGTGCAGCTCCCCGAGAAGTCCCGTCAGCGCCTTGAAAAATACAAGGCCGCCGCGCCCTTATCCAATCCCATGGACACCGCCTACATGGAGGAGATTAAGCTCCTCCACGAGGAATACGAGGACTGGGATCGCGTAGGTCGCCACTAAAAAAAGCACCCTTCGGGGTGCTTTTTTCAATTAACAATTAATAATTAACAATTAACAGTTATTTTTTCGGGCGGATAATATCCACCCCTACAGCAGCGCAAAGAGTGCGTAAGAACTCGTAGGGGCGGTTATTAACCGCCCACTATTTCAATCATTTTTCCTCGCACGTGTCGCGGTAAAAAAATATTAAATCATAATTTCCCGCGGCGTGTACGTGGGAAATTATACTTCTCAGACTACGCAGTGTGCGAGCCTTGCGAGTGCGCGGAGCAGTCTGCAATATTCGAAAAAATCCAAAAGATTTTTTCGAAAGCGTGCAGAAAGACCGCCCCACCACGGGCGGTCTTTCTTTTTGGGACGCGGAAAAAGAGAAGAGAGTGATGAAAAAGAAACGTGTTCTTTACAGGGCTTCAATAATATCCACCAGCTCGGCACCGATGCGCTTCTGTGCCTCCTTGGTGCCTGCGCCCACGTGGGGCATGCAGGCCACGGCGGGGTGAGCTGCCAGCTCCCAGTTGGGGTCCTTCTCGCTGAGCCACACATCGATACCGGCGGCCTTCACCTTACCGGAGTTGAGGGCTTCCAGCAGCGCTGCCTCGTCCACGTTGGAGCCACGGGAGACGTTGATGATGACCACGCCATCCTTCATCTTGGCGATGCTCTCAGCATCCACCAAGGGCTTGGCACCACCGGGAGCGCAGAGGATAATAATGTCGGACTGGCTGTACACCTCATCGGGGGAGACGAACTTCATAGTCTCGCACTCACAGCCCTCGGGCTTATGGCGGTTGACGTAGCTCAAGACGCTGGC
Organism: Oscillospiraceae bacterium; assembly: GCA_017408915.1. GTDB lineage: Bacteria > Bacillota > Clostridia > Oscillospirales > Oscillospiraceae > Vescimonas. The sequence goes on along the minus strand of JAFQTS010000089.1, from coordinate 3,616 downwards.
ACCCAGTGCCTGACACTTCTGACCCACCATCTGACCGATACGACCGTAGCCGATGACGCCCACCACCTTGCCGGAGACCTCAAAGCCCTTGGAGTAGGCCTTCTTCTCCCACTTCTGCTCACGCATGGTGTGACCGGCGATGGAGATATTACGTGCGCAGGCGAAGAGCAGGGCGATTGCCAGCTCTGCCACGGCGTTGGAGGAGGCGCGGGGGGTGTTCTTCACCACGAAGCCGTTCTCCTCGGCGTACTTCACGGCGATGTTGTCCACACCCACACCGGCGCGGATGATGACCTTCAGCTTGCCGCCCTTGGCAGCATCGATCTGGGGCTCTTTGATCTTGGTGGCACTGCGGATAATGACCACATCAAACTCACGGAGGGCTGCGCCCAGCTCATCGGGCTCATAGAACTGCTCAACGACTTCAAAACCATCTGCCCGCAGCTTAGCCACGGCAGAAGCGTCCATACCGTCAGTAACAAGAATACGCATGGTGTTATTCTCCTTATATAATACAGTTTGTTGAGTGTTTGCGGGGATGTTCGTACTTTGCTGTAGGGGCGGATATTATCCGCCCGCTACTCAGTGAGAAGCTTCAAATGCTTTGAGGAACTCCACCAGCGCCTCAGCACCCTCGATGGGCATGGCGTTGTAGACGGAGGCACGGAGACCGCCCACGCTGCGGTGACCCTTCAGGTTATCAAAGCCTGCGGCCTTAGTGGCAGCCACCACCTCGGCATCGAGGTCCTTATCACCGGTGACGAAGGGGATGTTCATCAAGCTCCGGTCAGCGGGCTCCACAGAACCCTTGAAGAGCTTGGAGCTGTCCAGGAAATCGTAGATGACCTTGGCCTTGGCGATGTTGCGCTGCTCCATAGCCTCCAGACCGCCGATGCTCAGCAGATACTTAAAGACCTTGCCGCAGCAGTAGATGGCCCAGCAGTTGGGGGTGTTATACATGGAGTCGTTATCGGCGTGGGTCTTGTAGGACATATACACAGGAGCCTTGGGATCGAGATCGTCACGCAGCAGATCCTCGCGGATGATGACCACTGCCATACCGGCGGGGCCCACGTTCTTCTGCACGCCTGCCCAAATGAGGCCGTACTTGCTCACATCGCAGGGACGGGACAGGAACATGGAGGACTGGTCAGCCACCAGCACATGACCCTTGGTGTTGGGCAGCTTGTTCCAAGTGGTGCCGTTAATGGTCTCATTCTCGCAGATGTAGACATAGTCGCAATCCTCGGGAATGTCCAGATCACTGCAATCGGGGATGTAGGAGAAGCCCTTGTCGGCGGAAGAGGCGATGACCTGCACCTCACCGTACTTCTTTGCCTCGGCGATGGCCTTCTTGGACCACACGCCCGTCTCCACATAGCAGGCCTTGCCGTTCTTCATCAGGTTGATGGGCACCATGGCGAACTGCACCGTACCGCCGCCCTGAACGAACAGCACCTTATAGTTATCGGGGATACCCATCAGCTTGCGCAGGTCAGCCTCGGCCTCCTCAGCGATCTGCATAAAAGCCTTGTCGCGGTGGCTCATCTCCATCACGCACATACCGGTGCCGCGATAGTTCATCATCTCATCACGGATCTCCTCCAGCACGGGCTCGGGCATCATAGCGGGGCCTGCAGAAAAGTTAAAAGAACGATTGTACTTCATAAAAGTTTTCCTCCTGATAGTTATGTGGTGGTATTTTTTGTTCCCTTTGCTTAGTTCTGCCTATAGTATACGGCAAACTTTTGCAATAATCAACCATAAAAACAAAAAATTTTTAAGAAATACAAAAAATTTTTGTATGTGCGTCTATGCAGGACACTCCTTGACCGTACAGGGAAAAGGGACTATACTATATCCAAGAGAGAAAAACACATCGGAGGGCAGAGCCGTGAACATTTGGGAGAAGATTCTCAAGCGCTTGGAGCATTGGGGAGAATATGTTGCCGTGCTGGTGAAGTGGATCGCCATCGGCTTCGTGGTGGGCGTTGTGGGCGGCGGCGTAGGCGCTATGTTCCACATCGGCGTGGAGTGGGCCACGGAGCTGCGCCATGCCCACCCCCAAGTCCTGTGGCTGCTGCCTGTGGCAGGCGCGTTGATCACCCTTCTCTACCGCGCATTGCGCTTGGAAGGGGAGGGGACGAACAATATCATCGAGTCGGTGCATTTTGGCAAGAATGTGCCCATCCTCCTTGTGCCCCTCATTTTCGTTGCCACGTGCCTTACCCACTTGGTGGGCGGCTCGGCAGGAAGAGAGGGTGCTGCCTTGCAGATCGGCGGCGGCATCGGCTATCAGACAGGCCGCTTGATGCACTTGGGCGAGAAAGAACTGCCCCTCACCACCCAGTGCGGCATGGCGGCACTCTTCGCCGCCCTCTTCGGCACGCCCCTCACCGCCGCTATTTTCGCCCTCGAGGTCATTTCCGTCGGTGTTATTTATTATGCAGGATTGATTCCCTGCATTACTGCCGCCGCCGTGGGCTTCGGCGTTGCCAAGGTCATGGGCGTTGCCCCCACCCGCTACGCCATCCTCGCCCCCGCGGTGGATACCGCCATGATGGTGCGTGTCCTCTTCTTGGCGGTGGCCTGCGCCGTGGTGTCCATCATCTTCGTTCGCGGCATGCACTGGATCGAGCATGGCGCCAAGAAGTTTATCACCGGCAGCTACCGCCGCGCCATTGCAGGCGGTCTGCTGCTCCTCATTTTGTCCCACAGCTTCGGTACGGACTTTAACGGCGCCGGCATGGATGTCATCGCCCGCGCCCTCAGCGGCGAGGCGGACTCGTGGGCATGGCTTATTAAAATCCTCTTCACCGCCGTGACCATCGGTTTCGGTTTCAAGGGCGGCGAAGTGGTGCCCTCCTTCTTCGTGGGCGCCACCTTCGGCTGTGTCCTCGCCCCGCTTTTTGCCATTCCCGCCCCCTTCGGCGCGGCCATCGGTTTGGTGGCGGTGTTCTGCGGCGCGGTGAACTGCCCCATTGCCTCGGTGATTTTGAGCATTGAACTGTTCGGCGCGGAGGGCTTGCTGTTCTTCGCCGCCGCCTGCGCCGTCAGCTATCTCATGTCGGGCTACAGCGGCCTGTACTCCAGCCAGACCATCCTCTATTCCAAGAAGCGCGCCCAGTATATCAACATCCACACAAAGGAATAAGAGAAAAACGAAAATCCCCCTTGACAAGTGCCCTTTGCTATAGTATAATGTCCCTCGGACTTCACGGTTCGGTGACATAGCCAAGTGGTAAGGCAAGGGTCTGCAAAACCCTCATTCCCCGGTTCAAATCCGGGTGTCACCTCCAACAAAACCCCGAATGCTTTCGCATTCGGGGTTTTACTTTTTCACTCTTCACTTTTCACTTTTCACTATTCACTCGTTCCCAACCATTGCCCGTACCTGCGCCATCTTGGCGGGGGAGATGTGGCAGTAGCCGTGGGGATTCTTTATTAAATAGTCTTGGTGGTATTCCTCGGCGGGATAGAAATTCTCCAGCGCCCGAAGCTCCACATAGAAGCGCGGGTGCTTTTTCCTCTCCTCCGCCGCCACCCGCTCCACAATTGCGCGGCTCTCCTCGTCGGTATAATAGATGCCTGTCTGATACTGCGTGCCCATGTCCAT
>JAFQTS010000088.1 GCA_017408915.1 Oscillospiraceae bacterium | reverse complement strand
TGCAGATGCTTGGAGTACTTGCTGTGCTGTTCTCATTTGTCTATCTGAATCTGAACAACAGAGAATCCATCGGTGTTCAGAAGGGTTTCTACGGTTGGGTAACCCTGCTGTTTTTTGCAAATGGTGTTTACAGTACCATTGTGATTGCACAGCAGCGATGGACGAATTATGCCCAGCGCAGTGAAATGATCGCAGTCGTATTTCTGACGTTGGCGGTTGTTTCTGTGCTTTATCTCATTTTGGGGTGCAAGACCAATATAAAGACTGCATTTCAGCTTCAAAAACGTAGCTGGTGTTATGCACTGGCCAGTAGTGCAGCTCTGTCGGTTGCCATGAATCTGTTGGTGATCCTGTTGAAGTATGTAAATGCTTCCGTCCTGTATCCGATTCAAAACAGTGCAATACTCGTTCTTTTGGTTTTATTAAGCGCAGTACATTTGAAAGAAAAAATCAGCAAATTTACAATCGTCGGTATCGTCTTTGCTTTGGCGGGTATCGCCGCTTTGGGTTTATAAAGCTTTAAAAGTGCATTTACGAAAAGGCTGTGCATTGTATCAACTTATGGTAGTTTTGCCAGAAAACAACAGTCGCCCGTTGGGCGGCTGTTGTTTTTGTTTTGGAGATACTTCAAAATCTCCCTGTTCCGTTTTTAATTCTTTCGTGATATAATCATTCCTGTTGTGAAGGGAGGCGCAAGCCAATGAACACAAGAGAATCCTTCTTTACAAAAGATAAAACCTTTTATCGGACGCTATTCCCCATCCTTGTCACCATCGCGCTGCAAAATCTGGTGGCCTACAGCGTCAACATGGCGGACAATATCATGCTGGGCAGCTACAGCCAAACGGCCCTTTCCGGCGCTGCCACCGTCAATCAGATCTTTTTCGTGGTGCAGCAGTTGGCGCTGGGTATCGGCGACGGTCTTGTTGCCCTTGCCGCCCAGTATTGGGGACAGAACCGCGTCAGCCCCATTCGCCGTTTGACGGGTATCGCGCTGAAATTCGGCCTTGGGTTGAGCATTCTCGTGGTGGCGGTGTGCTGCTTCATCCCCCGTCAGCTGCTGGGGCTCTTTACCCCCGATGAGGCCATTATCGCCGCGGGTATGGCGTATCTCTCCCTGCTGAAATACACCTTCCCCATGTTTATTTTCTATAGCGTCTTTGTGGCGGCGCTGCGAAGTGTGGGTACGGTGCGGATCGCCTTCATCACCTCCGCCGTCAGCCTCGTTGTCAATGTGGCCATCAACTACACGCTGATTTTCGGCCGCTTCGGCTTCCCCGAGATGGGTATTCGCGGTGCGGCGATCGGTACGCTGATCGCCCGCGTTGTGGAACTGGCCATCGTGGTGGTGTACCTTGTGAAGTTCGATAAGAAGCTGTGTTTGTTCTCGGAGAATTTCTTAAAGGGGGACAAGGCTTTGCTGCGGGACTTCGTGAAGGTGGACACCCCCGTCATGCTGAGCCAGCTGCTGTGGTCGGTGTCTGTACCTATGCAGACGGCGATTTTGGGCCATCTCTCCACCGACACGGTGGATGCCATCGCCGCCAACAGCGTGGCCACCACCTTCTATCAGTATTTGAAGGTGATCGTCCAGTCCATGAGTGCCGCCTGCGCCGTCATGATCGGTACGGCTATCGGCAGAGGCGATCTCAAGCGTGTGCGGTCGGACGGGCGGACCCTCAGCGTATTGAGTGTGTCCATCGGTGTGATGCTGGCGGTGATCTTGTTTCTGCTGCGCCAGCCGCTACTGTCCCTCTATGATCTGACCCCTGCCACCTATGAATTGGCAGACGACTTGATGATCGTTATGAGCGTGGTGATGGTGGGCATGAGCTATCAGATGCCTGTCAGCTTCGGTATTATCCGTGGCGGCGGCGATGCCAAGTTCACCATGTACATGAACATCATTTCCACATGGGTCATCGTCATGCCCCTCAGCTTTATGAGCGCTTTCTGGTGGCAGTGGAGCGTGGTGGCGGTGGTGATGGTCATTCAGTCTGACCAGATCTTCAAGGGGCTGCCTACGTTCCTGCGCTTTAGAAGCTACAAGTGGATCAAAAAGCTGACGCGGGAGGAGAATTAAGGCGTTTTTGCGACCCAAAGGCGGGAAATGGCGATTGACATTTTCTGCTATGTTTCCTATAATGTCTTTGTATGTGTTTTCGGCAAGTGCCTTAAATGGAAAGAGAAACTATGGAGGAATATCATCATGCAAAAGTTTTCTGTTAAGACCATCGTTGCCATCGGCATCGGTGCAGCGCTGTTCTTCGTTCTGGGCCGTTTCGTGGCGATCCCCAGCCCCGTGCCCAATGTCAATATCTGCGTGCAGTACGGCCTGCTGGCCTTCATGTCCGTGGTGTTCGGCCCCATCGCCGGCGCACTCATGGGTCTCATCGGTCATGCCCTCATCGACTTCAGCTACGGCTGGGGCGTGTGGTGGAGCTGGGTCATCGCTTCCGGCGTGTTCGGTCTGCTGATGGGCTTCGCCGCCAAGGCTTTCAAGATGAACAAGAATGAGATGGGCAAGAAGGGTCTCGTGAAGTTCAATATCTCCCAGATCGTTGCTCACGTCGTCTGCTGGGGCGTTGTGGCTCCCGCGCTGGACATTCTCATGTACAACGAGCCTCTGGACAAGCTGTTTGCTCAGGGCCTCATGTCCGCTGTGGGCAACGCTGTGACCACCGCCATCGTGGGCAGCCTGCTGTGCATCGCCTACGCTGCCACCAAGACCAAGTCCGGCAGCCTGACCAAGGAATAAGTAAGACACTCTGCAAAGGCAGGCGTATTCCGCCTGCCTTTGTTTATGGGAGGACAGACCATTGGACAGAGATGTAATCATTTCTTTTGAGGATTTCGGCTTTCAGTACGATGCCCAAGCCGAGCCGACCCTCTATGATATCAATCTGCAAATCCGAAAAGGAGAAAAAGTGCTGATTGCAGGGCCTTCCGGCTGTGGAAAATCCACGCTGGCACACTGCATCAACGGCCTTGTTCCCGGCTCCTATCCCGGCAAGATCAGCGGTAAGCTGACGGTGGCGGGGAAGGACGCGATGGAGCTGGGCTTATTTGGCCTGTCCAAAATTATCGGTACGGTGCTGCAGGACTCCGATGGGCAGTTCATTGGCCTCACCGTTGCCGAGGATATTGCCTTCGCGCTGGAAAACGACTGCGTTCCTACCGAGGAGATGCGCCGCCAAGTGGAAAAGGTGGCGGAGCTGGTGGACGTGAAGGGTGTGCTGCACCATGCGCCCCATGAGATTTCCGGCGGACAGAAGCAGCGGGTCGGCCTCGGCGGTGTCATGGTGGGGCAGGTGGATGTGCTCCTCTTTGACGAGCCCCTTGCCAATTTAGACCCCGCCACGGGTAAGCAGGCCATCGTTCTCATTGACGAGATTCAAAAGCGGACGGGCTGCGCCGTCATTATCATTGAGCATCGTGTGGAGGATGTGCTGTATAAGACAGTGGATCGTATGATCGTCATGGACGAGGGAAGAATCCAATACGACGGCGACCCCGATGCACTGCTGTGCTCCGAGCTTTTGCAGGAGAAGGGCATTCGTGAGCCCCTCTATGTAACGGCGCTGAAATATGCGGGTGTGGAGCTTAAAAAGGAAATGCGCCCCTCGTATCTGCCCGAGCTGACCCTCTCCGAGGAACAGAAGGAGAAGGTGCGGGCGTGGTTTGAAGCCCAACCCCCTGTGGTGGAAAAAGAGAAGCAGGAAGTGCTGCTGAAGGCGGAGGACATCGACTTTACCTACGACGGCGGCCACCATGCCCTGCGGGGGATCAGCGCCACCATTCACAAGGGGGAAATGCTCAGCATCGTGGGTACAAACGGTGCGGGTAAATCCACCTTCTCCAAGGTGATCTGCGGCTTTGAAAAGCCCCAAAAGGGCGTGCTGACGCTCCACGGGGAGGATCTCAGCGGGTTTTCCATTAAGGAGCGGGCCGATTCTATCGGCTATGTGATGCAGAACCCCAATCAGATGATCTCCAAGGTGCAGATTTTCGACGAGGTGGCCTTGGGACTGCGCAACCGTGGCGTATCCGAGGAGGAGATTCGTCCCCGCGTGGAGGAGACGCTGAAGATCTGCGGCTTATATCCTTTCCGCAACTGGCCTGTGTCGGCGTTGAGCTACGGGCAGAAAAAGCGTGTGACCATCGCCTCGATCCTCGTGCTTGACCCCGAGATTATCCTCTTGGACGAGCCTACGGCGGGACAGGATTTGAAGCATTATACGGAGATCATGGATTTCCTCAGCGAACTCAATGACCGCGGCGTGACGGTGGTGCTCATTACCCACGACATGCACTTGATGCTGGAGTATACGCCCCGCGCCATCGTGTTTCACGGAGGGCGGGTCATCGCCGACAAGACGGCGGCGGAGGTGCTGAACGATCCCGCGATCGTGAAAGAGGCCCACTTGAAGGAGACCTCTCTCTACCACCTCTCTGCCCTGTGCGGCATCGCCGATCCCCAGGAGTTTACGCGGCGCTTTATCGCCCGAGATCGGGAGGTGCGGAAATGATCAACCTCTTTAACTACATTGATCGTCCCTCTCCTATCCATCGTCTGACGGGCGCTTGTAAGCTGATTTGCCTCATTTTGTGGACGCTGGCGGCCATGACCAGTTTCTATACGCCCCTGCTCCTTGCCATGACGGTGGCCTCATTGCTGCTGTTTCGCATTGCCAAGCTGAAGGTGAAGGACATCTCCTTCGTGGTGGGCTTGATGCTGGTGTACATTGTGCTGAACAATGTGCTGATCTTCCTCTTCAGCCCCGATCACGGCACCAGTATTTACGGCACGGAGACGGTGCTTTTGAAGCTCATTGGCCCTTATGTCATTACGGCGGAGCAGCTTTTCTATCACTTGAATGTGATTTTGAAGAACGCCTGCACTGTGCCCATCGTGCTGCTGTTCGTCTGCACCACCAACCCCTCGGAGTTTGCCGCGTCCTTGAACCGCGTGGGCGTCAGCTATAAAATCAGCTATGCCGTGGCCTTGGCGCTGCGGTATATCCCCGACATTCAGCGTGAGTACCGCGACATTTCCCTCGCCCAGCAGGCCCGCGGTACAGAGATGAGCAAGAAGGCCAGCTTGGTGAACCGCCTCAAGGCGGCAAGCACCATTCTGATCCCCTTGATCTTGTCCTCTATGGATCGTATCGAGACCATTTCCAACGCTATGGAGCTGCGGGGCTTTGGTAAGAGCGGGAAGAGAACGTGGTATTCGGGGAAGAAGTTTTCCAAGATGGACATTCTCTGCATCATCCTGTGCGTGGTGCTGATGGCACTGTCGCTGCTCATTACGTTCTTAAACGGCAGCAGATACTATAATCCCTTTATGTGAGAAAAAAGAACGACACGCCGTGGGCGTGCCGTTCTTTTTTTGTCAAAAATCTTCTATTTCTGGAAGAAGGTCTAATTGCAGTATATAGGTGAGGAGCGCTTTGCTGAGATATTCTTTCGTGACAAATGTGGATTCGGCGGAGGGTGAAAACTCGTAGTGTTCGCACGCCTTGGTATCTGGTGTGACTTTCTTTGATTTCTTAAAAGGACAATGCCCGCAGTAGACGCGAAAGAATCGCCGCTCATTGAGGGCGTAATGTTGATAGTAATGTATACAGGTACGGCAAGTTTCTTTGCTCACGTCCTATCACCTCACGAACATTCTAACCTGTTTCAGGTTATATGTCAATAATCTGTTTTAGGTTAATGTAAACTGTGCATAGAGGTGATAGTATGTATGGACGTTTACGAGACCTGCGGGAAGATCACGACATGACCCAGAAGCAAATTGCACAGATGCTGGGAATGTCGCAGACAGGGTATTCCAAGTATGAGACGGGGGAAAATGATATTCCCACGGCAGTTTTAATTAAGTTGGCAGATTTTTATAAGACTTCTACGGACTACCTTTTAGGCAGAACGGATAAGAAATGAGCGAATAAATTTCCCTGCGTGTTGACTTTGGCGTGGGAATATGGTAACATTTATGGGAAGTTTTATGTGGAGGTTGCTGTTATGGAGCATATCAAGACCATTGAGACCCGCAATCTGTGCGAGAGCGCGAAGAACGGCGGCTGCGGCGAGTGCCAGACTTCCTGCCAGTCCGCTTGCAAGACCAGCTGCGGTATCGCCAATCAGCAGTGCGAGAACACTCAGAGCAAGTAATTGCACATAACGAAATGCCGCCGTTAAGGCGGCATTTTTTCTGATACGACCTCAAAGGAGATACGATACTATGATTCATCAGTATAAACTGGGCGGTTACAACGTGGTGCTGGATGTGTGTTCCGGCGCTGTCCATGTGGTGGACGAGGTGGCCTACGACATCATCGGTCTGTTTGAAGAGCATACGCAAGAAGAGATCCTCGCTGCCATGAAGGAAAAATACGGCAATCGTGAGGACATTACGGAAGCTGACCTTAAGGAGTGCTATGCCCAAGTGGTTGCCTTGAAGGAGGCGGGGAAGCTGTTTGCACCCGATACCTTCGAGCCTATGGCAGGGCAGCTGAGGGAAAAAACGGCGGGGGTGGTGAAGGCACTGTGCCTCCATGTGGCCCATACCTGCAACCTCAACTGCTCTTACTGCTTTGCAAGTCAGGGCAAGTACCACGGCGAGCGTGCCGTCATGAGCTTTGAGGTGGGTAAGCGCGCGCTGGATTTCCTTGTGGAGAATTCGGGCAGCCGCCGCAACTTGGAGGTGGACTTCTTCGGCGGTGAGCCGCTGATGAACTTCCAAGTGGTGAAGGATCTGGTGGCCTACGCCCGCTCCATTGAGAAGGAGAAACATAAGAATTTCCGCTTCACCCTCACCACCAATGGCTTGCAGATCGACGATGATGTGATCGATTTTGCCAACCGCGAGTGCAGCAACGTGGTGCTGAGCCTCGATGGGCGCAAGGAGATCCACGACCGTTTCCGCGTGGACTATGCGGGCAACGGCAGCTGGGATCGAATCGTGCCCAAGTTTCAGAAGCTGGTAGAGGCCCGGGAGGGGAAGAACTACTATATGCGCGGTACCTTCACCCACGCCAACCCCGATTTCTTAAAGGATATTCAGCAGATGCTGGATCTGGGCTTTACGGAGCTGAGTATGGAGCCTGTGGTGTGCGCCCCCGGCGACCCCTCGGAGCTGACGGAGGAAGATCTGCCCATCGTGATGGAGCAGTACGAGAAGTTGGCGGAGCTGATGCTGGAGCGTGACAAGGCGGGGGAACCCTTTACTTTCTATCACTATATGATCGATCTCACGGGCGGCCCTTGCATCTATAAGCGCATTTCCGGCTGCGGCAGCGGCACGGAGTACATGGCGGTGACTCCTTGGGGTGATCTGTACCCCTGCCATCAGTTCGTGGGCGACGAGAAGTTCCTGCTGGGCAACATTTGGGACGGCGTGACCAACACGGCCATTCAGAGTGAGTTCGCCGCCTGCAACGTGTACGCCCACCCCGAGTGCCGCGACTGCTGGGCACGGCTTTACTGCTCGGGCGGCTGTGCGGCAAATGCCTACCACTCCACGGGCAGCGTGACGGGCGTGTATGAATACGGCTGCAAGCTGTTCCGCAAGAGAATGGAGTGCGCCATTATGGTGGCCATCCACCGCGCCCTTGGTGAATGAGTATGACCACGCCTATTTGTGATTTTGCCCGCCGCTACGCGGAGAGCGATGTGCTGCGGTTACATATGCCGGGCCATAAGGGCGCAGGGTTTCTCGGCGTAGAGCAGTGGGACATTACGGAGATCGACGGGGCGGACAGCCTCTATGAGGCGGCGGGCATTATCCGCGAGAGTGAGGACAATGCAAGCGCCCTATTCGGTGCGCCTACCTTCTATTCCACGGAGGGCAGCTCCCAGTGTATCCGTGCCATGCTCTATTTGGTGGCGCTCCATGCCAAAAAGCAGGGAAAGCGACCCCGCATTATGGCGGGGCGAAATGCCCACAAGACCTTCTTGAGCGCCGTGGCGCTGCTGGATGTGGAAGTTAAGTGGCTGCTGCCGAAAGAGGGGGAGAGCTATCTCTCCTGCAAGGTGAGTGCCGAGGATGTGGAGGCGCAGCTGTCCGCCATGTCGGAGAAGCCCGCGGCGGTCTACTTGACCAGCCCCGACTATTTGGGGAATGTGGCAGATGTGGCGGCTATTGCTGCGGTGTGCCATCGCTACGGCGTGCTGCTGGTGGTGGACAATGCCCACGGGGCGTATTTGAAGTTTTTGCAGCCCTCCCGTCACCCCATGGATTTGGGTGCGGACATGTGCTGCGACTCCGCCCACAAGACTTTCCCTGTGCTGACGGGCGGCGCGTATTTGCACGTAGCCGAGGAGTTTGCGCCACAGTGTAAAAACGCGCTGCAGCTCTTTGGCTCTACCAGCCCTTCTTATCTCATTATGGAGTCGTTGGACGCTGCCAACCAGTACTTGGCAGATGGCTATGGCGAGAAATTGGCGGCCTTTGCCGAGAAGGTGCGGGCATTGAAAGAGCGCTTGACGGCGCAGGGGTACACCTTACAGGGGGATGAGCCCATGAAGGTGACCATTGCGGCGAAGGGCTACGGCTACACGGGCGAGGCGTTGACGGCGGTGCTGCTGCGGGAAAATATCGTCTGTGAGTTCGCCGACCGCGACTTTGTGGTGCTGATGCTGACCCCCGAACTGGGAGAGGACGGCTTGCAGCGTTTGGAAGAAGTGCTGTGTGCTATCCCCCAAAAGGTAGCAATCGAGGACTTGCCCCCTGCGTTTCATGCCTGTACCCCCGTCATGTCGGTGCGGGAGGCCATGCTGTCCCCCAGTGAGATGGTAACGGTGGAGGAGAGCGTTGGGCGCGTGTTGGCGGCGGCCTCAGTGGGATGCCCGCCCGCTGTGCCCATTGTGGTGTGCGGTGAGCGCATTGACAGCGAGGCGGCGGCGTGCTTTGCCTACTATGGAATCAAGACCTGTGCCGTGGTGGCGCAGTGAGGAGGACCAACCATGCGTTTTGAGAACATCAAGAAGAATTTCGGCTTTGGTTGTATGCGTCTGCCCATGAAGGACGGACAGGTGGACAACGCTGAGATGTGCAAGATGGTGGACGCCTTCATGGAGGCGGGCTTTAACTATTTTGACACGGCCCACGGCTACTTGGACGGCAAGAGTGAGATCGCGGTGCGGGAGTGCGTGGCCTCTCGCTATCCCCGTGAGAGCTTTGTGCTGACGGATAAGCTGACCACCTTCCACTTTGAGAAGAATGAGGACATCCGCCCCCTCTTTGAAAAGCAGTTGGAGGCCTGCGGCGTGGAGTATTTCGATTTCTACTTCATGCACGCACAGGATGCGGAGTTCTTTGAAAAATACAAGAAGTGCCGCGCCTATGAGACGGCCATGGAGTTCATCGCCGAGGGACGCGTGAAGCACTTGGGCATCTCTTTCCACGATAAGGCGGCGGTACTGGATCAGATTTTGACGGAGTACCCGCAGGTGGAAGTGGTGCAGCTGCAAATTAACTATGTGGACTTTGATGACCCCATGGTGGAGGGCCGCAAGTGCTTGGAGGTGTGCCGCAAGCACGGGAAACCCGTCATCGTCATGGAGCCCGTGAAGGGCGGCGCACTGATGAACCTGCCCGAGGAAGCCCAGAAGGCTTTCGATGCGGTGGGCAGCGGCAGCAACGCCAGCTACGCCATCCGTTTCGCCGCCATGCAGGAGGGCGTGATGATGGTGCTCTCGGGTATGAGCAGTTTGGCGCAGATGGAGGATAACCTCAGCTTTATGCAGGATTGTAAGCCTTTGAATGAAGCGGAGCTCTCTGCTGTGGAGAAGGTGTGCGGCGTGTTCCGTGACATGGGCGCTATCCCCTGCACAGGCTGCCGCTACTGCGTGTCGGTGTGTCCCCAGAAGCTGTCGATCCCCGACTATTTCATGTGCCTCAACGGCAAGAAGCTCTTTAACGACATGGGCTTGGCAGGCTACTATCAGGAGATGAGCAAGCGCAGCGGCGTCAGCGCACAGGACTGCATCGAATGCGGCGCTTGCGAGGGCGTGTGCCCCCAGCATTTGGAAGTCCGCGCATTGCTGAAAGAGGTCGTGCAGGAGTTTGGCAAGTAAACATTGCGCGAAAGGTTGAAAAGAGCCGCCCGCAGGGCGGCTCTTTTGCGCGTTCGGTCGGTTGACTTTGCCGAGGGAAAGGACTACAATCGAAGAAGAATACCACGCTTTTGCGCGAAATAATGGAGGAATGTAACAATGGAAGAGAAGAAGCCCTGTCTTTCCTGTGTGGACTGCCATGTGTATCACTGTCATTATCAGGACAGCAAGTATCCCGAGTTCTGTTTGACCACCAACATGAATCCCGATACCTATAAGCGCGCTATGGATGCCCTCAAGAGCGAGGAGGACAACCGTATCGCCGTGGCGGCGGCGCAGGTGGAGTACGAGGGTTACGGCAAGCGTACCCGCGTGGAGGAGGTCATTCAGTTTGCCCACAAGCTGGGCGTGAAGAAGATCGGTATTGCCACCTGTCTCGGCCTTATCGAGGAGTCCCGCACGCTGACGAAGATCCTGCGCCTCAACGGTTTTGAGGTCTACGGCGTGGTGTGCAAGTGCGGCGCTACCCTCAAGACGGAGATCGGTATTCCTTCCGAGTGCGACGCCGTGGGTGCCAATATGTGCAACCCCGTGCTGCAGGCAGAGCTTTTGAACGATGCCGGCACGGAACTGAACCTCATTATGGGTCTGTGCGTGGGACACGACAGCTTGTTTATTAAGCACGCCAACGCCCTTTGCACCAACGTGGTCGCCAAGGATCGCGTGCTGGCACACAATCCCGCCGCGGCTCTTTATACATCCAATATGTACTATCAGCGTCTGTTTGAAAAGCAGTTCTAAGAAAGATAGGAAAAAGAAGCCACTCCCACAGGAGTGGCTTCTTTTTTCATTTTTTATGGAGCTTGCGGTAGTCCATAGGGCTGAGCTGGTAGGCGGTGCGGAAGGCCTCTACAAAGCGGCGGACATTGTTATAGCCCACGGCTTTGGCGATCTCATAGGTTTTCAAATCGGTGTCCAGCACCAGATGCAGCGCCTGCTCCATGCGGATGCGGGTGAGATAGGCTTTGTAATTCTGCCCCGTTTCGGACTTGAAATAAGCGCTGAAATAATGGGGGCTGACGCAGGCTACTTCTGCCAGCGTTTTCAGGGAGATATCTTCGGCGTAGTGATCCTGAATATATTTTTGTACCCGTACGATCTCGGCTGTACCCCGCTGGCTGGCTGCGGCATAGACAACCGGCAGAAGCTCACGATAGTATTCCAGCAGTTTCTGCCGCAGTTCGCCGAAGGTGCGGCTGCTCTGCAGATGCTGCTGCAGGGCATCCTGTCGCTCGGAAAAGCTGCCGGGCAGCAGGCGGTTGGCGTAGAGCCGCTGGCACAGATCACCGGTAAAGACCATGACGCGATTATAGGTGGCCATGCGGTTGTTGTAGTGGAGGTCGCCAATAATGTCCAGCACCCGCTCCACATCCTGCTCCACGGTGTCGCTTTTTGCCACGATGCTCTCAAAGACCTGAGTTACCGCGGCATCAAAGTCCTCGTTGCTGAGGTGGCTTTGGTGAGGTGTGCCGTCCCAGTGGAGGATCTCGCGTTGGTCGTAATAATACAGGTCAAAGGCGCGCAAGGAATCCTCGTAGGTGTGCATCAGATCCTCGGCACTGCGGCAAAGGCGGCCTACACCTACACGCAGGGAATAACCGGTCTTTTCCCTTGTGCGTACAATGGCCTCGTGCAGCAGGGCGTCGGGATCTTCTCCGGGGGAGAAAATGCCCATCATACAGGCGCGGCCTTCTTCTTTTCGCAAAAAGCAGCCATAGCCGTTGTGCTCCAGATCATCACGCACTGTATTGAAGGCAACAAAGGATTGCAAAAGCCTGCGCTCATAGGGCAGCTGCTCCAGCTGCTGCTCGGCATCCTGCGTAAGACCAAAACACAAGCCGGCAAAGACCGGGGCATCCTTTCCGCCCAGCAGAGAGGTGAAATTTTGGTAGAGATCGGTGCTGATGAAGGCGTGATCTGCCGTCAGCTGGGTGAAAAAGTCCTGAATGGGCAGGGGAGAGTGGCGAAAAAGGGCGGCGGTAGAGCTGTCTGCCATTAAGCCGAGAGCTTTGCGCACGGCTTTTTCCAGTTCCTCGGCAGACACGGGCTTGAGAAGATAGTCCACCGCACCGCCGGAGAGGGCTTGACGGACGTACTCGAATTCCTCGTAACCACTGACAAAGATGAATTTCGGTGCTTGAGGCCCGCCTTTGTGGCGGGATAAAAGCTCCAATCCCGTAAGGCCGGGCATACGGATATCGGAGATCACCAGATCGGGATGGGTCTGCAGGATCAGCTGTTCTGCCTGATGGCCATCCATGGCCTCGCCTACGATTTCAATATCCAGTGCAGACCAGTCGATCAAGCGGCGCAGACCTTTGACGATCAAATTTTCATCATCGGCCAGAAGTACCTTCCACATTGGCATCCTCCTCTCTCCAAATGGGCAGGCGAATGGTCACCACTACGCCTATATTCTCATCGCTGTCCAAAGTAAAGCCGTATTCGCTGCCGCAGTTGATCTTGATGCGGTCGTAGGTGTTCTTCATGCCAACGCTGACGATGCCCTGTTCATCCTGCGCTCCGACAGGTGCCGTCTCTAAGAAATGGCGGATGTGGGCAAGACGTTGGGCGTCGATGGGAAAGCCATCATTGAAGATCATGATCTGCAGATACTCCGGCAGGCGAACCGTCTCTACAAGAATGGTGCCGCCGCCGACCTTGCTTTTCAGACCGTGTTTGACGGCGTTTTCCACGAAGGGCTGCAGCAGGAGCTTGGGCACGTACAGATCCAGATCACTGTCTGCCACCTCAATGCGCAGCTGAATGTGGCCTTCGGAGCGGATGCTCATCAAATAGCCATACTCCTGCAGGATGTCCAGTTCCTGCCGCAGGGTAACGCGGTCACGGTGGGTGCCCATCATGTGGCGCATCTGACGGGAGAGGCTTTCAATAAGCCGCGCCGTCTGCTGATCGCCGCTGTCCAATGCGCTCATGCGGATCATATCCAGCGTGTTATAGAGGTAATGGGGCTGGATCTGCATTTTCAGTGCGTTCAGTGCCGCATCCCGCTGCAGGATCTGCGCCATGTATACCTCTTCTACGGTGTTGCGCAGGTCTTCCACCATGCGGTTGAAGCCCTCGCCCAGATATTCCATCTCATCGCCGCTGCGGATATCCACGCGGGTGGTGAGGTCGCCGCCCTGTACCTGCTCCATGGCGCGCTTCAGTTGCCGTGCAGGTGTGCTGATGCGTCCGCTGAAGAGAAGGGCTGTCGTCAGGATCAGCGCCACGGCAAAGAACAGCAGCAGCACAAGATAGGTGTGGTTGGCGGTGTGGACGCTGTAGAGCTCGTTGCGGTCAAAGGAGAGGATCAAGGAATACGCGGTGCTTCCTAAGGGTGCAGCGTACACTGTATGGTCGTCATCGCTGAAATGATCGCCTTCAGTTGTAAGGGCCTCTGCCGGCGGCATATTGTCATCATAGAGCTGATAAAGTACCTGTCCTGAGCGATGGTCTACCAACAGCACGTTGCCTGTTTCGCCCAATTGCAGGGAGGAGAGGAGTTCGTCCAGTGTTTCTGTGCGTAAATCGATATACAGTGTGCCCAGCACGGAGCTGTCCACGCTGTGGAGGGAGCGGGTGTCCATGTAGTTGCGGCTCAGGGTCAGCACCTGATCGGAAGAGCCGCTGCACCACTCTCCTTCGTTGGCCGAGGGCAGGATGCACAGCTGGCGCAGATCTGCCTCGGCAGGGAAGCGGTGGCGCTGGGTGGGGGTGGTACGCAAGGATTTTTGCTGGCTGTAAAAGCGGCTGTAGGTCGTTCCGTCGGGGCAGACAAAGTGGGCGGCAGACACGGAGGGATCGGTCTGCACCAGTCGCTCCAGCATCGTGCCGACATAGTTTTGCTTCTCGCTGGCGCTCAGCGTTTCGTCCTCCAACAGTTCCCACAGTGCATGGTAAGACCCCGGGGCGAAGTCATAGAGGGCGTTCATGGAGGTATCAAGACTTTCTGTCAGACTGTAGACTTTGCTGTGGGCAAAGTAGGTCGCCTCCTGCATATTGCTCTCAATGGTGCGATTGGCCACGGATTCGTAGCTGCGCATGAAAATCAGGCACACGCAGATGAGGGGCAGTACACCGATTCCCAAAAAGGCCAGCGCCAGTTTCTGGAAGGTGGACTGCGGTCTTGGCAGTTTACGGGCCATAGGACACCTCCTGCTTAAGACAGGTCTCCCAGTACGCTGCGCTCAGCTCTTGGGCTTGGGCGACACTCAGTTCCCCTGCACACATCCGTGACAGGAGGGTCAGCAGTTGCTTTTCAAAGCCCGGCGGTGTGTTCTCGTCGCCTACATAGCCGCGAATCCGCTGCTGGGCAGATTCGTGGGCGCGGTTGACCTCCAGCAGCACGGTGTCGTCGCTGTTTTGGTCGCGGCTGCGGTCAGTAAGGGTGGAGAACCCTGCCATGGCGGTATAGGTCTCTTCATAAAGACCGTCGGAGTAGAAAAATTCCAGAAATTTCGTAGCGGCGTCGTAACGCTCGGGATCCTCGGCACAGCCTGCCGTCACCGTCCAGAATACGTCGAGGCTGTCGCCGGCGATCACGCTGCCTGCGGTGTTGGGCACATAAAACCAGCCCAGATCCAGCGTGCTCTCCAGCGCACGGGCGTCTGTAGCCAGCCATGGGCCGGAAAAGACCATCGCCACCTGTTCCTCCGCCAGCAGATGGGCCATAGAACCGTCGGGGGTAGAGGGCCAGCCGCCATCTACATAGTCAAGGCGGAAGAGGTCGTTTAAATGGGTCAGCATGGTGGTGATGAGGGGATCGTTCCAGTCACGTTCGCCGGAAGAGCACTGAGCGAGAAAGTCCGGCTCTGTACTGAGAATGTCGGCGCGGAGGAAGTGGTTGAGCCAGTATTCAAAGTGCCATAGATCCTTACCGCCTACGCCCAGAGGGGTGACGCCGTTTTCTTTCAGCGTGGCGCACAGAGACAAGAACTCCTCATAAGTGGTGGGAATCGTCAGAGAAAAGCGATCAAAGATCCCTTTATTATAAACGATGCCGGTGGTGGTGCCCAAGGCACACACGCCGTAGGTCTCTCCATCCACGGTGCATGTGGTGCTCACTTGTGTGCTCAGGGACTGGGGCAGGGGAGCGATGAGGCCGCTCTCGACCCAGGCGTAGGGCTCTTTGATCTGCACCACATCTCCCAGCTCATCCCGTGCCGCTAAACGGAAGAGGAGGTCCTCGTAAACGGAGTCCTCGTAGCGGATCTCGTATTGTACGTCAATATGGGGATAGGTCTCCTCAAAGCGGCGGATGACCTCTTCCACGCAGGCGTTCCACTGGCTGTTCTGGAAGGCGTAGACAAGGTTGATGACCGTCTGTTCCCCATCCTCCTGCCGAGATGTTTCCGGCGCTTTTTGCCAGAGCGTCAGCACCAGTGTCAGCAGTACGCAGACGCCCAGCAGGGCTGCGACGGCTGCCAGCAATTTGCCTTTTTTCACGGAGCGCACCTCCTTGATTCGTGGTTTTGTTCTTGTTTTCTATTGTATCATACCATAAAACCAGCGTCAAAGAAATTTCTGAGCCCGAAAGGAAGGGACGTTTTTTTTGAAAAAAGTGCCCTTTTTTGGGAAATGTTTTTTGCTGCATTGCGTTTTATTTAACAAGGTGGCAAAATGAACGGGAAAATGACGAAAATAGCTCGTTTTCGCCGATTTTATCGAAAAGCAAGGAGATAACTTCAAAATGAAAACGTTATATGCCCGTGTAGAATACGGTAAGGTCACCCTGCAGGAGAAAGAACTGCCCGCACCCGGTCCCGGTCAGCTGCTGCTGAAGGCCAACTACAGCACCATGAGCCCCGGCACCGAGCAGGCGCTGATGGGTGAACATATTGTCCCCCTGCCTACCAGCGTGGGTTACAGCATGTGCGCCACCGTCATTGAGGTGGGCCCCGAGGTAGATGAATTTGAGGTAGGCGATGTGGTGGTCACCACCGGTGAGCACGCTCAGTATCTCATTATGGATGCCCTCAACTGCACCCCCGCTCCCAAGAACGTGGATAAGGCACAGGCCGCTTTCTGGAACTTGGGTCACACCGGCCTCTACGCCGTCCGTCAGGCTGACATCAAGATGGGCGAGGCCTGCGTGGTGCAGGGTCAGGGTTTCGTGGGTGCTATGACTGCCCAGATGGCACGTCTCGCCGGCGCCTGCCCCGTCATCATCACCTGCCACCACGACAACAAGCTGGAGGCCAGCAAGGCTGTGGGCGGCATCGACTACGCCATCAACACCAAGACCGATCCCGAGGGTCTTGAGAAGCTGCTGGAAGAGCTGCAGCTGGAAGTGCCTGTGTTCTTCGAGGCTACCGGTCAGCGCAGCGCACTGCTGCAGGCTGCCAATCTGGTGGGTGAGCGCGGCCGCGTGATCATGATCTCTCAGGTTCACGGTCAGGATATGCCTCCCATTGACGATCCTCTTATGCAGAAGGGCGCCAGCCTCATCGGTACCTACGTCAACTCCCGTCCCTTTGCGCTGCGCCGTGCCGATCTGGAGATCACCGGCGTGTGGCCTCCTGTGCTGAACACCAAGCTGCGCCGCTTCAAGAGCCTCATGGGCAACACCGTGGACGAGGATATCCGCGTGTTCCTCAATATGCTGGCCTACGGTCGTCTCGACATTACGCCCCTCATCTCTCACCGCTTCAATTACAAGCAGATGACCGAGGCTTATGAGATGGTATGGAAGGGCGATCGCAGCCTCACCGCCGGTCTCATCGAGTGGGACGACTGAAACGAGAAACGACTTTCTGAAAAGGAGAAAACAAGATGAAAAATCATATTGTGAAGCCCCTGCACACCGGCATCAGCGTCTCCGATATGGAGCGTTCCCTCCAGTGGTACAAGGATGTTCTGGGTTTCGAGGAGTGCTACAAGGACGACTATGTTCCCCCGCTGGGCGCACGCATCTGCTTCATCCGCGGCTGCTGCGGCTATGAGATCGAGCTGTTCCAGTACGATGCTCCCAAGGCCATCCCTGAGGATCGCCTCAAGCCCAACTCCGATCTGCAGACCATCGGCACCAAGCACCTGGCTATTCAGGTGAAGGATATGGCAGGCTTCAAGGAGAAGTATCTGGCCTATGGCGGCGACATCGCCCACGAGGTCACCATGTGCGGCGAGTCCGTCATGTTCATCCGCGATCCCGACGGCGTGCTGGTGGAGCTGATCCAGCCCCCCGTTTGATCGCGCAAGTAACATAGGTTTTATCGGCTTACGCTGTGAAACAAATAAAAAAAGGAGAAATGAAAAATGAAGAAGATTCTTGCTTTGATCCTTGCTTTGGTCATGGTTCTCAGCCTGGTGGCCTGCGGCGAGAAGGCTCCCGTTGACGAGGGCACTCCCGATGACGGCGCTGCTGTTACTGAGGGCTTCGTGTGGAACGGTCAGAAGGAAGTTTGGTCCATCCTGCCCACCACCGCTGCTGAAGGTCTGATCTGGATCAACGACACCATGGGCTCCGTCATGGAGGCTCAGGGCTTCACCTACGTGAAGAAGGACGCTGAGGGTAACCCCGCCAATCAGGTGGCATTCGTTGAGGATGCTATCGCTGCCGGCAACGTGGGCGCGCTGATGATCGCCGCCATGAGCGTTGAGATGCTGCAGGATGTGGTGGAGCAGGCTACTGCCGCCGGTATCGCTGTTGCCATGCTGGGTGCTGAGCCCACCGATTATGAGATCGCCGGCTGCGTCTACACCGCTTATGAGATCACCGGTATGTACGCTGTTGAGGCCGCTGAGGACTGGGTCGCCAAGCGTGTTGCTGAGGGCGGCAATGTTCCCACCAACGCTGACGGCAAGTACGAGGTCTACTGCGACATCTACACCAACATCGTGGACGGCGTGTATCGTTCCAACGCCATCGTGGGCACTGTTGATGCTTCCGAGACTTTGGTGCGCGTGGCTGAGAACACCTCCTATGAGGGTGGTCTGGCTACCGCTACTGCCAATGCTCAGGACCTGCTGAGCGCACATCCCGACTGCCACATCTTCATCGCTTATGAGCCCCAGCTGGCTCTGGGCTTCGATGTCGCCATCAAGGCTCACTGCGAGGAGAACGGTCTGGATCTGGCTGACTACTGCGTTATCCCCTGCTACGCTGAGGACACCGCTTTCACCCCCGTGTGGGAGGCTGCCAAGGTTGATCCCGCTTCTTCCTCCATCAAGGGCTACGCTACCTATGGTGATCCCGCCATGCCTTACGGCGATCCTGCCAAGGCTGTGATCGGCGAGGCTTCCTACGCCGCTGTTGAGGCTTATGCCAAGACCACTCCCGTTGGCGAGATGCCCGTCATGCTGCCTCCCTTCTTCACCGGCTGGCACCTGTCCGAGATCCTGCTGGGCACCTGCGGTATCGAGGGTTACACTTGGGAGTACGGCGAGACCTACTATGACACCATCACCGCGATCAACGTCTATGACTTCTCCAAGACCTGGTCCAACGGCGATGCCAACCCCGCCATCGGCTACAAGGTTCCCAACTACATCGGCTAATTTCAACCACAACATATAACCCCATATATACGTAACGAATTGAGGGCGGCGTGAGCAACCTCACGCCGCCCCTTTCCCTTTATCCTCACTATTAGGAGGGCATCATTTTGGAAACACGTAAGCCTGTCCTGTCTTTGAAAGACATTACGAAAATCTATCCGGGCGTGGTAGCCCTGAATAAAGTTTCTATCGATTTCTATCCCGGCGAGGTTCACGCCATCATTGGCGAAAACGGCGCCGGCAAATCCACGTTTATTAAGACTATTACAGGTGCGCACGCACCTGATGGCGGCACCATTACCATTGACGATTGCACCTATGAGGCCATGACCCCCGCTCTTGCCCGCAAGCACGGCGTGGAGTGCATCTATCAGGAGTTTAACCTCATTGACGTGTTGAGCGCGGCGGAGAACATCTGCTACGGCGAGCGCTATGGTAAGCTGGTCAATCAGAAGAAGATGCGCCAAATCGCGCAGGAGATCTTCGATGACTTCGGTGTCGATATCGACCCCGCCACCCCCGTCCGTGATCTCACCCCCGGTCATATGCAGATCGTGGAGATCGCCAAGGCGGTGTCTAAGAAAGCACGCATCCTCATCCTCGATGAGCCCACGGCACCGCTGTCCGTGGCAGAGGTGGAGATCCTGTTCCGCATCGTCCGCAAATTGCAGGCCGATGGCGTGGCCATCATCTTCATCTCCCATCGCCTTGATGAGGTTTTCGCCCTCACCAATCGGGTTTCCATCCTCCGTGACGGCGAATATATCACCACCGTCAACACCCACGAGACCAACCGCGCCGAGCTTATTAAGTACATGGTAGGCCGCGAGATGTCGGCAACCTTCCCGCCCCGCAATGCCACCATCGGCGATGTGGCGCTGGAACTGAAGCACCTCTCCGGCAACGGCGTCCGTGACATCTCTTTCAAAGCCCACAAGGGCGAAGTGGTGGGCATCTCCGGCCTCGTTGGCGCAGGCCGTACCGAGATCATGAAGGTGGTCTTTGGCGCGGAGAAGCGCCAGTTCGGCGAGGTGTATGTCAACGGCAAGAAGGCCGATATTCGTAACCCCCACGATGCCATGCACAAGTACGGTATCTGCCTCATCCCCGAGGATCGCAAGCGCGAGGGTTGCTTCTTGTCTGAGACCATCTCTTGGAACGAGGTCTACAACGTCTTGGGTAAGATATCCCATTTCGGCGTGGTGGACAAGAAAAAGGAAAAAGAGATCGCCGAGTATTACGGCGAGAGCATGCGCATCAAAGCACCCAACCTGGATAAAACCAAGGTCATGACCCTCTCCGGCGGCAACCAGCAGAAGGTGGTCGTTGGTAAGGCGCTGGCTACCCAGTCCGACATCGTCATCTTTGACGAGCCCACCCGCGGCATTGACGTAGGTGCCAAGTACGAGATCTACGAGCTTATCAACCAGATGTGCGAAGAGGGCAAGTGCGTCATCATGGTCACCTCTGATATGGAAGAGCTCTTGGGCATGTCTGACCGCATCGTGGTCTTTGGCGAGCGGTGCATGGTGGGCGAGCTTACCAAGGAGGAGTTCTCTCAGGAGCGTATCCTCGACATGGCTTCCACCGAACATCACGAATGAGAATGCAGGAGGCATAGAAATATGAAGAAGAATAAGAATCTCAGCGCATATCTGCGTGATTTTGTCATGCTGATCGTGCTTTTCGCCGTGGTGGCTGTGTTTGCCATCCTTGGCCCTGTGGTGGCAGACCGCAACTTTCTCGCCATTCAGAATCTGCTGAACATCCTCAGTCAGAATGCCTATCTCATTATTTTGGGTATCGGTATTACCTTCATCATGCTGGGCGGCGCTATGGACCTGTCCACCGGCTTTTTGATCTCCACCGTGGGTATCATCGTGGCGCTGGTCGACCTGTCCACCAACTTCGTGCTGGCGGTCATCGTGGGCCTCGCCGCCGCTGTGGTGCTCTCCACCTTCAACGGCCTTATGTACTCTTGGCTGAAGGTGTTCCCCTTCATTATTACGCTGGGTACCCAGTATATGCTCAACGGTGCCACCTACCTCCTCTCCGGCGGTCAGACCAAGACCTACATGGGTCTTTCCGATGGTTTCAAGGTGCTGGGCGGCTTCAATATCCCCTTCCTGGGCGGTAATTTGAAGTCCGGCGTGTTGGTGATGATCGTCATGGTCATTATCGGCTCTTTCATCCTCAATAAGACCCACTTCGGCCGTAACATCTACGCCCTCGGCTCTAACCCCGAGGCTGTGGCTCTCTCCGGCGTGTCTGTTGCCAAGATGCGTATCGCCATTTTCGCGCTGGCAGGTCTGTTCTTCGGCATCGCACAGATGGTCAACATCGGTCGTTTGAGCTGCACTGTCAACAACTCCATGGGTCTCGGTGATGAGTTCATCGTCATGGCAGGTTGTATGCTGGGCGGCATCAAGATGGGCGGCGGCGGTGGTAAGATGAGCAACATGGTCATCGGCGTCCTCATTATCGGCGTCCTCAACTCCGGCATGAACTTCCTGAACATGAACCAGTATTGGAAGTATGTGGTGCTGGGCATTGCCCTGCTGGCAGCCATCACCCTCGATACCATGCAGACCCGCGCTGCTGCCAACGCAGCCAAGAAGGTCAGCGCACCTGTGGTGAAGGAAGAAAACAAGGAATAAATGTCTCCATCGGCCCCTCTCAAAAGAGGGGCCGATACCTACGAGAATTCGATATAAGAAGAAAGGACTTAGGGTTTTTGCTATGAAACTGGAAATTCTGCGGACTGAGACCGCCAATACCTATACCACCACCGCTCTTGCCTCCACCGTTACTTTTGCTGAGTACAGCGTAGATGGAGAGAGCAAGACCATGACCGCTGCCGAGGGCTGTGCCCTCGTCCTCGTGGTGGACGGTGTCCAGCGCGACCTGCTGCCCGGCTGCACCTACGAGGTGGAGGATAGCTTCACCCTTCGTGAGGTGAAGGTCTATCGTGTGGGCGGCCCCAGCGCTGCACCTTGGGCCGGTGCTAAGGAAGAGGAGAAGGCCACCTATTGGTTCCGTCAGGCACTGCTGGTGGACGGCGGTAAAATTGTGGACGATGGTTCTGTCACCGAGGCTATTGTAGGGGGCAAGTTCGACGAGAAGAGCGCCGAGGGCATCACCCTCGTGGCAGGCGGCACCCATTTTAACGGCATCCTGCTGGAGAACGGCACCAAGTATGCTATACGCGGCGCTACCATTATGGCCCACGGCGACGGCGGTGATGACCTTGCCGGCTGGGGTACTGCCGTTATGGCGGACAACCGCTCCGAGCTGGAGATCTCGGGCAGCTACTTTGAACTGGACGGCGCCATCCGCTGCGCCCTGTATGTGGATAACGCCTCTGTCGCCGATGTTCACGACACCGTCATCTACACCAAGGAGACGGAGGACACCTGCCAGGAGTTTGCCAACCTCACCCCCGGTATGATGAAGCGCGTGCCTTTCGCCCTGGGCATGGAGGGCACTGTCCGCTCCCTCAACGTCATGGCAGACGGTCAGGGCAAGTTCCGCAACTGCGTGGTGGTCTCCACCGGTTGGGGCGCACTGTCCACCGACTCCGGCACGGCCTACGATGTGTGCAAGACCTACGCCATTGACGCCGAGGATACCCTCTCCGGCATCGGTACGATGGAAGTGGCACAGGAGGGCAAAGAGTACACCGCCACCAAGACGGTGAACGGCGTGACTTACGGTTTCACCGTAGGCGGCTCCGGCTACGTGACTTACGCCGACTCCGGCGTTCATAACCGCTATCGCAATGTGGAGTTCTACGCACCCGACTACATTCAGGTCATGGGCTCCGGCCCCTCCGGCTCCACCTACATTGACTCCTATCTCCTCAGCGGTCACACCGCCTTTATGACTCAGCAGTCCCGCGGCGGCACCTTCGAGCTGATCGACACCAAGATCGACACGGTGGATGCTCTCATGCAGATTAAGTCCGGCGCTGCCAACACGGGCTTCAGCAACCTCATCGTGGACGGCTGTGAGGTGAACTTCTCGGGCACTTCCGCCCGTGCCAAGGACGGTATCTTGACGGAGCTTATTGAGTCCGATGACGCTGGTAACCCCGGCATCACCACCTATACCATCTGCGATACGGCACACGAGGCCGAGGCCACCTCTGCCTCCGTGGCTGACAGCAGCGCCACCTTTAAGAATGGCACCTACCTCGGTGACATCTACAACAGCATCTACAACTATCGTCAGAAGCTGAACGTCACCTTGGAGAACGCCACCCTCACCGGTACGGTGTCCGCTTCTCAGGCCGTCCATGTGGATATGGAGGGCAATGTGGTGCCCAACGGCACGGTTCTCAACGCCTTCATGGGCAGCGAGGAATATAACCACGCCAACTATGCTGCCGAGAAGGGTGGCTTCAGCGGCGAGTGCAAGCTCATTGGTCACTTCCGCCACACCGCAGCACCGATGCTGAATAACTTCATTGACTTGACCCTCACCAAGAGCGCATGGAACATCACCGGCGAGGGCTGGCTCAACGCCCTGACGGTGGAGTCCTTGGAGGATCTGGCGGCTGATAAGCCCGTCACCATCCATGTGAAGGCACTGACTGTGGGCGGCGAGATCTACGGCGACGGCACGTATACCAGCGGCAACGTCACCATCGAGGTGGATACCACCGTTATCGAGGTGAAGGACAACGGTATCGTGGATGCCGGTCAGACCTACGGCAACGTGAAGTACGCTATCGTCTCCGTGATGGAGGATGGCACGCCCAACTCCAAGGCCATCGCTGTCCGCCGTCAGAACTATGTGGACGGTAACCTGTACTTCACCGTCATGCCCGCCGAGGGCTACAAGGTTCTCTCCGTGGTGGGCGAGGGCGGCACTCTCAGCGCCAACACCGCAGGCGGCGAGGTGGAGGCCTACGATCAGGTCATCGTCCCCGTACTGGGCAACAAGGAAATGTCTGTGACGGTTACTGTCGCACAGTAATGTCTCTCCATAAAAAACTGAACCCCTTCGTTCTGCGGAACGAAGGGGTTTAGTCCGTTTTACGGAAGGTTCTTTTCACGGTAATGGTAAGCCCAAAGCAGAATGAGAAGGCTGAGGGTCATCATCACGGCGAAGAGGACGAAGGAACTTTTGTACTCGTGGGTATGGTCGGCGATAAGGCCGGGGACAACGGTGAAGATAATACCGCCCAGGTTATAGAAGATTTGCAGCCACTTGAGGGTTTTGGCGTACTGCTGACGGGAGGACAAGTCCTCTGCCCACAGGGGCGGGCCAACATTGAAAAGAGAAGCGCCCAAACCCAGCATAATGGCGAGGGCGAAGCACCAAAAAGTGTTGCTTCCATCCATGCCGAAGACGAAAAAGCAGCCTGCAATGAAAATGAGGAACAGCAAAATGCTGCACTGCTTAGAGCCAATGCGGTCGGCGATGCTGCCGGCAACGAGCTTGCTGATAATGAGCATGAGACCGAAGAGGGAAATGAGGGAGGCGGCCAGCTCCGCGCTGTAGCCGCTGGTGCGGGTGAGGACACCCAAATGTCCCGAGAAGGCCAAGCCTGCGCCGCCGTTTAACAGCATCATCAGCGCCAGCATCCACAGCATACCCCGCGGCAGGGTGAAGTCGGGGGAGGGGGCGTGGTCGGCGGCGACAGTTTCCTTCGATTCACCGTAGGGGAGGATGCCCTTTTCGGCGGGGGTGTCGCGGATGATGAGATAGGTGAGGACGGTACACAGTGCCATGAAAACAGCCTGTGCGATGAAGGCGGTCTCCAAAGAAAAGCGCACTACCACAGAGGAGAGCAGCGGGGAGAAAGCCATGGTGGCGACCCCCGAACCTGCGGCACTGAGGCCTACAGCGAAGCCGTGGTGGGCATGGAACCAGTTACTCAGCAGCAGGGATACAGGATAGATGACACCTGCGCCATAGGAAAAGCCTGCGAGGATGGCGCCGAGGTAATAGATGAAGGGATTACTGCCTGCCACGCAGAAAACAAGGGGAAACACCGCACCAATGAGGGAGGCAATCAAAATACCGTGACGCAGGGAGACTTTTTTATAATATACGCTCAAAAAGAAGGTGGTGAGGAAGGAGAAGAGACAGCGGACAGAGAGAATGGCGCTGCCCATGCCGTCGCTGATGCCCCGTGCCTCAATGAAGGGGAGGTAGACGGTGAGAATATTGCTGCATAGCCCCATGTTGCACAGGAAAAGAAGCAGGCAGGCAAAACACACCGCCCAAGCATAGTGTCCGCGCTTCATAGTCTCACCTCCTCTCAGTGCAGTGTACGCCTTTGTGGGGCGAATGTAAAGGGGAGAAGTTGAAAATGTGCTGCCGCCGTGGTATGATAAGCGTAAAGAAAAAACGAACAAGGAGTCTCGGGTATGAACTGTCCCTATTGCGGTAACGAGATGGAAAAGGGCTATGTGGAACAGCAGCATATGATCACGCCTCTTGAATGGTATAGCGCCAAACAGGAGGGGAAGTTCCTGTGGGGCAAGCGAAAGAGAATCCAGTTGACATCGGCTGCTGAGACGCTGACGGCGTGGTATTGCGGCGGTTGCGGTAAGCTGATTGCGGAGGTGGAGAAGGCATGAAAAAGCTGTTGGTTGTGGTGGATATGCAGGTGGATTTTATCTCCGGTGCCCTGGGGACGAAGGAGGCGGAATCCATCGTGCCTGCTGTTATTGAGAAGATTGCAACCTTTGAAGGGGATGTGGTCTATACCCGCGATACCCACGGTGAGAATTATCTTGCAACGGCAGAGGGGAAGAAGCTTCCTGTTGTACACTGCGTGAAGGACACGGCGGGCTGGGAGATCGACCCTGCGGTGCTGGCGGCAGGGGAAGGAAAGACGGCGGCTATCATTGATAAGCCCACCTTCGGTTCGGAGGAATTGTGCGATTTTGCAGAACAGGGCGGCTTTGAGGCCATTGAACTCGTTGGCCTTTGCACCGATATCTGTGTCATTTCCAATGCTTTGTGTCTCAAGGCGCGGCTGTGGGAAACGCCCATCCGTGTGTGGCGGGAGTGCTGCGCGGGGGTGACACCTGCAAGCCATGAGAACGCCCTCTCTGCTATGACCATGTGTCAGATAGACATTTTATAAAAGAGATGCCTTTTGGGCATCCCTTTTATAAAGTCTATATTATTAAAAAGCGAGGGGGCATACCCTCTTCTCCGCGCTAAGAGCCGCCCTTCGGGCGGTTGCGCTCTCGCACGCCCGTCTGCGGACGGGTGCCCCTCGCGCTCCCCCATGCAGATGAAGGAGATAACGGCACTGTTGGAGGTGCAAGCGCGCAGAATGCGATAAAGTTTTTCCGCGTCGCTTTTGCAACACATCTTTTGGGAGAAAGATGGTATACTACGATAAAAACCAAAGGAGAAGGATGTTATGAAGAAGTATATCTGCGATCTGTGCGGCTGGGAGTACGATGAGGCCAAGGGGGATCCCGAAAACGGCATTGCGCCCGGTACGAAGTTTGAGGATCTGCCGAAAGATTATGTCTGCCCCCTGTGCGGTGCGGCGAAATCGGTGTTTTCCGAGAGATAAAGAAGCAAAATAAAAAACCTTGGAGAAACTTCTCCAAGGTTTTTTCATGTAGATTGTTAGATTAGGTGTACTGCTTCAGACCGTCGGTGGCAGTCTCCTCGTCAGCGCTGATGGTGACGGTGAACTTCACACTGTTGGTGTGGCTGAAACGATCCAGCCAGCGGAGGAAAGTCTCCACGGCGTGCAGGTCGTCATTACCGGTGATCTTGCACAGGTTGTCCACAAAGATATGAGAAATATCGTAATTACCTGCGTACAGACCGCAAACCAAGCCCCGCAGGCACTCGTAGCTGTTAATGTTGTACTCGCCGGCGTTGACCAGACGGACATTGTAGCTGACGCTAAAGGTCATGTCGGCGTTGGGCTCGATGCAGACCACGCTGCCGTTTTCGGCGGAGACAGCATTATTGATCAGCTCGATCAGCTGCTTCGTCTTACCTGCACCGTTGGAACCCATGATCAATCTAACCATAAGAAATCACACTCCTTCTGTAAAATGGGAGATCGGGATATTACCCCTATCGTAAGCATAGCATAGTTTTCCAAGAAAAGCAACGAGAAAAACCGTAAACTTTTTTGTGAGATTTGCTGTTTATCCCAGCTTTGCCAGCAGTTCCTCGCGGAGAGCTTCGTAGCCGGGCTTGCCCAGCAGGGCGAACATATTCTTCTTATAGGCCTCCACACCGGGCTGGTCGAAGGGGTTGACGTTCAGCATATAGCCGCTGAGACCACAGGCGTACTCGAAGAAGTAGATCAGCTGACCGAGGGTGGCGGCATCGTTGACACCGGCCTCCACGATGACGTTGGGAACGCCGCCCTCCACATGGGCCAGCAGCGTGCCATCCATGGCCTGACGGGCGATGAAGTCCATATCCTTGCCAACAAGGAAGTTGAGGCCGTCACCGTCAGCGGCGTCGAAGGGCACCTTCATCTCATTCTTGGAGGGGCCGAAGCGCACCACGGACTCGAAGAGGTGGCGCTCACCCTGCTGGATGTACTGACCCATGGAGTGAAGGTCGGCGGTAAACTCCACGCTGGCGGGGAAGAGGCCCTTGTTCTCCTTGCCCTCGCTCTCGCCGTAGAGCTGCTTCCACCACTCGGACATGAAGCGGAAGCAGGGCTCGTAAGCTGCCAGTACCTCGATCTTATAGCCTGCGCGGTACAGTGCCGTGCGGCCTGCGGCATACTGCCATGCGGGGTTGATGGCGTAGTCGGCCTTGGTGCAAGTCTCCATCATCTCGGCAGCGCCGCCCATGAGCGCGTCGATGTCCACACCTGCCACGGTGATGGGCAGCAGACCCACGGCGGTCAGCACACTGTAACGGCCGCCGATGTCATCGGGGACGACGAAGGTCTCGTAGCCGTTCTCGTCGGCCAGATTCTTCAGCGCGCCCTTGTGAGCGTCGGTGGTGGCATAGATGCGCTTGGCTGCGCCTTCCTTACCGTACTTCTTCTCTGCCAGCTCGCGGAAGAAGCGGAAAGCCACGGCAGGCTCGGTGGTGGTGCCGGACTTGGAGATGACGTTGATGGAGAAGTCCACGCCCTCCAGCAGTTCCTCGATCTCATGCATGGCATCGGCGCTGAGACCATTGCCTGCAAAGTAGATGTTGGGGGTATTTTTCTTCTTCAGATTATAGTTGGGGGAGCAGAGGCACTCAATGACACCGCGGGCACCCAGATAGGAACCACCGATGCCGATGACCACCAGTGCCTGAGAATCACCCTGAATCTTAGCAGCAGCGGCCTTGATGCGGGCATATTCGTCCTTATCATAGTCGCGGGGCAGGTTCACCCAGCCGATGAAGTCGTTGCCTGCGCCTGTGCCGTTCTGCAGGTGACCCTGAGCGGTATTCAGCTCGGGCAGCAGGGTTTCGGCGTAGTTGGGAGCGACAAAGGATTCGATGTTGGCGTTATTGACGCGGATCATAGCAAATGCCTCCTGTGTGTAATATTTCAATATGGTTGCATAAAGATTTTCTAACTTTCATCATACAACGGACGGGGAGAAAACACAAGGAAAACTTCCACTTTTAGCCGCAGAAGATGGCCATTTTCAAAAGTTTTCCCACCATTTGTCCCCATGTGAGACGGGGGATGGCATCTTCTGCCAGTAAGGGAAGGGTTTTTACCACCGTGTCGCCGCTGTGTACCGTCAACGTGCCGAGGCGGTCTCCTGCGGCAACGGGAGCGTCCACCGCTTCGGGCAGGTCGATGGTTTGGGTGAGGGTGGCGGCGGTGGCTTTTTCCGTCAGCACGGCGCACCCGTCCGAGGGGAGGACGACAGCTACCGTGTCCTCTGCGCCCAAGGTGACGGGGATGGTTGGCAGAGGCTCGGCAGGTGTGATGTGGGTGAGGGCGTAGGTGGAGAAGCCGTAGTTTAAGAGGGCTTTGGCATCGGTGTTGCGCTTGTCGGCGGTCTCGCCGTCCATGATGACGGCGATCAGCTCCATGCCGTCCCGCTCGGCGGTGGCACTGATGCAGTAGCCCGCCTTGTCGGTGTAGCCCGTCTTGAGACCCGTTGCCCCGTCGTAGAAGCGGATGAGCTTATTGGTGTTGCTGAGACCGAAAGTGCCGTTACGGAGGGTGTCCATCCAAATGGTGGTGTAGTTGCGGATCTCGGGATGATGAAGGAGAAGTTCGCGGCTCATGAGGGCGATGTCGTAGGCGGAGGTAAGGTGCCCTTCGGCGGTGAGGCCTGTGCAGTTGACAAAGTGGGTGTCCAGCATGCCGAGAGCGCGGGCGCGGCTGTTCATCTCCTCTACGAACAGCTCCGTAACGCCTGAAACATGCTCGGCGAGAGCCACGGAGGCATCGTTGCCCGAGGCAACACACAGAGCTTTAAGGAGATCGTCCACGGTGATCTGCTCGCCCTCGGAGAGGAACACCTGCGACCCGCCCATAGAGGCGGCGTGGGCGCTGACGGTGACGACATCCTCGGTAGAGATAGCGCCGTCGTCAATGGCTTCCATCACCAAGAGCATGGTCATGATTTTGGTGACGGAGGCGGGAGGGAGGGCTTCGTGTTCGTTCTCGGCGAAGAGGATCTCGCCTGTTTCTTTTTCCATCAGCAGTGCCGCGTGGGAGGTGAGGGGGATCTCCACGGCGAGGGCAGGGACAATGAGGAAGATACAAAGGGTAAGGGACAGGAACAGGGAAAGACAGCGTTTCATGGTGTTGCCTCCTATGGTGGTTTGCTCCACTGTATGAAAAAATGTGGCGGGGTATACGCCGAATTTCGCCTTGCATTGGCAGGGGGAGTGTGGTATGATAGCAGGGAACTTGATATTGATGCAGGATTCGTACATCGGTAGTACATCGGCTTCCCAAGCCGAGGAGGCGGGTTCGACTCCCGTATCCTGCTCCAAAAAAATAAACGCCCGTGTGGGCGTTTATTTTTTTGGCAAGCAGTCGTGGAGTCGAACAGGGCGGCGGTCCGCAGACCGCTAAGGCAATATGCCGGCGGCATATTGCCTTAGCCCGCGGGAGACTCCCGTTCTGCCTCGGTTGGTGTTTTGGCGGTGACGCTTGGTTGAAATGTTCATAATTTGATGGTATGCTTGGGGAAAAGTCCACTTTTGAAAGGAGATCAAGGGATGAAAAAAACAAGAACGAAGAAACTGCTTATTGCGGCTGCTGTGCTGCTGGTTTTCGTTGTTGTATATCTCGTCTACAGCAGACCCATGACCATTCAGCAGCGCTATCCCATGCTCACACCTGAAAAATGCGTGGAGCTTCGCGGCTACTACCGTGTAGGTGCGGAGGAAGCGTTACAAGAAGTTACGATTGATAAAAACAGCGAAGAGTTTGCTGTGCTGTTTGATTTGCTGTATGAGCAGGAGTATCGCCGCAGTTTAAGAAATCTTGTCTCCGG
Organism: Oscillospiraceae bacterium; assembly: GCA_017408915.1. Classification (GTDB taxonomy): domain Bacteria; phylum Bacillota; class Clostridia; order Oscillospirales; family Oscillospiraceae; genus Vescimonas. The sequence goes on along the minus strand of JAFQTS010000088.1, from coordinate 5,559 downwards.
CGGTACACGAGTCCATGTGACAGAGCCGGAGGATTTTCAATGGGAAGTTCTGTTTTTCTTTGAAGATGTTGTGCTGCCCGATGGCAGTATTGGCTCCGGAACGATGCTGCAGATCCAAAACTGGTATGGTGAGCTGGGGATCTCCTTCGATGGAGAGCAGACCGAGTACGATACGGATGGGCAGGAAGAATGGGCGAAGGAGATTCTTTCCGTTATTCAATAATGCTGTAAAAACCCTGAAAGGAGGCGCGCTATGACCACCTATCAACCCACCAAACGCTTTGTGACCCTTGCCGTGGTGCTGGCACTGGTGCTGAGTTTGCTGAGCGTTGCCTATGCCGATTTTGGCCCTAAGCCCTCGGTGCGGGTGAGTTTCGAGAACATGGGAGAGGAGCTTTGCTACGGTACGCTCCTGTCGGCGCGGGAGTCCACGGGTCCGTCCAGTGCGTGGGACGGCGTTCCCGAACACGCCCGCCACAACGGCGTGGAGGGCTACGGCTCCTACGGGCTGGAGGAGGAGATTTGGCACGCCTTCGTGGGATATGAGGACAAGGACGGGTACTACTTCCTACAGGAGGGCTGGGTCGTCAGCGACCAGCAGGAACTGGCATGGACGTATTATCCTCCCAACCCCTTCAAGATTTTACTCTATTTCCCCGAGACGGGGGAATTTATGACCAGCGGCATTTATGAGCGTTACGCCTTCGACAGCTACTTTACGGTGGATATGGCGGAGGTGGACGAGAATGGCTTGCTACTGGCGGAGAAGTCCTATCGCTACGGTCCTGAGATCGCCTCGTTTTTCGCGCGATTCCTGCTGACCTTCGCTGTTGAAATGGGCATCGCCCTCCTCTTTGGTTTCCGCGAGAAAAAACAGCTCTTGTTGCTGCTGTGGGTCAATGGCGCAACGCAGCTGATTCTCAATGTGCTGCTGAACATCATCAGCTATCGCTCGGGTATGCTGGCCTTCGTGCTGAGCTACATCCTCTTTGAGTTGATCGTGTTCGCCATTGAGGCGGTGGTGTACAGCGTTTGGCTGCGGCGCGTCAGCGAAAAGCCCAAAAAGGTGTGGGTCTGCGTGGTATATGCGTTGGTGGCCAATGCCGTGTCCTTTGTGGTGGGATACAATTTGGCGCTGGTGATCCCGTCGCTGTTCTGATTTGAAAACATTTTGAAAATGTAAAAAAGCACTTGCCTGCGGGCAAGTGCTTTTTGCTTGTTTTAGGGATTCTCCGCCAGCGCCTCGAAGTCGAAGAGGGAGAAGCGGGCGAGATTAATGAGGATAACGGACAGTTCCCGCTCTGTCACCTGCGGCTCACCGAAGAGGAAGAGGGTATATAGACCGATCAAACTGGAGGAGAAGATGGTGCAGGCGATCTCGGCACTGGGAGTATCTCCCTTTACAGCGCGGAAACTGTCGCGAAAGGCCTCGGTGATGTTTTTCTTCCACTTGTAGGAGAAGCGGGGGTCGCCGTGTTTGCCCATTAAGGCGCGGAGGGTGTCGCCGTTCTCGGCGAGGCTGCGGGCGATGTTCTGGGTTGCCTTCAGAAGGTCTTGTTTGCTGCTTTTTCTAAAATCACAGAAGCGAAGACTCTCGCTGACCTCGCGAAGCTGCGTCAGCACGTCGTTCTCCACCGCTTCCAAGACTTGATATTTATCCTCGAAGTAGAGATAGAAGGTGGATTTGGCGATGCCGCAGGCCTTGCAAAGGCCGTTGACGGTGATGCCGTCGATACCGCCTTGGGCGTACAAATCCATAAAAACGCTGCGGATATGGCGCATGGTCTCCTGTTTGTTGAACTCGCGGCGATTCAGTGTCATGGCAAAACCTCCTTTACTCCCGGTAGTTTTATTATACTACTACCCGTCCAAGTTTGGCAAGAGGCGAAAAAGTCGAACTCTTTTACAGAAAAAGTACAGAGAAAACACCTTTGGTGCTTATAAGTTCTTAACAAACGGCAGAAAATGGGGTAAAGTACGATTGTAAAGTTTCCTACTAAAGCAGTTAACGCAAGAATCTCTCTCTCAAAAAAAGACAGCGGCATCGAAGGGGTTACGATGCCGCTGTCTTTTTTTATGCTTTTAGCCCCACAGGGAGGTCAGCATGGGAATGACCTGCTTTTTGCGGGACATGACACCGGGAAGGAACACGGTGTTGTCTTTCGGTTCTACGGAGAAGGCGTTGCGGATGGTGTCGTCGCTGCCCAAATACAGCAGCTGCGTACCTTCCAGCAGCACATCTGTCAGCATCAGCATAAGCAAATCATAGCCGTTTTGCTTTTGCAGGCGGTTCATGGCGCGCAGGAATTCCTCCTTGCGCTCCAACAACTGCTCAGAGTCGATGCAGGTGATCTGCCCCACGCCCAGATGATGCTCGGCGATGTGGAAGACTTTGAAATCACTGCCCAACAGCTCCTCCACGGAGCGGGCATCCGTGTTGCTGGCGGAGAACAGCTCGCGGCCCAGCTCGTCCAACGATACATGGGCGATACGGGACATGCGCTCAGCCATGGAGATGTCGCGAGGTGTGCAGGTGGGGGATTTGAACATGACCGTATCCGAGAGGATGGCGGCAGCCATCAGACCCGCCATCTTGGGAGAGGGGACGACGCCGCACTCCTGATACATGGTGGCGATGATGGTATTGGTGCTGCCCACGGGCTCGTTGCGGAAGTGGATGGGCTGCAGCGTCTGAATATCGGCAAGGCGATGGTGGTCGATGATGGTGAGGATCTCTGCCTGCTCGATACCGGGGACGGTTTGGCTTAGCTCGTTGTGATCCACCAGCACTACCTGCTTGCGGCGGGGCTTGAGCAGGTGATAGCGGGACAGGGTGCCCACCACTTTTTCGTTCTCATCCAGCACGGGGTAGCAGCGATAGCGGCTTTTCAGCACCACTTCGCGGACATCGTCAATGTAGTCGTCCAAATGGAAAGAGATGACCTCGCCCGTGGCGCAGGGGCGGGAGATGGGCGTGGCCTGATAGATGAGGCGATGGACGCGGCTGGCGTCGTAGGGGGTGGAGATGATGCAGGTGCTGCCTGCGGTTTCCAGCCACGATTCATCCACCTCTGTCTGGCAGAGGATCAGGCAGGCCACCTCCAGATCCAAGGCGCGGCGAATCATGTCCGGCTGGCTGCCGCACAGCACGATGCTGTCCTTCTCATGGAAGAGGAGATTTTCGCAGCTCTGGGGCAATGCTACATGTACTTGGCCTGTAAGGCTGTCCACCAAGTGGCCTGCCTCGCCCACAATGCGGCCCTCAATGACGCTGAGGAGATTGAACATGGGGATCTCCTCCACGCGGGGGTCGGTGATGGTGTTGAGGCTGAAGGTGGCGATATCGCCGGCGGAGAGCATGCCGTAGAGAGTACCGTCCTCGTTGACCACGGGCAGAGCGGAGATGCGCTGATCCCGCATGTTGCGCCAAGCGCGATCCATAGTGACGGAGGGGCTGAGGCAGGGAGGCCGGTCAAAATCCAAGTCCTTCACCTGTGTGCGGACATTATTCAGCGTCTGAGGCGGCTCAAAGCCGAAGCGCTTGAGCATACGGTTGGTCTCGTCGCTGATGGTGCCCAAATGGGCGGCGACATAGTGATTTTTCCCCAATGCGTTTTTCAGCGCGGCATAGGACATGGCTGCCACGATGGAGTCGGTGTCGGGGTTGCGATGACCGGTAACATAGATGGTGTTCATAGACAAAGCCTCCTTTTTCCGGTGCTGCTGCGTTCATTGTGAGTACATTATAATCCTCTTGCCGCCACAGGTCAACAAAAGGAAAAATTTTTAACAAAGCCCTTGACAAATTCATTATTATCATGTATCCTAACAACAGTTAGCGGGCGCTAACTAACAGAACGCGAAACGAAGAAGGTGCAATCATGAATCTGCGTCAGGCACAGGAGGGTGTGGAATACACCGTCCGTTCCATCGCTACAGGTGACAGCGAGCTGGAGTCGTTTTTGTTCTCTTTGGGCTGTTACAGCGGCGAGCCGATCACCGTGATCGCACAGAAGAGAAGCGGCTGCGTTATTGCCGTGAAGGATGGACGATACAGTATCGACAAGCAACTGGCGGAAGCCATTGAAATTTGAAAAAAGAGAAGCAGCGGATGTGCCGCTGATTTTCTTTCCCAATTGGTTAGCTATGGCTAACCGATAAAGACAGACAAAACAAGGAGCGAGAAAAAGTATGAAGATCGCATTGGCAGGCAATCCCAACAGCGGAAAGACCACCATGTATAACGCCCTGACCGGACGCAACGAGCGTGTGGGTAACTGGGCCGGCGTGACGGTAGAAAAGAAGGTCGCGCCTATTAAAAAGAGCTTTTACGGCGGCGCGGAGGAGCTGCTGGCAGTGGACCTGCCGGGCGCTTATTCCATGTCCCCCTTTACTTCCGAGGAGAGCATCACCGCCTCTTTCGTGCAGGAGGCAAATCCCGATGCCATCATCAACATCGTGGATGCTACCAATTTGAGCCGCAGCCTGTTCTTTACCACGCAGCTGCTGGAGCTGGGTATCCCCACGGTGGTGGCCCTCAATAAGAGCGATGTGAACGAAAAGCGGGAGACGGTCATCGATACTGCGGCACTGAGCGCCGCCCTTGGCTGCCCTGTAGTGGAGACGGTGTCCACCGATGCAGGCCATGAGGGTCTTCGGAAGGTGGTGGAGGCGGCTGTTGCCTGCCTTGGTAAGGAGCAGGTTGCTCCCTATCAGCAGGGTGCGCGTGACTTGACCGACAAGGCCATCGTGGAGCAGGCTGACCGTGAGCGTTTCACCTTCGTCAACGGTATTGTTGGCAAGGTGGAAAAGCGTAAGGTGCTCAGCCGCGATAAGAATTCTCAGGATCAGATTGACGATGTCCTCACCAACAAGTGGCTGGGTATCCCCATCTTTGCCGTGGTGATCTTCCTTGTGTTCCAAATCTCGCAGGCATGGGTGGGCCCTTGGATCGCCGACACGCTGGTGGGTTGGCTGGAAGCAGGTCAGGAGGCACTCCGTGGTCTCGTCTCCGGTGCATCCGACATCGTGCAGGCACTGTTTGTTGACGGTATCGTGGGCGGTATCATCGCCGTGGTGGGCTTCCTGCCGCTGGTGATGGTGATGTACTTCCTGATGGCCCTCTTAGAGGATTGCGGTTACATGGCCCGTGTCAGCGTGGTACTGGATCCCATCTTTAAGAAGGTGGGGCTCTCCGGTAAGTCCGTCATCCCCTTCGTCATCGGCACAGGCTGCGCCATCCCCGGCGTTATGGCCTGCCGCACCATCCGCAATGAGCGTGAGCGCCGCGCTACCGCCATGCTGACCCCCTTTATGCCCTGCGGCGCGAAGCTGCCCGTCATCGCCCTGTTCGCCGGTGCGTTCTTCTCTGATGCCGGTTGGGTGGGCACGGTCATGTATTTCTGCGGCATTGTGCTGATTTTCCTCGGTGCGCTGCTTATTAACAAGATCACCGGCCATAAGGTGCGCAAGTCCTACTTTATTATTGAACTGCCCGAGTACAAGGCGCCCAGCCTCAAGCGTGCGTTCCTGTCTATGTGTTCCCGCGGTTGGGCCTTT
>JAFQTS010000087.1 GCA_017408915.1 Oscillospiraceae bacterium | reverse complement strand
CCCCCTCTCCGAGGAAGCAGCCGACATTAAAATTGCACGGGATAAAGAGATCAAGAAGGTGTTCTCCGGCGAAGATGACCGCATGGTGCTGATTATTGGCCCTTGCTCTGCCGACCGTGAGGATGCCGTCATGGAGTACATCGGCCGCCTTCGCAAGGTGCAGGATGAAGTGAGCGACAAGCTCATTCTCATTCCCCGCATCTACACCAACAAGCCCCGCACCACCGGCGCAGGCTATAAGGGCATGCTCCACTCTCCCGACCCCAATGCACAGCCCAATCTCATTAAAGGCGTTATCGCCACCCGTAAGATCCACATGCGCTCCCTCAATGAGTTCGGCCTCCCCAGTGCCGACGAGATGCTCTATCCTGAGAATCACCGCTATATTAACGACGTGGTGGCCTACGTTGCCATTGGTGCCCGCAGTGTGGAAAACCAGCAGCACCGCCTCACCGCCAGCGGCCTTGCCATCCCCGTGGGTATGAAAAATCCCACCGGCGGCGATCTGTCTGTGATGATGAACGCCATCAATGCCGCCCAGCACTCCCACTCCTTCTGCTACCGTAACTGGGAGGTCAAGAGTGCCGGCAACCCCTACGCCCACGCCATTTTGCGCGGCTATGTGGATGCCAACGGCAAGGCCTATCCCAACTACCACTACGAGAATTTGGCTCAGCTCAATGAGCTGTACGCCGCCAGCGGCCTCGCCAATCCCGGCGTGGTGGTGGACACCAACCACAGCAACTCCGGCAAACAATATTTAGAGCAGATCCGCATTGCCAAGGACGTGCTCCACAGCTGCCGCCATAATCCCGACATCCGCAAGCTGGTGAAGGGCTTTATGATCGAGAGCTATTTGGTGGACGGCTGTCAGAAGGTAGATGGCGATGTGTTCGGTCAGTCCATTACCGACCCCTGCCTCGGCTGGGAAAAGACCGAGAAGCTGATTTACGAGATCGCAGAAATGATGTAACGATAGGAGAGAAAAGAATATGAGCTACACCGTGAAGGAAAAAGCCCGTTTGGCTATGGAGAGCCTGCTGGACAGCTGTGAGCTGGTGTCCGGCTACTCCGGCGGCAAGAAGGTAGAGGAGGCCTACACTGCCTACTTCGCACCTGAGACCATGTGGTATAACCGCGTGTACATCCACGCCGCAGAGAATGAGACCCTCGAAGCCACCGTGTCCGCCGTGGCAGCCGGTGTCCGTGAGGGCAAGCTGCCTCCCCTTATCAGCTGGCTCAGCACCGAGGTCAGCAGTAAGGCCATCCGTCCTTTCGTGAAGGCCGAGGGCTACATGAACCCCCTGCCTGTGCAGGAGGCCATGTTCCTGGATTTGGAGGGCTATACCCCTGCTGCACCCACCGCTACTGTGGAGCATGTGAGCGCCGATAAGGTAGGCGAGTGGGCCGACACTATCGCCGCCGCCTTCGGTAAGCCTACTGAGCATGACGGTATGGTGCTGATCGCTGCCGATGAGCACTGTGACTTCCTTGTCCACTATGAAGAGGGCAAGATGGTGGCAGGTATGCTGCTTATCTGCGTGGGCGACAACGCCGGTGTCCACGAGGTAGCCACTATGGAAGCATGCCGCGGTAAGGGCATCGCCTCTTCCTTGATGAACTGCGCCATGGCCATTGCCAAGGAGAAGGGCTGCAAGTACGCTACGCTGCAGGCATCTCCCATGGGCGCACCCCTGTATGAAAAGCTGGGCTTCGAGGCCGTGGGTGAAGTCCACACTTGGCTCGTCCCGCCTCCCGGCATGATGCTGTAAAACCATAGAAAAGACACCCGCGAGGGTGTCTTTTTTCTTGTCCAATCACTTTTCATCTGTTATACTATACCCAACAAAAGAAGGAGGTATCTCCGATGAAGGATAAACTGCTGACAGTAGCAAAAAACCACGCCCCTTGCTATCTCTATGAATACGAGGTCATGGCGCAGCAGGTGAAAACGCTGCAGGGAACATTCCCAAACTTTGATTTACTCTATTCTGTAAAGGCAAATCCCTATCCGCCTGTGGTGAAGGCGCTTGCCTCTTTTGGCATCGGCGCAGATGCCGCCTCGGCGGGAGAAGTGGTTCTTGCGCGGGATTGCGGCATGTGGGCGGAGGATATTTTCTTCTCCGCCGCAGGTAAGTCCGATGCTGCCCTTCAGCGCGCATGGGATGACTGCGAGATCATCGCCGATTCCCTCGGGGAAGTATCACGCATCGGCACACTGGCTGCCCAGCGTGGTGAGCATCGCGCCATCGGTATCCGTATGAATCCCACTTTTGCCTTTGGCGGTGGAGCGGGCGTTACCTCCAAATTCGGCATTGACGAGGAAGATCTGCCCCACTTGAAGGAGCTGCTCAAGACCATCCCCGTCACTGTGGAGGGTCTCCATGTCCATCTCCGCTCCCAAACGCTGGAGGCCGATGCCCTTGGTCGCTGCTATCAGGACAGTTGGGCGCTCGCCAAGCGCTTGGGTGAGGAATTGGGCGCACCGCTGCGGTATGTGAACTTCGGCAGCGGCGTAGGCGTTGCCTACGATGAGGAGCAGGAATCTCCCATGGATTTGGAGAAGCTCCGTACCTATACAGACGCCATTGCTGCGGAGAATGAAACAACACTCCGTGCCCGCCTGATGATCGAGACGGGTCGTTTCCTCACCTGCAAAATGGGCACTTATTGGCTGCCTGTAGTGGATAAAAAGACCTCCCGCGGCGTGACCTATGTTATCACCGAGGGCTGCATGAACGGCCTGCAAAAGCCCGCCTTGGCGGTGATGCTCCACCACGCCGACCCCGCAGGAACGCTGGCGGCTTACGAGCCTCTTTATACCTCTGCTTGGGCGTTCCCCGTGGTAGCCCACGGCGATACGACCGCCACCGAGCGTGTCAACATTGTGGGCAATCTCTGCTGCGCCGCCGATGTATTGGTGGAGAATTTTGAAGGCCCGCGCTTGGAAGTCGGCGACCTTGTGGAGGTGCAAAATGCAGGTGCATACGCCTGCACCTTGACTGCCCAGCGCTTCTCGGGACATACCCCGCCTGTAGAACTGCTGTTGGATGGTGAGGGAAACATCATGGAATAAGCAAAAAGCACGCTGTCATCGACAGCGTGCTTTTTAAGCATTTTACTCAATCATCCAAGAACATCATTTTCTCCATGTACGCCGTGTTGAAGGCGGCAAGACCCGAGAGCTCCTGATAGTCCATGGCCTTTTGCAGCTTGTCGAGACGCTCACGAGCCTCGGCGGAGACCAGTGCCATTTTGGCACCCACAGCGGCGGTGTTGCCCACGGCCTTGGTGACACCGAGAAGCTCTGCGGGGATAAGGCCGATGCGTGCGGCGCTTGCAGGACGGATAAAGCTGCCGAAGCCGCCTGCCAGCAGCAGTGCGCCGATGTCGTCATAGGTCACATCGGAGGTGTCGATCAGCACCTGAATACCTGCGGCAATAGCGCCCTTGCCCAACTGCACCTTACGGACATCGGACTGGGTCACATAGATCTGCTCTGTCAGACGGAAGGCGGGTTCCTCATCGAGAAGGGTCAGGAAGGGGAGCGCTTCATCGGGGATGTCGTCATCCTCGTCAACATCAAGGACGCGGCCTGTTTCATCCAGTGCGCCCACTTCCAGCATGACGGCAATAGTGTCAATGAGACCCGAGCCGCAGATGCCCTTGGCCTCCACGCCGCCGATGACCTTGCATTCCAGTGCGCCGTCGTGATACTCCACCGAGGAGATCGCGCCCTCTGCCGCCGTCATACCAAAGCGGATCTGCGCGCCCTCGAAAGCAGGGCCTGCCGCTGTAGAGCAGCACACGAATTTGTCGCCGCAGCCCAAGGCCATCTCGCCGTTGGTGCCCACATCAATGAGCAGCACAGGCTTGCTGGCCTTGTCCATATCCACCGCCAGCAAATCAGCGGTAATATCGCCGCCCACATAGCCCGACACGGAGGGGGCGAGATAGACGCGGCCATCGAAGGGGAGACCCCACGCCTTGGCATCGTAATCATCACCGAAGAGGGACAGGGGGGTGAAGGGGGCGACACCGATGGTATCGGGCTTCAAACCTGCAAGGATATGGCACATGGTGGTGTTGGCTGCCACGGTCATAAAACGCACCTCAGCAGGGGAGACCTTCGCTTCGCGGCAGAGGCTTTCCATCATCTCACCCAACTGCTTGCGGATGACCTCCGCCATCTCTCCAAGGCGACCCTCCACAGAGGCTTGGATACGGGAGATCACATCTGCGCCATAGCTGCGCTGGGCGTTGCCCTCGCCTGCCACGGCAACAGTCTTGCCGTTTTCCAAGTTCACCAAGTGGCAGGCAACGGTAGTGGTACCAATATCCACCGCTACGCCGTAACCGCTTAAGCCGCTGTCGCAGGCGAACACGGCGTCGCTGCCCAGTGCTACCTCCAACTCGGCGGTATGGGGCAGCTCCACCACCATGCCGTCCGCAGCCTCGGTCTGACAGGCGAGGTGCGCCTCGCCGCCAATATACACCGTACACTTACCGCAGGTGCCGTTGCCGCCACAGGGAGCGGACACCTCGTAGCCCGCCTCGCGGAGGATCTCCAACAGGGTCTGCCCTGCGGTAAAGGTAAGCTCTTTTTTCTCGTTTCCTTGCTGTACAAAAATGGTCATACGAACACCTCACTCTTTGCCCTTATCATAACAGAAAAAGCGGGGGAGTTGCAATAGACATCCTGCATGATGTGATGCAGTTTTCTTATTGAATCAATGGCCACTTCATGCTATAATCGTAAAAAACGACTGGGAGGACTCAATAATGACGACAGAACAGGTAATTGCCATGGCTTTGGAGGTGGGTTTCGACCATGTGGGCGAAATTGACCCCAAGGATCTGAAGTTCCTCCCCGAGGTGCGGGATATGTGCAGTGCCAACCGCTGCCATTCCTACAATAAGAGCTGGGCTTGCCCGCCTGCCTGCGGTACGCTGGAGGAGATCACCGAGCGGGCAAGGCAGTATCACCGCGGCATCGTCATCCAGTCCACGGGACAGATGGAGGATGATTTCGATGTGGAGTGTATGATGGAGACGGAGAAGCTGCAGAAGAAGCGGTTTTTCGAGATCATCAAGCTGCTGCAGAAGGAGTTCCCCAACTGTCTCGGCATGAGCGCAGGTACTTGTACCCTCTGCCCCAAGTGCGCCTATCCCGACGAGCCCTGCCGCCACCCCGAGCTGATGTTCCCCTCCATGGAGGCTTACGGTCTGCTGGTAAGCGATGCCTGTACCTCCGCGGGACTGGAATACTACTACGGCAAAAATACCATGACCTATACGAGCTGCATCTTGCTGGATTAAGGCATCTCACAGCACGCCTCATCAAGCAACGATGAGGCGTGTTTTTGACTAAGAAGGGAATTGTGCCTATGAATACGACACAAATTAAGTGCTTTTTGGCTTTGGCGGAGACGCTGAACTACACCCGCGCTGCCGCGCGGCTCTATCTCTCTCAGCCAGGTCTAAGCCGCCAAATCAACTCCATCGAGCAGGAGTTGAACACCCAGCTCTTTATCCGCAATCAGCGCAATGTGCGCTTGACCCCCGCGGGAGCATTGCTGGCGGAGAAGCTGCGCCCCTTGATGGAGACTTACGAACAGGCCATCGACCAAGTGCAGACGGTAGGTCGCGGCTATACGGGCGTTCTCGACATTGGCCTATTGGAAGGTCAGCGTCTTGACACGGAGATCGTGGATCTTTTCTACAGCTTCATGCAGCAGTATCCCAACATCAGCCTTCAGATCTGCCAAGGCTCTTTCGGTGATTTGCGCCGCCAGATGCACAATGGCAAGTTAGACCTAATTTTCACCATCCACTTTGATGTGATGGACGAGGAGGATGTGGAGACTTACGCCCACGGCGACAGTACGGAGAAGGCCTATTTCGCCATCTCCAAAAAGCTGCCCATCGCCCAGCAGGAGTGCATCACCCCCGAGGAACTGGTGAAGGAGACCATGCTCATTATCTCCCCCGAGGACAGCCGTATGGGTGCGGAGATGACCAAGGAATTCTTTAAGAGCAAGGGTTTGATGTCCTTTAATACCCGCTATGCACCCAACCTGCCCACCCTCGCCTTGTGGATCGAGGCGGGCTTGGGCTTTGGCATCATCAACGGGCATACCAATGTGGCGGCGAACCCTTCCGTCCGTTTGATCCCCGAAATTCCCCTCAACGAGGCCTATTCCTGCGCCGCATGGCTGCGGGGCAACGAAAATCCCGCACTGGCTTTGTTCTTGGAAATGCTGAAGCGGCAGTAAGTGCTTGTATTTATCCACCACGAAAAAGGAGGAACTTCTTATGATGACGGCAAAAGAGTATATTGATTCCCTGCGAAAGCTGAATACCCGCGTGTATATGTTCGGCGAGAAGATCGAGAACTGGGTGGATCATCCCATGATCCGTCCCTCTATTAACTGCGTGGCCATGACCTACGCCCTCGCCCAAGACCCCCAGTATGAGGATTTGATGACCGCTACCTCCAACCTCACAGGCCGCAAGATCAACCGATTCGGTCACCTTCATCAGTCCGCCGAGGACTTGGTGAAGAAGGTGAAGATGCAGCGTTTGATGGGTCAAAAGACCGCCTCCTGCTTCCAGCGCTGCGTGGGTATGGATGCCTTCAACGCCGTCTATTCCACCACCTACGAGATCGACGAGAAGTGCGGCACGGATTACCACGAGCGCTTTAAGAAGTTCCTTATTATGGTGCAGGACGAGGATCTGACGGTAGACGGCGCTATGACCGACCCCAAGGGCGACCGCAGCAAGGCACCCCATCAGCAGAATGACCCCGATATGTTCGTCCATGTGGTGGAGCGCCGCGCCGATGGCATCGTGGTACGCGGTGCCAAGTGTCATCAGACAGGTTCTATCAACTCCCACTGGCATATCTTTATGCCCACCATCGCCATGGGCGAGGCGGATAAGGACTACGCCGTGTCCTTCGCCTGTCCCAGTGATGCCGATGGCCTCTATATGATCTACGGTCGTCAGTCTTGCGACACCCGTAAGATGGAGGAGGGCTGTATCGATGTGGGTAACGCCAAGTTCGGCGGACAGGAGGCACTGGTGGTGCTGGATAACGTGTTTATCCCCAATGAGTACATTTTCCTCAACGGCGAGTATGAGTTTGCAGGCATGATGGTGGAGCGCTTTGCAGGCTATCACCGTCAGAGCTACGGCGGCTGCAAGGTGGGCGTAGGCGATGTGGTCATCGGCGCTGCCGCCTTGGCTGCGGAGTATAACGGCGTGGAGAAGGCAAGTGCCGTGAAGGATAAGCTCATTGAGATGACCCACCTCAACGAGACCCTCTATTCCTGCGGTATCGCCTGTTCCTGCGAGGGCTGCCCTACCAAGGCGGGCAACTATCAGATCGATCTCCTCCTTGCCAACGTCTGCAAGCAGAATGTGACCCGTTTCCCCTATGAGATCGTGCGTTTGGCTGAGGATATTGCAGGCGGCTTGATGGTGACGATGCCTTCTGAGGCGGACTTCAACTCCGACACAGTGGTGGGCAGAGAAGGGGAGACCATCGGCGAGATCTGCAATAAGTACTTCGCCACCCGCGAGGGTGTCAGCACTGAGGATCGTCAGCGTGTGCTGCGTTTCTTGGAGAATATGTGTCTTGGCGCGGCGGCTGTCGGCTATCGCACCGAGTCTCTCCACGGCGCAGGCTCTCCCCAGGCACAGCGCATTATGATTGCCCGTCAAGGTGACATTCAGGGCAAGAAGAAGCTTGCCAAGAACATCGCGGGTATTCAAAACTGAATGAAAGACAGAAAAAGACCGCGCTGAGGATCCTCAGCGCGGTCTTTCTTCGTTATTTTACAGGAAATACTCGTTCTCTCTATGGACGGAAACCAGCGCCGCCATCTTCTCATTCATGTTCTCCTGCACAGCAGGGGGCAGCACACGCACCTTTTTGGGACAGGCAGCGGTACAGGCCATGCAGAGGATGCAGGTATCCACATCGGTTTTGACGCATTCATTATCCATCACCATCGCCTTGGTGGGGCAAACGGCAACACAAGCGCCGCATTTTCCACACGCGGGCAGGCAAATGGGCGTAAAGGGCATGCTGCCCACCTCACGGTAGGGGAAGTTGCCGGGGACGGTGACAGGAGAAACATCGCCGCTTGCAAGTTTTGCCATCACCTGCTGGGCAAAGGCGGCGATGGATGCCTTGTCCTCCTCGTTAGGGCGACCTTGTCCCACGGCGGGAACGATGGAGTGCTGTGCTACCAAGGCAGCAGAAGCAACCACAGTAAAGTTAGCTTCCTTTACAACGTTGTTCAGCTCCAACAGGGCATCTTCATAAGCGCGGACACCGTAGACAACGAGGGTGACGGCCTTCGTGCCGTTGCCATTCAGGGCAGAGAGCTTCTCGGCCGCCACAGCGGGGATGCGCCCTGCAAAAACAGGCATGGCAAACACGGCGAGGTCGCAATCACCGTTGAAGGCAGCCTCCTCCAAGCCTAAATTGACAGCCTTGACATTGGCAGCGATGGCCTTACAAAAGGACTCGCCGCAGGCCTTCGTACCGCCTGTGGGGCTGAAATAATAAAACTGCACCGTGTTGAACATGAGAAACCTCCTGCTGCAAATAGAAGTATAGGGCTATTATACGGCAGGGGAGAGGGAATGTCAAAATCTCTAAACCTATTTATCGTTTTTTGTAGATGACGAGTTCGGGATTTTCTCCGTTTTCCTCGTAGGTACAGATCAAGATGAACTCCATATTGGCAGCTACGCCAAAGCACCGATCGCCACCAAATTCACATTCCAATTGCGTTCCCAAATAGGTTGCGCCGTCATCTAAGAATTTTACGATTTTTCCATTGGGAAGGCGATAGTCGAGGTTGATGTAGGCCCCCACCAGTGCATTGAGGCTTTCCACCTTGGGCATCCCCTCAATGTGCAGGGCATTGATTTCCTCCATAAGCTGCTTTTTGAACTGGTCAAACTTCTCTGCGCCAGCTAAGTTCTTATAATGTTTCCAATAATCCAGCTTCGGCAGCAGATTTTTCATGTATGTCCGCGCCTGCTCTTTCGACACGGTTTCGCTGGTCATATGTGATACACAGACTTCAATCAAATCATCCATGTCGTGATACATGTATTCACCATCGGCGTAGCACCATTTGCAGTATTCCTCGTTGAAAAAGCCGTCTGTTTCTTTGCTGATATTGGTGTCCTCAAGAGGCATACCGCAGCATTGGCAAATAAGCGCTCTGGGAGAGCCGAGAAGAGTATTGATAGAAACATCAAACAGCTTGGAAAGTAACTTTAGCGTTTCGATATTTGGCGTAGTTTCGCCGTTTTCCCAACGGGACACCGCCTGACGGGTTACAAAGACCTTTTCGGCGAGGTCATCCTGCGACAACCCGTTTTTTGTTCTGAGTTCGAGAATTATATCCTTGGTATCCATAAAATCATCACCTCACGCCCATTATAATACAAGAATAGGGAAGGGACAAGCAACGCCTTGTTGCTATCTTTGTTTTGAGCATTTTGACGCAGTTGCAACCTCACTTTTGTTGTGGTAAAATCGTACCATTAAAAGGAGGTCGAAGACTATGTCCATTCCTTTCTATGCAAAAAGTGAGCAGAATCAAGGCTACATCAAGAACATGGAGGTGGTGGGCTACCATGACCTCAATAAGATGATGGCTTTTCAGATGGCACTCCATAAGACGGAGGACGGCCGCTATTATCTCTACTGCGGCTCGTTCTACGGTGCGGGCTGGAACATCCTCGATGTGACCGACCCCGCCAAGCCCCGCCATGTGAAGTTTTTTGAGTGCTGTGATCCCAAGGAGTACAAGGCGCAGTGCACCCCCAAAATTCAGGTGGCAGACAGTCTTATGATTGCCGCCATCGGCGGCGGTGTGCCCTTCCTCCACGGCAACAAACCCGAGGATAAGGCGATCTGCGGCCTGCAGATCTATGATTTGAAGGAAGACCCCGAAAATCCCAAGCTGCTGTCCTTCTGGTCTACGGGTACGGACGGCATGGGTGTTCACCGCTTTGCTTACAACGGCGGCAGATACGTCTATATGCCCGCTGAGTGTCCCGGCTTTGTGGGATTCATCGTCCGCATTCTCGACATTGCCGACCCTGCCAATCCCGTGGAGTGCGGTCGCTGGTGGATGCCGGAGCAGTTCAGGGACGGCATGCTGCCGGGCACGTACCCCGAGGGTCACGCTGCCGAGAAGGATTGGGCCATGTGTCACGGTTGCACCCTTTCTCCCGACCGTCCCAATCAGCTTTTCATGGGCTATTTTTCCGGCGGCGGTATTATCGTGGACATTTCTGACCCCACCCGTCCCAAGCTGGTCTCCCAGCTGAAGGTGCAGCCGCCTTTCGCGGGGAAGAACTGCGGCGCACGCTGCCATACCTATTTGCCCTTGCGTGGGCGCAACTTCGCCGTGCTGACCAACGAAGGTGAGCGATTCCCTTACTTCACGGCGGAAAAGATCGCCAATGGCCCCCACCGCGGCGCTCAACCTATGAACAATCTCCACATGATCGACGTGTCCAACCCCGCCGACCCCACGCTGGTGGCGGAGTTCCCCTACCCCGAAGTCCCTGCCGATTTTCCCTATCCCAACTTCAACGATTGCGGTATCGGCTGTCAAGGCCCCTTTGGCCCTCACAATGTCCATGAGCCCATGGGCAAACCGTGGCTGCAGGATGACCCCAACCTCGTCTACTGCTGCTATTTCCATGCAGGTATGCGTGTCTACGATGTGTCCGACCCCTATTACATCAAGGAGCTTGCCTACTTCATCCCGCCCAATCCCGAAAAGCCCCTCTTCGGTCCGAAGCTACCCGGCCCGATGTTGGGTACTGCCGAGGATTGCGTGGTGGATGACCGCGGCTACATCTACATGGACACCCTCCATGACGGCATCTATATCCTGCGTCTGAAGAAAGACTGACCATAGAAAAGACCCGTGAATCTTCACGGGTCTTTTTGTTGCAACGGTGTTCACTTTATGGTAAAATCATCAGTTAGAGAAACGAGAAAGGGAAGTCTTTGCGATGACCGATTATTTCAATATACAACTAAAGGGCGATGACATTCACGCCATCTCTGCCATCGGCCTTGCCCACATGGGCGATGCCGTCTATGAACTGCTGGTGCGCACCTATCTCTGTGCCCACGGGAAGGCAACAGGGAAGGGGCTTCACCGCGCCACAGTGGAGCTGGTGCGCGCGCCGCGACAGGCAGCCCTGTCTGAGAAGATTCTGCCCCTCCTCACGGAAGAGGAGAGCGCCGTATTTAAGCGCGGGCGCAACGCCAATGTCCACACTATTGCCCACAATGCCACCGTTGCCGAGTATCGGCAGGCCACGGCTTTGGAAGCCCTGTTTGGGTGGCTCTATCTCAACAATGCCCACGAGCGTATCAATAAACTGTTCAACGTCATGATGGAGGGAGAATAAATGCCGCTGGATGCCATCTGCCTGCAGGCAGTCGTCAATGAAATAGCGCCTGCGCTGATAGGCAGCCGTATCGAGAAGATCCAGCAGCCTGCGCGGGATCAGCTGGTGCTGTTGCTGCGGGGCAATCGCCGTCTCTTCCTCTGCGCCAATCCCAATCAGCCCCGCATCCACATGACGGAGCAGCTGCGAGATAACCCCTCCCAGCCGCCCATGTTTTGTATGCTGCTGCGTAAGCACATCGGCAACGGGCGCATCGTGGCGGTGGAGCAGTCTCCCTTGGAGCGCGTGGTGACACTTGCCATCGAGGCTACCGATGAGATGGGGGAGCAGAGCCGCTTTTCTCTCATTTTGGAGGCCATGGGCCGCAACACCAACTTGATCCTTACGGACAAGGAAAATCGCATTGTGGATTGCCTCCGCCGTGTAGATTTGGAGATGTCTCAAGTCCGTCAGGTATTGCCGGGGCTCTTCTACGAATTGCCTCCCAAGCAGGAGAAATGCGACCCCCTTGCTGTGACGGAGGACGAGTTCTTCCGCCTTCTCCGTGATGGAGAAAGTGCGGAGCAGCAGTTGACCGCTAAGTTTACCGCCATCTCGCCCCTCATTGCCCGCGAGATCGTCTATGCTGCCCACGGTGACAGTGACAGCACTGTGGTGGATGATCGGTTGTGGCGTAGTTTCGCCCAGTGGCAGCAGAATGTGAAGGAAAAAAGCTTCACACCAAATGTGCTGCTGCGGCAGGGGAAACCCTTCGATTTTACCTATCAATCCATCGCCCAATACGGCAGTTACGGCGAGAGCGTGCCGCAGGAGAGCTTCTCTACGCTGCTGGATACCTTCTATTCCCGCCGCGAGCAGGCCGAGCGAGTCAAGCAGCGGGGACAGGAACTGGTGAAGGCTGCCACCAACGCCCGTGACCGTGTCCGCCGTAAGATCGCCCTGCGGGAGAAGGAATACGCCCAGACACAAGACCGCGAGACCCTCCGTATCCGCGGCGAACTCATAACCGCGAACCTCTACCGCATGGAGCGGGGGCAGCGTGTGCTGGAGGCGCAGAACTACTACGAGGAGAGCTGTCCCACGGTGGAGATCCCTCTCGATGTGCGCCTTTCTCCACAGGAGAACGCCGCCAAATACTTTAAGCAGTACAACAAGGCCAAGACCGCCGAGAAGATGCTGACGGAGCTTATCAACGCAGGCAGAGAAGAGCTGCAATATTTAGAGAGCGTATTGCAGGAGCTGCAGCTTGCGGAAAGTGAGCAGGACTTTATGGACATCCGCGCCGAGCTGGAAGCAGGCGGGTATCTCCGCAAACAGGGAAAGAAGGGCGGCTCGTTCCAGCGACCTTCCAAGCCCCGTGAGTTCCGCTCCACGTCAGGACTGCGTATTTTGGTAGGCCGCAATAACCGCCAAAATGACCGCTTGACCACTAAGGACGCACAGAAGTGGGATCTATGGCTCCACACTCAGAAGATCCACGGCTCTCACGTCATTCTCTGCACCGACGGCGTAGAACCCGATGAGCAGAGCGTTTTGGAGGCAGCGCAAATCGCCGCCTACTTCTCCCAAGGACGGGAGGGGGACAAGGTGGCGGTGGACTACACCCCCGTGAAGTTCGTAAAAAAGCCCGCTGCCAGCCGCCCCGGTATGGTGATCTACACCACCTATAAAACGATGTATGTCACCCCCGATGAGGAACTGGTGAAGCGCTTGAGCGTGAAATAATGCTATGTAAAGAAACTTTTATATAATATGGAGAGGAAACGATTATGAAGAAAACAGTCGTCACTGTCATCGGTCGTGATACCGTGGGTATCATCGCCAAGGTCAGCGCCAAGTGCGCCGAGTACGATGTCAATATCATCGACATCACCCAGTCTGTTCTGCAGGATATGTTCGTCATGGTGATGATGACGGATATCGCAGGCTTGAAGTGCAGCTTCAAGGAGTTCTCCGAGGCTATGGATCAGCTGGGCAAAGAGCTGAACATGGAGATCCGCGTTATGCACGAGGATATTTTCAACTCTATGCACCGCATTTGATTGAGGGAAACGGCTATGATCAATCTCAATGATATTTTAGAAACCATCAATATGATCCGGCAGGAAAATCTCGATATTCGCACCATCACCATGGGTATCTCTCTGCTGGACTGCGCCGACAGCGACATTGACCGCTCCTGTGAGAAGGTCTACAATAAGATCGTCCGCTGTGCAGGCAATCTCGTGAAAACAGGCGAGGATATTGAGGCGGAGTACGGCGTGCCGATTATCAATAAGCGCATTTCCGTGACCCCCATTTCCATGCTGGTTGCCGTCTCCGGCGGCGATCCTGTGAAGTATGCCCACGCCTTGCAGCGTGCTGCCGACACTGTGGGTGTCAACTTCATCGGCGGCTTTTCCGCACTGGTGCAGAAGGGCTTCTCCGCAGGTGATGTGGAGCTGATCCGCGCCATTCCCCGCGCCCTCAACGAGACACGCAACATCTGCGCCTCTGTCAACGTGGGTTCTACCAAGGCGGGCATCAATATGGATGCCGTCAAGATGATGGGCGAGGTGATCCGCGAGAGCGCCGAGCTCACCGCCGACCGCGACTGTATCGGCCCTGCCAAGCTGGTGGTGTTCTGCAACGCCGTAGAGGATAATCCCTTTATGGCAGGTGCGTTCCACGGCATCAGTGAGCCCGACTGCGTGATCCACGTGGGTGTTTCCGGCCCCGGTGTCGTCCATGCGGCGCTGAAGAAGTGCGATGGTGACTTGGGCGAGGTGGCTGAGATCATCAAGCGCACCGCCTTCAAGATCACCCGCGTAGGTCAGCTGGTGGGTACGGAGGCTGCCAAGCGCCTCGGTGTGCCCTTCGGCATTGTGGACTTATCCCTTGCGCCTACCCCCGCCGTGGGCGACTCTGTGGCTCGTATTCTTGAAGAGATGGGTCTTGATGTCTGCGGAACCCACGGTACGACTGCTGCCCTTGCCATGCTCAATGACGCGGTGAAGAAGGGTGGCGTTATGGCCTGCAACTCCGTGGGCGGTCTGTCCGGTGCTTTTATCCCCGTGTCCGAGGATGAGGGCATGATCGCGGCGGCACAGAGCGGCGATCTGACCATTGAGAAGCTGGAGGCCATGACCGCTGTTTGCTCCGTGGGTCTTGACATGGTGGTGCTGCCCGGTGAGACCCCTGCTGAGGTCATCTCCGCCATCATCGCCGACGAGGCAGCCATCGGTATGGTGAACTCCAAGACCACCGCCGTCCGCGCCATCCCCGCCATCGGCAAGAAGGCAGGGGAGGGCTTGAACTTCGGCGGCTTGCTGGGCGAAGGCCCCATTATGGCAGTGAATCTCACCGCCAGCCCCAAGAAGTTCATCGACCGCGGCGGCAGAATCCCCGCCCCCATGCAGAGCTTGAAGAACTAAATATAAAACCTCCCTGCCCAACGGACAGGGAGATTTTAATATTGAGCGAAAAATATTTATCGATAAACATTAAAAAACTATTGACAATCGATAAGCGCTGTGATATGCTCACCTCATCAAGAATCCTTGGGAGGTAGGAAAGATGAAAGGACTTAACAAGGCTGCAACGATTATTACGAAGATTTTAGAGGTGTTCCACTGGGTGGGCACGGCACTGATGGCGGCGGCTACGATTTGTTCTGTTGCTGCACCTCAGTTGTTGAAGTATCTTGTCAGCCTCGATGCCAAGGAATGCTGCGGCGCAGAACTGTCGATTTACGGTTTTGAAGTCCATGCTCCTGTGGTGAATGGCGGTGTCGACATGACCACATTCATGCTGTTTGGCATTGGCGCCACCATCATCTTTGTGCTGATGGCATTGGTGTTCCGCAATGTGTATCTTGTATTCAAAAAATCTGAAAACGCCACGCCCTTCCAGAAAGAGAATGTGTGCCGTCTCCGCAAGATCGGTATTTTCTCCATTGCTGTGCCTATTGTTGGCTTTATAATGAGCATCATCGTGCGCCTCGTTGTGGGTGATGTGGTGGAAGTCAGCGTGGGACAGAGCGGCATCTTCATGGGCATCGTGGTGCTGTGTTTGACCCAGTATTTCTCCTACGGTGCGGCGCTGGAAGAAGATGTGGAAGGCCTTGTGTAAGGGGGATGTATGGGAAAAATCATTCTTCACCTTGACCGCATGATGGTGGAGCGGAAAATCTCCCTCAACGAGCTTGCCGAGCGCGTGGGGATCTCCAACGTCAACCTCTCCAAAATTAAGAATAATAAGGTCACCGCCATCCGTTTTTCCACCCTCGCCGCCATTTGCGAGGTATTGGAGTGCGATGCAGGGGATATTTTGGAGTTTCAAAAAGACTAAAAAACTGCTCATCCCAATGGATGAGCAGTTTTCTCTTATTCGCCGTCTCTGCCGTTGTCGCGGAAGAGGAGGGTAATGCACCACAGACCTGCGATGCCCACCAGCGAGTAGATGATGCGGCTGATGGTGCCCATCTGACCGCCGAAGAGGAAGGCAACGCAGTCAAAGCCAAACAGACCCACGCTGCCCCAGTTCAGTGCGCCAACGATGACCAGCACCAGCGCCAATTTATCAATGATTTTCACGGAAAAATTCCTCCTAAAACAAACTACTGCCTCTATGTTTCCCGCACTGGGTTCAAATATTCGAAAAATATTTTTGTATAATGCTAAAAATTTTTGTATTTCCCGTTGCAAAGTGTGTTGTGGCTATGGTATGATGTGAACAGGAACAAATATCACGGAACGAGAAAAAGTTGGAAATACTTACATAGAAGGAAATAAGGAGGAAACCCCATGAACAAGAAGTTTGAGAAGTTGGGCTTTTATCCCGCCAATATCCTGATGCCCAAGGGACAGGATATGCATAAGTGGGCCGTGGTGGCCTGCGATCAGTTTACCTCCGAGCCTGAATATTGGCAGGCAGTGGAGGAGAAGGTGGGCGACGCCCCCTCCACGCTGCGTCTCATTCTCCCCGAGGCAAAGCTGAAAGATCCCAATGTGGAGAGCATTATCGGCGACATTAACGATTCCATGAAGAAGTATGTGGATGGCGGCATTTTCGAGACTTTGAAAGACAGCCTCCTCTATGTTGAGCGTCAGCAGTCCGATGGCCGTATCCGTCATGGTCTCATCGGTATGGTGGACTTGGATGCCTATGATTTCACTCCCGGCTCCGGTGCACTGATCCGCGCCACCGAGGGCACGGTGCTGGATCGTATTCCTCCCCGCGCCAAGGTGCGCCGCAATGCACCCATTGAGCTGCCCCACGTGATGCTGCTGATCGATAACCCCGAGCGCACTGTCATTGAGCCTCTCACCGCCGCCGCTGCAGGCATGGAGAAGGTCTATGACTTCGAGCTGATGCAGAACGGCGGTCACATCCGCGGCTACAAGCTGTCCGCAGAGCAGATCGACGCCGTTGCCGATGCGCTGGAGGGCCTCACTGCCGATAGTGCCATGCAGGAGAAGTATGGCGTCAGCGGTGTGGCACCCTTGCTGTTCGCCGTGGGCGACGGCAACCACTCCCTTGCCACCGCCAAGGCCTGCTACGAGGAGCAGAAGGCGGGCAAGACTCCTGAGGAGTATTTGGCGCTGCCTGCCCGCTACGCGCTGTTGGAAGTGTTCAACACCCACGACGAGTCCCTGCAGTTTGAGCCCATACACCGTG
>JAFQTS010000086.1 GCA_017408915.1 Oscillospiraceae bacterium | reverse complement strand
TCGTGACCATCTTCCGATGCATCACTTTACGGCAGGTCTCCACACTGCCGCACCGCCGATGATAAGCGGAACTTCCTCCTTTAATTGTTACGCCCCTGCGTTCAGAGTAGTGGAGTGAACGCAATGACGCATAATAAGACATATATAGTATAATCGCAATTTGTGCCGATTGCAAGAGGTTTTTGGGAAATTAACAAGGAATAATTAACAATTGAGGGCTTCTTGGGATGTTGTAGGGTCGGTTATTAACCGCCCGTCAACATACCTCATTCGAATCGGCAGACAATACCGGGAAATTCTGCATGGAGATCGTTAAAAATCTCTTTCAGAGTTTCTATGTCCTCTTTCATGTCTTCAGGCATGGTATCAGTGCCGCGGACGATAATTTCACCGCTGTCAGAAGAACCAAATAAATCTGTCAGGCAATCCCACATGGCGGCCCAGTTTTCACCGTAATAGTCAGGGAAGGCAAACAATTTCCGAATACGGTCATGGAAATCGCCCCAATCGCAGCAACCGGTCATATCCAGCACATAGGGAAATCCATCCGTCACATACCAACCTCTATTCATATTGCTGCCTCCTTAGATAATTTCAATGAATGTTCTGTAGTGGTCGTAGGTAACAAAAATCAATCCGTCATTGGAATAAAGGATTCGATCAGTTCCACGGAAACCACCATTATAATTAATATCTGCCTCGTACCAGATGCGCCCCGCTACGGCGGGTAATTGTTGTTTTTTATTAAAAAATACACCGCCAATGAGCATTTTTTCGGGTGCAACCTTCCGGAGATTTCCTAAAGCGGAGACCCAGCCAAGTTCCTTTGCTTCATTTTTAGTTATGTAGTAGGAAGGTAAATGGCCGAAAGTTTTTATCCACCAATCCGCTCCAGAAAGACCGTTCTTCGTAGCGGTTCCTGCTCGCTTTGCATCCATCTGCACAATTTTACAGCGGCATAGTGGGTGTAGCGGAGGCTTTAAAGGGAAAAAGGAGTCGCTTAAGGGATTAGAAGAAGCCTTAGTAAAAATCTTCCCTTGTAAGTTCTTGCAACTACCGCAACGACGCAAGTCGGATACGGAAAGCCAGTAGCTGTATTTGGCGCTTTTCATCACCATTCTCCTTTCAGTATAGCATAATGACAGCAAAAAAGATACGCTTTCACTTATACTGAAAAAATGGTTGTTTGTTGCCTTGTTTTGGGCAACACTACGAAAAATTTTATGACAAGCCTCTTTAGCAGGAGATGCCTCCCCCGCAAAAAAAATCGAACGTATCCGTACCTGCGGCAGGACAGCAAGCCCCAAGTCTGCATGGGGGAGCGCGAGGGGGAGGGTATGACCCCTCGCATTCAAATAAAAACACAAGCGGAGCGCAGTGTTGCATTTACAGCAGAGAAATGTTAAAATATGGGGTAAACTAACCGCATACCAAAGAAAGAAGGACAACCCCATGCTGACCTTTCGTCCCATCACCGCCAAGGATTTTCTCATCCTGCGGCCTTACTATGAACACTGCACCTACCGCCTGTGCGAATATAGCGTAGGCGTGAAATACATGTGGCAGCACAGTCTCCACAGCGAGTACACCATCGTGGAGGACTGCCTCATTATCCGCAACACCATCCACGGCAACGTGATGTACGACTTCCCCATCCCCGGCCCTAACGGCAGCGTGGAGAAGGGCTTGCTGGCGGTGGAGGATCACTGCCGCGAGATCGGACAGCGTCCCGTGTTCTCTATCGTACCCGAGAGCCAAGGCTGCCGCATGGCTATGCGCTATGCCAAGGTCAGCATCACCAACGAGTGGTCGTGGCGTGACTACATCTACCTGTCCCAAGATTTGGCAAAATTTGAGGGTCGCCGCTACAGCGGCCAGCGCAACCACATCAACAAGTTCCGCAAGAACCACGAGGGGGCGGAGTTCCTGCCCTTGACGGCGGAGCATAAGGAGTTGATCGAGCAGTTTTGGGTGGATTACGAGGCGGAATTTGCCAAGGAGAGCGAAAGCGCCAAGAAGGAGCTGGAGGTGGCGAAAGACCTCTTCACCTACCTTGATACGGGCATCTTCCGCGCAGGCGGCATCCTCTATGAGGGGAAGCTCATCGCCATCGCCTTGGCGGAGAAGTGCGGCGACACGCTGGTGTGCCACATTGAAAAGGCACTCTACTCCCACGCGGGTGTCTATCCCACCATGGTGCAGGCCTTCGCAGGGTACTATGCCGATGACTGCCTGTGGATCAACCGTGAGGATGACGGACAGGACAAGGGTCTGCGGACTTCCAAGATGCAGTATCTCCCCAGTGAGCGGGCGGGCAAGCTGTGCTTCGCTGTGGGCAATGAGCTGGACAGCCTCGACGAGCTGCCCGAATTGACCACCGCGCGGCTGACCCTGTCGGCCTTTACGGAGGAGGACAAGGCGGCCTATAACGCCCTCTGCCTCGATGACGAGCGCAACCGCTACTGGGGCTACGACTACCGCAAGGATTTGCAGGGTGAGCTGACGGAGGACTATTTCCTCGATGTGGCGAAGAAGGATTTCGATGCCCGTTTGGCAGCCAACTTTGCCATTCGCTTGGATGGTAAGTGCATCGGCGAGGCGGTGCTGTATAACGGCGATTGGCGTGGCGGCATGGAATTGGGCTGCCGCATTGCACCCGAATATGCAGGCAACGGCTACGGGGCGGAGGCTTTTGCCGCTGTTGCCGAGTGGGGTCTTTATAAGCTGGGCCTGCTGAAGGTGGTTGCCAAGTGCTACCGCGAGAATGAGCCGTCTTTCAAGATGCTGTCGAGCTGTATGCGAAAGGTCAGCGAGGACGAGAAGTTTTATTATTTTGAAAAACTTATCTAATGGAGAAAGAGGTGCTTGTGAAGCACCTCTTTTTTGTATTTACGGGAATGTTTGCACTTTCTTTTCAACAGCGAAAAGAAAGTGCGAAAGAAAACGCCGCACGAAACCCATGGTTTCGTGACTTCCTTCAACGCGCCGATGCCCACCCACAACGATGCCGTCCCTCGCGTAGATTTCTGCGGAGAAAACTTCGTCTAAATGTAGCATCGCCTCTGCGCCTAACTCGCTCAGCCGCTCACTGCATAGGAAATGTAGAAGTTAGCACAACTAACTGTTAATTGTTAATTGTTAACTGTTAATTAAGAGAAAAAGCCGCCCGCAGGCGGCTTTTTCTTATTCCTTCACGTAGTTCACATGGAGCAGTTCGTGGGCGTGGTGTTCGCCCATCTCCTCCAGCATCTGTACCACAATGGGGTTCTTCTCGGCGCGCTTGAACATGGCGCTGTGGTCAATGTTATAAAGACCATCGCCGCGCTGTTTCTTCGTCTCGCGGACAGCGCGGGGCTGACCTGCGCCGCCGACACAGCCGCCTTGACAGGTCATGACCTCAATGAGGTGATAGAAGGCCTTGCCCTCGTCAATGTCCTTCAAAAGACGGCGGGCGTTCACAAGACCGTTGACCACCGCCAGCTTCAGCTCCGTGCCGCCTACGTCCACCGTGGCCTCACGGATGCCCTTCTGACCGCGCAGACCCATGAACTCAATGGCGCGGAGAGCGTTCTTGGACTTATCGGGCAGACAGTGGCGCACCACGGCCTCTGCCACGCCGCCCGTTACACCGTAGATGGCGGCAGCGCCGCTGCCGAGACCGAAGGGCAGGTCGGGGGACTCCAGCTCCAGCTCGGGGAGGCGGATGCCGTTCTCGTTGATCATGTCGATGATCTCGCGGGTGGTCAGCACCAAGTCCACATCGGGCTGACCGTCCTGCTTGAACTCGTCACGGGCGGCCTCCATCTTCTTCGCCGTGCAGGGCATGATGGCGATGTGGAAGGTCTTGCGCCCGTCGGCGGCGTCCTTCTCGGCGTACTTCTCACGCAAAATGGCGGCGAACATCTCCATGGGGGACTTGCAGGTGGAGATATTTTTGAGGTACTTGGGGTCGTGGTTCTCCAAATACTTCACCCATGCAGGGCAGCAGGAGGTGAACATGGGGAAGGGGCCGCCGTTTTTGAGGCGCTCCAAGAACTCGTTGCCCTCGGTGATGGTGGTGAAGTCGGCGGCGAAGTTGGTGTCGTACACCTCGTCCACGCCCATGAGCTTCAAAGCGGTAATGAGCTTATCCAGCACATTTTCGCCGCTGGGGATGCCGAAGGCCTCGCCTACCGCCACGCGGACGGCGGGCGCGATCTGCACCACCACGCGCTTGGAAGGATCGTGGATGGCGCGCCATGCCTTACCGATCTCATTGCGGACGGTGATGGCGCCCGTGGGACACACGGCGGCACACTGACCACAGCTGACGCACTTGGTCTCGGCCAGCTTGCGGTCGAAAGCGGGCATGACCTGCAATTTCGAGCCGCGGCGAGACCAGTCGATGATGCCCACGCCCTGCATCTCCTCGCAGACGCGAACACAGTCGCCGCAGAGGATGCACTTGTTGGGGTCACGAACCACGGCGTAGCCCGAATCGTCCAACTCGAAGTGGGGGCGGGTATCCTGGAAGCGGATGTTGATAATATTGAACTGCTGGGCAAGCTCGCGGAGGTGGCAGTGGGTCTTCATGCACGTCTTGCAGTCGCAGTTATGGGAGGCCAGAAGCAGCTCCAAAATCATGCGGCGGTGCTTCAAAAGACGTGCCGAGTTGGTGCGGATCACCATGCCGTCACGAGGCTCCATGGAGCAGGAGGTGTCGATCTTGCCCTTGTCGTCCTCCACCACGCACATGCGGCATGCGCCGTACACGGAGAGGTCGGAATAATAGCAGAAGGTGGGGATGTCGATGCCCGCCTTGCGGATAACGGAGAGGACGTTCTTTTCGCCGTCAAAGGCCACACGCTGACCGTCAATGATCATAAATCCTTTTGCCATGGCTTAACCCTCCTCGATCGCGTTGATGGCACCGAAGGGACAGCTGCCCCAGCAAGCGCCGCAGGTGATGCACTTTTCGTTGTCGATGAAATGGGGGCTGCGCTTGTCGCCCGAGATGGCCTCCATGGGGCAGGTGGCCTTACACTTACCGCAGCCGCGGCACAGGGTCTGGTCAATGATGACCTTCTTCTTTCTGCCGTTGCAGTGGGGGCAGTGCTTGTCGCGGACGTGGGCGAGGTACTCATTGCGGAAATACTTCAGCGTGCTGACCACGGGCTTGCAAGCGCTCTGACCGAGGCCGCACAGAGCCGTTTCGGTGATGGTGGAGGCCAGCTCTTCGAGGAGATAGAGATCCTCCTCCGTGCCCTCGTTCTTCACGATGCGCTCCAAGATCTCCAGCATGCGCTTCGTGCCCTCGCGGCAGGGGACGCACTTACCGCAGCTCTCGTTCTGAGTGAAGGCCATGAAGAAGCGGGCCACCTCTACCATGCAGGTGTCCTCATCCATGACCACCAAGCCGCCGGAGCCGATGATGGCGCCCAGCTTCTTAAGGCTGTCGAAATCAAGGGGTACATCGAGGTGCTCCTCCGTCAAACAGCCGCCGCTGGGGCCGCCGATCTGCACGGACTTGAACTTCTTGCCGTCCTTGATGCCGCCGCCGATATCGAAGATGATCTTGCGGAGGGTGGTGCCCATAGGCACTTCCACAAGACCCGTGTTCACCACATTGCCCGTCAGGGCGAAGGTCTTGGTACCGGGGGAGTTCTCGGTGCCCACGGAGCGATACCAAGCAGCACCGTTCATAATGATGTTGGGGACATTGGCGAAGGTTTCCACGTTGTTCAGCACCGTGGGCTTTGCCCACAGACCCTGATCCACCGTGCGGGGCGGCTTGACGCGGGGCATACCGCGCTTGCCCTCGATGGAGGCGGTCAGCGCGCTGCCCTCGCCGCAGACGAAAGCGCCTGCGCCCCGGTTGATGTGGAGGTGGAAGCTAAAGCCGCTGCCCATAATGTCATCGCCCAAGAGACCCAGTTCCTCCGCCTTGGCCATAGCGATCTTGAGACGCTTGACGGCGAGAGGATACTCGGCGCGGACGTAGATGTAGCCCTCGGATGCGCCTGTGGCGATGCCTGCAATAAGCATACCTTCAATGATGGAGTGGGGGTTGCCCTCCATGACGCCCTGATCCATGAAAGCGCCGGGGTCGCCCTCGTCACCGTTGCAGACCACGTATTTCACATCGGACACGTTACGGCGCACGCTCTCCCACTTTCTGCCTGCGGGGAAGCCGCCGCCGCCGCGGCCACGGAGGCCGCTGTCCACGATCTCCTTGCAGATGGCGGCGGGCTCCATCTCGAACAGCGCCTTTTCAAAGGCGGCGTAACCGCCCAAGGCGAGATATTCATAGATGTCCTCGGCATCGCTGCGGCCAGAATCTTTCATGACCATGCGGTGCTGACCCTTATAGAAGGGGATGTCGTCGCGGTGCATATACTCCCGCTTGCCCTCGTAGAGCAAACGGTCGATGACCTCGTTGCTGAGAATGGATTTTTCGATGATCTCGTCGCAGTCCTCCACCTTCACATGGGTGTAGAGGATGCCTGCAGGCTCGATGGCAACGAGAGGGCCGATCTCACAGAAACCGTGACAGCCGCTCTTCTTCAGGTGCAGACCCTTCTTGCCCGCCTCGTCCTTCAGCTCCACGCTGACCTTGAGACCCTTGGCCTCGATGGCGGTTTTGAGATAGTCGTAGACCTTCATAGAGCCGCTGGCCACACAGCCCGTACCTGCGCAGACCAAAATCTGCATACCCTGCCGCTCACGGAGCGCTTTCGCCTCGGCGCGGAGAGAGATAAATTGTGCTCTTGTCAGCTTACCCATTTGCGCCCGCCTCCTTTTCACGAAGTACGTTAATGAGGTCAATGGCCGATTCGGGGGACATCTTGGCGAACACCTCGTCGTTCACCGTCATGGCGGGAGCGAGGGAGCAAGCGCCGAGACAGGCCACCGTCTCCAGCGTGAAAAGACCGTCGGCAGAGGTCTTTTTCTCGCCCGTCAGCCCCAAATAGTCGTGGAGTGCGTCGAAGATAGGCTGGCTCTTGCGGACGTGGCAGGCCGTGCCGTTACAGACCTTGATGATGTACTTGCCCTTGGCCTCCAGCGAGAAGTTCTCGTAGAAGGTTGCCACGGAGTAGACCTTGGCGATGCTGATGTCCAGCTTCTCCGCGATCAGCTCCAGCGTTTCTTCACTCAGGTATTTATACTCCGCCTGAATGTCCTGCATAATGGCGATCAGCGCCTCACGACGGCAGCCGTAACCGTCGATGATGGCGGCGACCTTTTGCAGATCGATGGTACTGTTCATAGCTGTCGAGTTCCTTTCTCAAATAGTATTGGAAGAGAATTTGAGCTGTTTATAGCTGCATGATAACACATCGTTAACGACTTAACAAGTAAATTTGTGACTTTTTTAACGAAAAAGTTTGGGGTGTATTTTAGGGCATATTGACGAGAGGGAAATAATTAACAGGTAACAAGTAACAATTAACAGTTAGAGGGGGGACTTCTATATTTCCACGGCAGTGAGCGGCTGAGCGGGTTAGTAGCAGAGGCGATGCTATATTTAGACGAAATTTTCTGCGCAGAAATTTACGCGAGGGATGGTATCGTTGTGGGTGTGGTGAAGCGCGGGAAGGAAGTCGTGAAACCATGGGTTTCACGCGGCGTTTTCTTTCGCACTTTCTTTTCGCTGTTGAAAAGAAAGTGCAAACATTCCCGTGTCAATCCCCCAGTCAAAAATCAGAGATTTTTGCCAGCCCCCTTTACACACACCCGTCCGCAGACGGGCGTGCGAGAGCGCAACCTCACGAAGTGCGGCTCTTAGCGCGGAGAAAGGGGGCCTTTGGTTTCAGCACCACAAGCCCTGCCCCAACAAAAAAATCCCCACCGCAGTTGGCGGTGGGGATGGG
>JAFQTS010000085.1 GCA_017408915.1 Oscillospiraceae bacterium | reverse complement strand
GCTGTGTTCGGCAAGAACGGTACGCAGATCACACCCGACGAGCCTACTACATATGCAGCTCCCATCATCTCTGATATGAAGATCGTGCTTTCCGAGGGCGACGAGAACAGCCATATTGAGTACGCACAGACCACGCCCGAATCGGTTTGGATGAACGGCGTGTATTACCTTATGAAGGAAGATGGTCAGTTCGACGGTCTTGAAACCCAGGTCAGCATTGACGGCGGCGAATGGATCGAGTTCGACACCGCAGACGCAGGTGGCGACTGGTGCCTCTGGAACGGCAGCCGAGGCGCGTACAATGATGATGTACCCATTGAGGAAAACACCAACGTCAAGCTCCGCATCCGCTTTACCGGCACCCACGGCCCCTCCGAATGGTCGAACGTGCTTGAGTTAAACGGCGGCGGCACACAGGAGAATCCCGATGACACAGGCAAGGCACCCGACGAAAAGCCCCCTGTGGACGAAAAGGATAAATGCTCTCTCTGCGGCTTCTGCCCCGTACCTCTCGGACTGTGCATCTTCATTTGGATCGCCATTGCAATCGTGGTCATTCTTGTGATCGTGATCATTATCGTGATCGCCACCAAAAAGAAGAAATGCCCCAACTGCAAAACCAAGTGCAGCCGCAAGGAGGCTTTCTGTCCCAACTGCGGCCGGCAACTAAAGTAACAAGGAGGACAACACCATGAAGAAGTTTTTGGCACTGACACTGGCGTTGATGATGCTGCTCTCCCTCACCGCCTGCGGTAGCGACACCACCCCGCCCGCCGATAGCGGCGACGACGTGCAGCAGGAGCAGCAGAACACGCCCGATCCGGACGAGGGCGGCGAGGAGATTGCCAACACCGCCGAGCCGGAGGAAACCCCCGACGACGGCGGGGATGGGGAAGAATCCGCCGACGATGAGGTAGTGCCCACCTCCGGTCTTCCCATTGGCTGGCCCGACAACGACTATACGAAACTGGTGCCTGCTCCCGACTGTGGCGGCAAGGTTCTGACCAGCGGTGAAATCGGCACCCTCTTCGCCATCGAATTGAAGTGGAGTATGGAGCAGGGTCTTACCTACGCCCAACTTTTGCAGGATGCAGGGTTCGGTGAGGACTGTGTGGAGAAATACGAGCAGTACGGCTACATTGACCGCACCTACAATGGCGTTAATGTACAGCTGTTGGATGTATTCGGCGCCGCCAGCCTCAGTATTATGCCGGTGGAAACCGAATGATCCCACACCAACACTAAAATAACAAAGGAGGACAACACCATGACCATGAAAAAATTTTTGGCATTCCTGCTGGCAGCCATGATGCTGCTCTCCCTCACCGCCTGCGGCGGCGGCAGCAACAAGAAGAACATCGTGGGTATGTGGCAGATCGTGGATACCGAGACCCAGACGGAATACGGCATGGGTCTCGAGTTCACCAAGGACGGCAAGCTGCGCTACGGTCTGACCGAGGATGTCCTGCTGGGTCTCACCGACGGCGAGGCTGACAGCGACGACTGGGCCGATGCTATGGAGGGACTGGAGCTGCTGATGAACATTGAGTACAAAATCAAGAGTGACACGGAGATGGAGGTGACCATCAGCGCCTTTATGGGTCTTGGGAAAGAGAGCACCATCATCCCCTATGAGCTTAACGGCGACACGCTGATTTTTGACGGCGGGACGTATTCCCGTGTGAAGTGAAAGGAGGAGCAGTAGATGGCAAAGTTCTGTACCAACTGCGGCGCGGCCATGGAAGAGGAGAAGAAATTCTGCACCGCCTGCGGTTCTGCCCTGAGCGAAGCTTCTTCTCCCCCGCCCGAGGCGGTGGCTGCCCCTGCTGAACCGGCGGTCACACCTGCTCCGGAGGCAGCACCTCCGCCCCCGCATCCCCAGCCTGTGTATCAGGCACCGCCTCAGCCTCAGCCACAGCCTCAGACCGCATATACTGAGCCTGTTCCAGCAAAGGGCAGCAAGTACGCACCCATCACCACATGGGGCTATATCGGTATCTTCCTGCTAATGTGCATCCCCATCGTGGGACTGATCTTTATGATCGTGTGGGCCTGCGGCAAGTGCAAGAAGATCTCCAAGCGTAATCTCTCCCGCGCCATGCTGATCCTGACGGTGGTGACACTGGTCATCAGCCTCATCATCGGCATCGCAGGACGAGCACTGTTCAAAAATGTAGCCAACGCCATTGAGCAGGAGTCGGGCATCAATATCTCCGAGTTTGCCGACGGCGGCAGTGACGACGACGCAGCAAAAAGCAGCGGTGGTCTGGGTGACCTGTTGGGCGGTTTGGCCGGTCTGACCGGCAGCAGCGGCGGCGACGCGACCAACGAGGACATTGAAGATTTGGAGGCGCTGGGCGATCTGCTGGGCGGTTTAGGCGCGCTGACCGGTGAGGACGGCGGTGGATTTGACGACCTGATTAACGGCGCCATCGATGCCAACAAGGAGGCCGAAGCCGCCAACGACGGCTGGCCCAAGTCCCTGCGGAAGTATCCCGGCGGCACGGAAAAGGCCGTTGCCTCCTACCGCACCGAGATTTCCGGCACAACGCTGGAGGAAATGATGGGCTGGATCGACCAACTGAAGAAGGATGGCTTTGCCTTTCAGGATTTCTATGACTTCGGTATGACCGAGGAGGATATGCTGAGTATGAACGGCTGGTGGGCCTATGACGGCAAGACGTATCTAAGTGTGTCCTACTATGATGGCATCGTGACGGTGGATCACACCAAGGAGCTGCCGGATCTGAGCAGCTATTTCGGTTAACAGAGAAACAGAATTTTAAGAAGGAGGAAAGATTATGGCATTTTGCGGAAAGTGCGGCACGCAGTATGAACCCGGTGTGAAGTTCTGCCCCGGCTGCGGCGCAGCCACCGACGGCGCACAGCCCGTCCCCGGCGCCGTCAATGACAGCAACGATATTCAGAGCAACAAGGTGATGGCCATTTTGGCCTATTTCGGACCGCTGGTGCTGATCCCCATCTTAGCGGCCAAGGGCTCAAAGTTCGCCCGCTATCACAGCAATCAGGGTCTTGTGCTTCTGCTGCTTTGTATCGCCTACAGCATCGTCATCAGTATTCTCAGCGGCATCCTGCTGGCCATCTCGTGGCGGCTCTCG
>JAFQTS010000084.1 GCA_017408915.1 Oscillospiraceae bacterium | reverse complement strand
CGGTTCGATCCCACTTCGCCGAGGTAGGTCTTCTACCCTTCAAGAGATCAGCGGTTTGATCCCACTTTTCTGCAAATAAGTTTAGGCATTCGCAATGCTGATCTTATGGTTCGTTAAACTCATTCATCCTAATTCAACACAAATTCAACACGGCCGAAAAACCAAAAAAAGAAACACCGCGAAACCCTTGGTTTCACGGTGTTTTCTTGGTGGAGATAAGCGGGATCGAACCGCTGACCTCTTGAATGCCATTCAAGCGCTCTCCCAGCTGAGCTATACCCCCATATTATATCGGCTCGCTGCCGACTTGATTAATATAGCAGACTTACTCCAAAAAGTCAAGTCTTATTTTCGAAAATTTCAAAGAATTTCAAGATTTTCTTAGATGTTCTCTGCGCATATGAAAAGTACGGTAGACCGACTTCGGTCTACCGTACTTTTACTTTTCAGTTAAGCAATAGCGTTAGCATTCACTCGCTCGATAACCTTGCGAATTCCCATCCAGAGGCTTGTATCAGTAAATATCTCAACAACACTTCCCTTGTCTGTGAACGGGGACTCTTGCAAAACAGAAAGGTCTTTCATCAATCCGTTTTGTACGATATATTCCACGATTTGATTGACGAAATAAATCTGTCGGCTATCCAATACGGCTTCGTCAAGATAGGCAGAAAACGCTTCCTTAGCCGCCTTCATGTCTAAGCCCACAATTTCACGCACAAACTCACCTAAAGGTTTCGAACCGATCTCTGCCTCATAATCCTCTTTCGTACCAACTTCACTCCAGAGAATTCTCTCCAAAGCAAGCACATCATCATGTGTCAACTGCTCGTTATTTCTAAGCTTAGCAATAACCACTTCATTTTGATGCTGACGCACATAGAATTCCGCTTTTGCTTTGTAGTTCTTAAGATCATCGTTTTCGAGCTCAGCTTCATGCCAATCCATAGACAGAATCTCATCATCGAAATTGGTAATGTACCGAACTGTATTATTTGGAATATATTTGATGAGATTACGCAAGTTCTCGCGAATATGCTCAAACTCGTTAATTCCGGCGCTGTCTAAGTAATCCGTGTGCAGGATTTTATAAATCAATTCCGTTTGGGCTTTGATTTCGGGGATGTTGGCAACTCCGGCAATACCCTTCACCTTCTTATACAAGTCACTTCTGGCACGGGTATACTTTTTTCCCATCAAATACGCCAACTCGATTCCGTACATTAATGCATCAAATCGCATCGCCTTGGGATCGTCTTCATCAGGCGTAATCAACGGCACCAATTCGCTCTTGATGATCAGCGTGTCCTCATAACTCAGTACCGTATAGTTGTCGGGGTCAGCATATAGCTCCACATACTTAAGATGCTGTCGAACGGAGAAATTATCCTTATTCAACTCTCGCACCTTGCGCACCATGTCACCAACAAGTTCTTCTCGGAAGGCAGTCAGTTCCTTCGTTTGGAACTCAATATCCTGCAGCTTGTACACAATCTGCGCCTTCAGATTGAACAGAGCTCCCTGCAGCGCAATTTGTTCGGTCGACTTTCCCTTCCCTCCCATACGGAAGAACTCAAAGTTACCACAGAAGTCGAAGATGTAGAACTTGCTCTTATCCACACCATCGATAAGTCCCTCACAAAGACGTGTGCCGCGACCAATCATCTGCCAGAACTTCGCCTTGCTCATCACCTTCTTGAAAAACACCAGATTCAGCACTTCGGGCACATCGATGCCCGTATCCAGCATATCAACGGAAATAGCAATCTGCGGCAGTTTCTTGGGATCGGAGAACTCGTCGATCGCGCTCTGCGCATATGTCATTTGGTTATCGATAACCTTAGCATAGCCCACCAAATAAGGATACTCGCGATTGAATATCTCAAAAATCTTCTCGGCGTGGTTGTGGTTCTTCGCAAAAATGATGGTCTTACCTAATTTTTCGCCATAGTCAATGCGCAAGCCGTTAGTCATCAGAATGTGCAGCACCTCTTTGATGGTATCCTCATTGAACACCCACTCATTCAGCGCCGAGGAACTGATGCGCTCGGGCAACTCGCCGTTTTCATCCTCAAAGGTATCCTCATATGCCTCTTTATCCTCTTCGGAAAGCTCGTCGTAGACAATACCCTGCTCGATAAACTTCAGTTTCGTCTCTACGCTCATATAGTCCACGAGAAAACCATCGGTGACCGCTTGCGCCAGCTCATAGCCGTAGGTGGGCACACCGCTCTCCAACTCGAAGATCTCATAGGTGTTCTTGTCGATATCATCCTTAGGCGTGGCGGTCAAGCCCACGAGAGGTGCATCAAAATAGTTAAAAATATCCCGATACTTGTTATAGATGGAACGGTGCGCCTCGTCACAGATCACCAAGTCAAAGTGTCCACAGGTGAACAGCTTTCCCTGTTCATCCTTCACCGCGTCGATGCAGTGCATCATGGTCTGATAGGTAGAAAACACGCAGTGAGCGCTGTAGTTATCCTTCTCCTCGCAGAGATTGGTGACCGACAAATCGGGCAGCAGGTTCACAAAGCTGCGCTTCGCCTGCGTCACCAGCGCGTTTCTGTCTGCCAGGAACAAAATGTTCTTCACCCAACCGTGCTGCAACAGCACATCACACAGGGCAATAACCGTTCTCGTCTTGCCCGAGCCCGTAGCCATCACTAACAGCGCCTTGTGGCGATTGCGGCGGTCAAAGCTGTCGCAGACCGCTTTGATGGCGCTGTCTTGATAATACCGCCCCGCAATGTTCTTGTTGACCATCACATGCTTGAGGCTCGTCCGCATGGAGCGCAGGTTGAACATCTTCTCCAAGTCACGTTTGGAATAGATGGTCGCCACCTTGCGCTCGGGATACACACCGTCATCAATGCGGGTCTCAAAACCGTTGGAAAGGAAAATCGCAGGCCTGCGGCCATACTCCTTCTCCAAAATGTCGGCGTACAGCTTCGCCTGCTGCCGTCCCTTGGAGACATCTACGCAGGTGCGCTTGGCCTCAATCACCGCCAGCGGCTTGTGGGCATCGTCATACAGCACATAGTCGGCAAAGCCTACCTCGCTGCGGTTGGGCATGCCCTGCAATTCCACCTCGTTGACCCAATCCTTCCCCTCGACCCATCCTGCATCCAGCAGCATGGTGTCGATGTAGATCTTCCGCGTCTTGTACTCGCTGAGATCCAAGGGCTTGGGCACATAGTTCTGCTGCTGCTGGGCACGGCGCGCCGTCAGCTCTTCCTTGAGGGCAGCATTCTCCGCCATCACACGGTCAAAGTCGGGGTCGCGGCGAATCTCCACCACGGGCTCACTGTGCTTGCTCACCAGCGCAGGGTCAAAGGCCGCGGCGGTGTATTCTTTGCCATAACAGCAGGCCACAAAGTCGAGGAAGATGTAGAGGTTTTCAAGACACAGCATGCCCTGCGCTTCGGTGATCTTCTTGCCTGTGTGGGCGGCGTTATTGCCCACGCGGCGAATGAAGTCCATACGCAGCCAGAGGTCACGTCCCACGATGTCGCGGAACTCCTCGGTGGTCATGAGGCTCACCAGCGTGTCTTGATAGGGCATGACAAGGTCGCCGTCCACAGAGTACATCCATTTGACGGCAAATTCCATGGCGCGGCGGCAGTTGATGACCGATGCCGAGGTGTCGATATGATAGATCTTTTCCGCCGACACCGCCACAGAGGAGAAAGAATGAAATTGTGGGTCGGAGGTTAAGAAGTCAAAGTTGGTCATGGTGTCACCCCTTTGGTTCTTTTCGTTGTTTACAGGGCGTATAAGTTATTTCCCAAATGCCTTTTCTTAGATCAGCATATCCGTCCGTTTTCCATGCTCGATTTTTCCAATCGAAGAAGAATATTGAAAATGACACGTGAGTTGTCCCATCTATTGGCAAATAAATGTAGTGAACTCCATCATAGGAGGAAACTGGGGGGAGAACCTCCTTGCCAAGAGGATACTCCTTGCCATTGAAAGTGTATTTTTCCAGATAAAGGACATTGTTTCCTATATTTCTAATAAGCATCCCAGGATACACTTTATCTGCGGTCTCTCTTTTTGCATCGCGCAAAGTGATGGTATCTGCCAAAAGATACAATTCAACTCTGTCTTGCATATCAGCTTGCAGTTGGCTGATTTTTACTTGTCTATAACCTACAAAAATACTCACGATAAGAGCGACAAACGAAATGGCAACCGCAATAATCTCAGTCATATTTCCTCCTTGATTAAAGTGCTTTCTTCAATGGCCTTTGCAATCTTTTTACTCAAATCTTGAAAGAGTGAAAGTGCGTGATCCCATTCATATTTGCGAATATTCCAACACAGCTTATCAAGTGTTGGCCACCATTCTTTAGGTGCATAGATGTACAAATTGTTGATGCTTGCGATGGCTCCTTGCATAACCACTTCAGATGCACATCCAATGCAACCGCCAACATTTTGAATAAAGGACTCAAACGCAATTCTTTTCCTGTCAGCTTCTCGCTTTTTTTCAGCCTGTTCTTCTCGTTGTTTTTCTAATTTTAGTTGGAATCTATTGTTTGCTATCTGTGTAAACAAAGGAACAAGAATAGACAGCGCTAAGGTAATTGCAATGGCGATCCACGGAGCTAAATCCTTCCATTCCATATAATAATCTCTCCTCACATTTTCTACATTGTACCACAAGAATGCGTACACTTCCATGCACTATTTCGAGCGGAGTATTCTTATAACCGTTCATTTTTGTACTGGTTTCACCCGAAAAACCGTTGCATCAGTGCTTTTTTTAGTGTCTCCAGCTTGTCCAAGCTCTGCTGGACGGCTAATTTTGATTTGTCGGTCTGTTCGACAAAGGCGGCAAACCCGTTTTGTTTCTCAATTGGAGGAAGTGGTATTTGCAGAGAACCGTATTTTTTAGCATTAATACCTGGTTGTGCTGCGCCGCTTTGGTTCAGCTTTACCCAGTTCCAATACTCGTCCAATCTCGTATACCAAAATAGATAACGGGGATTGATAAGTTTTTGATTCAATCTATAGCGTATAAGGTATCCTGCAAAAATCTGATTTCCTTCAATGAAAGCATAGGTTTTACCTACCGTAGCTCCCATACGTGCAAACATAAAATCTCCGTATTCTAACTTATACTGCTCGTCATCAGCGGGATTGATGGATGCTACTACGTCGTTGTTAAGCGTTCCATCGTCGTTTATATCTGTAATTCGTACATAGCGAGGTCTTGTTGGCTCATACTCAACAGATGCTGACTGAGCACCATATTCACCTTTTCCCAACGATACTTCATCCACCGTTTTTGTCGGATATCCTTTTCCTATAAACATCTCCACAAATCGCGCTTTAATCAATTCGTCCAGTCTTGCAAGTTGCTGCTTGCGGAGGGAGATTAGGTCATTGAGCTTCTCAAATTTTTCTGCAATTGCAATTTGCTCTTCTTTTTTTGGCAACGGAATTTCAATGTTTCCAACAATTTCTTTAGAAATTTCTTTAAATGTTGCTCCCCGTCCCAATGAATTTAAATATTCCGTATTACATGTTAAAAACCAATATAAATACCTAGGGTTGATTTTTTCCGAACAAATCAAGTTTTTGAATCCTTGATTGCAGTACATTTCACAACCTGCAATCGCAGTTTTTCCTATAGGCGCTCTTGATGATAAAATCACCGTTCCTTTAGGAAAAGGCTTGAGCCCTGTTTTGGCAACTCCAAGTTCTGTAATATGACGAACAGTATCGTTAATGATATAGCTTTCTTCCGAAAGTTCTGCTGGTGTTATCCATTTGACATCACCATCCCAGTATTCGGAAACATTACTCTTAGGGGTACTACCTGATACAATAGTACAAATGTCTCCCAATCTCGCCATCTTCTCACCTCTCTTTGTTTGTAGCTTCATATTCTTTCCAAGATATTTGGTAAAGTTCTCGGCAACACAAATCTCTCAACACATCGCATAATAGGTCAAGGTATCCAACCTCACAATGCAAACTTCTCTTTTCAAAACTATAGCGCCAATCATAAAATGCATTAGAAATATTTTCAATATAGCTGATTCCAAACGCATTTTTTGTTCGCCCAAAACGGCGAAAAGTTTCACGGTCAATAGTCTCCCGAAATCTTTCAGGCAAAAGGGCATATAACTCTGCAAGCCTATGCACTTTCGTATAAGCAATGCAATTGTAAAATAACAGCGTTTTTAAATAGATTTCACACGCAAAGGCCCTGTTCACAATTTCTGGTGTGCCGTACCATTTTGTTCTATTGACAGTGCTCCAAGATTCGCGGCTACAAACGTCTGCACAATCCGCAAAAGCACAAGCGTGGCGAAACATTTCCATGCTATCAAATCTGCGATTTCCTGTCACAGCATCTCCTCCAACTCTGCCAAGCCTGCGGTGATCTCCATCTCCAACTCGTGGAGCTGCGCCATCAGTTCCTCCGTGGAGGGATACTCCACGGGCTTGTACTCCGCCTTTTTATACTTATTGATACTGAGGTCATAGCCGTTGCCCACAATCTCCGCCTTGGGCACGAAGAAGGACTTGTCCGTACGCTGACGGTTTTCCTCCTCCCTCAAGTTATGGAATCGGGCAACAATATCGGGGATGTCGTTCTCCGCCACAGGGATACGCTTATCGTCCAAACTGAGGCCGTCGGCAGTCATGTCGTAGAACCACACCTTATCCGTACCGCCGTGGCCTGTCTTGGTGAAGATGAGAACACCCGTGGACACACCTGCGTAGGGCTTGAACACGCCGCTGGGCATGGAGATGACGGCCTCGAGGCGGTTACCGTCCACCAGTTCCTTACGGATGGCCTTATGGGCGGTGGAAGAGCCGAACAGCACGCCATCGGGGACGATGACCGCGCCGCGACCGCCTACCTTCAGCATACGGAGGAACAGGGCGAGGAACAGCAGTTCCGTCTTTTTCGTCTTGCAGACTTTCAGCAGATCCGCCGACACAGTATCGGCATCCAAGCTGCCCTTGAAGGGGGGATTGGCAAGGATGAGGGAGTACTTCTCCTTATCGGTATTTTGGTCAGAAAGGCTGTCGCGGTACTCGATATAGGGGTTATCCACGCCGTGGGTCATCATGTTCATGGCACCGATACGGAGCATGGTTCTGTCCATGTCGTAGCCGAAGAACATGTGGTTCATGTAGTGATCCTTCTTCTGCTTATTGAAGAAGATTTCTTCCTTATGCTGTTCCTTCAGATATTCACCCGCGGTGACGAGGAAGCCAGAAGTGCCACAGGCGGGGTCGCAGATCACATCATCGGGACGGGGCTGCATCAGTTCCACCATCATGCGGATAATATGGCGGGGCGTGCGGAACTGACCATTGCGACCGGACTGGCTGATTTTACTGAGGAGGTACTCGTACACATCTCCGCGAATGTCGGTGTCCTGTAGCTGTGCCATCTGAGTATAGATGTCGTCAAGGCAGTCCACCACCTTGCTCAGCAGCAGCGGCGTGGGCAGCTTAAAGATGGCATCGTCCATGTACTTGGAATAGGCGCTGTTTTTATCGCCGTGGAGGGTCTTGATAAAGGGGAACACCCATTCCTGCATGACAGAGTACATCTTTCCTGCGGGGAAATCGTGGAACACCGACCACTTCAGTTGGCTGCCGTGGATGGTGCGCTCGCCCACCTGCACTTCATCGGCGAAGATGCTCTTATGGGGCAGACCCAGCATGGCGCACTCCTTTGCGCGGAGATTATCCACATCATCCAAATCGCGGATGAACATCAGATAGGTGACCTGCTCAATAACATCCAAGGGATTCACAAGGCCGCCTGCGGCGAAAATATTCCACAAGCCGTCGATTCTATTTTTAAGTTCGCCTGTAATCATATCAATCTCTCTCCCTGTTCCAAGTATAGGCGGTATAGCGTCCGCCGCCCAGTTTGATGATTTCTTCTTTTTGTTGTAGGTCGATCAGTGTGCGCTGCACAGTCGCTTGGCTGATATCGGGACACTGCGCCAAGATCTCCGTTTTTGTTACCTTGCCAAGGGTATTCTTAATGAGCTCACGGATGCGGTCAGGTTTGGACATACCGCTGGTGATCAACAGCTGCACACGGGAAGAAAACTCGCGATATGCGGCAACGATCACGCCAAGGAGGTAAGAAACGAAGGGGACATAGTCATTTTCGCGCTCATGCCAGCCCACAGAACTTTGCTGCAATGCCTCGTAGTAGGTTTCTTTACTCTCTTCGATGACTTTTTCGATACTGATATATTTTCCGACAATATAGCCGCTACGGTAAAGGAGCAACAGGGTCAGCAAACGGCTCAAGCGCCCGTTTCCATCGTTGAAGGGGTGAATACAGAGAAAATCCAGAATAAACATAGGAATCAGCAGCAGAGGGTCTCCTCCCATCTGCACCGCCTCGTCATAGGCTTGGCAGGCCAAGTCGATAGCCTCAGCAGTTTCCCATGCAGGTACGGGCTGAAATCGAACAAAACGATTTCCGTCTGCATCCGTTTCTGCAATGATGTTGTCGGAGTTTTTATAGCTGCCGCCCATAGCCTTTCCGCTGAACTTATAGAGGTCGCGATGAAACTGAAGAAGCATGGTCGGACGCAGAGGAATATATTCATAGTTCTCGTGGATCATTGCCAAAACATCGCGATATCCTGCAATCTCCTGCTCGTTTCTGGTGCGAGGCATCGTCTTATCCAACACGAGCTTTTTGAGCCGCTCATCAGAGGTGTAAATGCCCTCGATTTTATTGGATGCCTCCGTGCTTTGAATCTTCGCGATCTCAACCAGCTGCGTTAAGGTATCCTTGTTGGCTTCAATGAAAAGATTCTGCTCACCTTTAAACTCGTGGATTTGGGTGAGCAATGCCACGATGTCAGGTGTAAGCAACTTCTGCCATTTGTTTTGTAAATCATAATTTCGCATAGTCATACCTCAATTGCCGAAAAAGGCAGTATTTCCTTGCCTATAGTATATGCCTAACAAACTCATAAGTCAATTTAATTTTATCATTTTTATAAAAATGATAAAATTAAATTTTGGATCGCATATATAAATGCCATTCACTCTCCCCTCCCCCACGGTAAAGCTTCTTTCCCTCTCCGATCTCAAAATCCCTTGAACTTCGCCACAGACTGTGCTATGCTGTTAGCAAGCTGAAAATGCGCAAAAATCCATTAAATAAAGGAGTGTTTTCTATGTTGAAAGCAGCATTTTTGTTCCTGGCAGGCGGCGCAGATTCCAAGGCACATCGCGCAGTGAACGCTACTCCCGCTGTGGAGCTGACCTCTATCGGCGTGAAGGACTACGCTGACGCAGTGGCAGTGGCAAAGGAACTGGTCAACGAGGGCTACGGCGCTATCGAGCTGTGCGGCGGCTTCGGCCACAAGGGCACGGCCATGATCGTGGACGCCGTGGAAGGCAAGGCCGCTGTGGGTGTCGTTCGTTTCGATGGTCATCCCGGTCTCGACAACAAGAGCGGCGATCTGCTCTTTTGATGCTTTGCAGTGATTAAGATAGCGGTATGGTCATTTGACCATACCGCTATTCCTTTTTACCTACACTTCTCCAACACCTTCAGCACCAGCTCATACACACGCTGAGTGGAAGAAATGCTGAGGCGCTCTTGGGGAGAGTGGATATCGTGGATGTCGGGGCCGATGGAGACACAGTCGAGGTCAGGGGCCTTACCGCAAAGGATGCCGCACTCCAAACCCGCGTGGATGGCCGCCACCTCCGGCTCTGCGCCGTACTGCTCACGGTAGCACGCTACCACTAACTCACGGAAGGCAGAGTCACGGCGGAACTCCCAGCCAGGATAGTCGGTGACGACTTCCGCCTTACCGCCTACGAAGGCCATAAAGCGCTCCAAACGGTGGCGCAGCCACAGCTTTTGGCTCTCCATGCTGCTACGGATGGTGAACCGCATCTGCATCTCGCTCTCGCTCATGGTCAGCACACCCAAGTTGAGGGAGGTTTGCACCAAGCCCTCCATGTCTTGACTCATGGTCACCACGCCTTGGGGCAGCTGCGCTAAGGCAAACACGGCAGCGTTCGTACCCGCGGCATCCACAGCAGCGACGGTGGTCTCCTCACCTGCTGCGAAGGTGATGTTCATATCTCCATCGGTGACGGCGTACTCATGGCGCAGCGCGGCGGCGCACTGCGCACAGGCAGCCTGCAAAGCAGCCAAATCGCCTGCTGAGGCCACCAGCGTCGTCTCGGCGGTACAGGGGATGGCATTGCCCACCGTGCCGCCCTGCAGCGTCACAAGGCCGTAGGGCGCGGCAGAGGCCATTTCCTGCAGCAAGCGGCCCAGCAGCGCCGTAGCACTGGCGCGGCCCTTGTGGATCTCCGTACCACTGTGACCGCCCTTAAGACCCGCAAGGGTCACGGTACAGCACACACCGCAGCGCTCCTCACGACGGAGGGGCAGCAGGCAATCCAGCGTCGTGCCGCCGGCACAGCCCACGGTGATAATGCCCTCTTCCTCGGAATCGATGTTGATC
This sequence comes from Oscillospiraceae bacterium, assembly GCA_017408915.1. Taxonomy (GTDB): domain Bacteria; phylum Bacillota; class Clostridia; order Oscillospirales; family Oscillospiraceae; genus Vescimonas. The sequence goes on along the minus strand of JAFQTS010000084.1, from coordinate 33,907 downwards.
AGCCACCGCCCCTTGAGAGAGGAGAAATCCAGCGCCATCGCGCCCAGCATGCCCACCTCTTCATCCACGGTGAACAGTGCCTCCAGCGCGGGATGGGGCAGCGTGTCGTCATCCAAAATCGCCAGCGCCATCGCCACGGCGATGCCGTCGTCACCACCCAAAGAGGTACCCTTGGCGCGGACAAATTCCCCTTCCACCACAAGGTCGAGGCCTTCCTTTGCCATATCCTTTGAGCAATCGGCATCCTTGACGCAGACCATGTCCAAATGTCCCTGCAAAATCACCGTAGGCGCATGCTCAAAGCCTGCAGAAGCTGCCTTGCGGATGATGACATTATTATGAGCGTCCTGCTCCACCGCAAGGCCGCGGGACTTGGCAAAGGCCACGCAGTAGTCGCTGATAGCCTTGGTATTGTGAGAGCCGTGGGGAATGGCACAGAGCTCCTCAAAAAAGGCAAAGACCTTCTTCGGCTGACAGTTCTCCAGTACGGACATAGGCGTTCCTCCTTCGATAGAAAAAACGACCGGCGCAAGGATGCACCGGTCGTTTCGATGTACCATATGGAATTATACCCGATGGGACGAGAGGGTGTCAAGCCGCTTACTTCTTGGCGGCGTTCTTCTTCTCGATGCCTTCCTTGGCGCACTTCACCACGATGCCGGTGAGGGCAAACAGGGCGATGGCGTTGGGCAGAACCATGAGATAGTTGAAGAAGTCGGTCAGTTCCCAAACCAGGTTGTTGCTGACCATGGTACCCACCAGCACGAAAATCAGAGCGATGACGGTGTAGATGATGGTGCAGCGCTTGGGATTCTTCTTGCCGAAGAGGTAGTTGGCGTTGATCTTACCAAACAGGTTCCAGCTCAGAACGGTGGAGAACGCGAAGAAGAACAGGCAGATCGCCACGAAGATGGCGCCGAACTTCTCGCCGAAGACCATACCGAAAGCGGTCTGGGCAAGGTTGGTCTTGGTCAGCACGGTGCTGGCAGCAGCGGCACCGCACTCGTAGAGGGGGCCACCCTTGGTGTACAGGGTGGAGATGATGACGAGAGCGTTCAGGGTCAGCACCACGAAGGTGTCGATAAACACACCGGCCATAGCCACAACGCCCTGATCGTGGGGGTGAGCCACGTTAGCCTGCGCGTGAGCGTGGGGGGTAGAACCCATACCGGCCTCGTTGGAGAACAGGCCGCGCTTAGCGCCCTGAGAAATAGCAGCCTTGATAGCAGCACCGAAGCCACCGCCGATGATGGCCTGAGGCACGAAGGCATACTTGAAGATCATACCGATGGTAGCGGGGAGATACTGGATGCGGGCGATCAGCACGATGAGGCCGCCCAGCAGGAAGATACCGGCCATAATGGGCACGATCTTCTCCGTGACGGAAGCCAGACGCTGCACGCCGCCCAGGAAGATGATACCGCAGATGATCACCAGCACCACACCCACGATCCAGGTAGGGATACCGAAAGCGGTGTTGAAGGACTCACCGATGGAGTTGGACTGGACCATGCAGCCCATGAAGCCCAGAGCCAGCACGATAGCCACAGCGAAGAAGCCGGCAAGGAACTTACCGAAGCCGCCCTTGAAGGCATGGGTGATGTAGTACACGGGGCCGCCCTTGACGTTGCCGTCAGCGTCCACAGTGCGGGTCTTCTGTGCCAAGGTAGCCTCAGCGTAGATGGTAGCCATGCCGAAGAAGGCGATGACCCACATCCAGAAGATGGCGCCGGGGCCACCCACCAGGATAGCGCCGGAAGCACCGACGATGTTACCGGTACCCACCTGTGCGGCGATAGCGGTAGCCAGTGCCTGGAAAGAGCTCATACCGGACTCCTGCTTCTTGCCGCGGAGAGAGAGGTTACCAAAGACCTTCTTCATACCCTCGCCGAAGCAGCGAACCTGCACGAAGCGGGTACGGATGGTGAACCACAGACCCACAGCGATCAGCAGGATCACCAGCACGTAGTTGGATACGTATCCGTTAATGTCACAGACAATAGGATACAGTGCGTTTTCAATAGCTTGCATTGTTTGTTTCCTCCTAACAAATTAAAAAGAGCTGCTGAATATCAGCAACTCCGGAGATGCAGACGCGCAAGAAAAAGCTCTTGCGTTCTCTGTCCTTTTGCCTGAGAGATTCAGCGCGTGGTGCGCCTTACACCTTCGGCACCCAATTCAATGGGATTCTCCAGAGTCCCCTCCCCCACCAGTTTCTACCCGATTCTGGAAGGTTCATAGGGCCATATTCGTTTGACGGGTGTTAGTATAGCATAGCACTCTCCACAATGCAAGCATTTTTTTAATTTTCTGTGAATTTTTATACTTTCTGCTCTCCCTATTGACAATATCGTTTTACGATGTTACTATAATATCGTAAAACGATATTTCTTGGAAAGGAGCTGTGCAGTATGCCGAAGAAAGCCTTGGAAACCCTGTCCGAGCCCATGTTCTATGTGCTGATGGCGCTAAAGGGACAAAATCTCTGCGGCGCGGACATCGTCACATGGGTCAACAACCGCACACAGGGCCGCGTGGCCTTGGGGCCGGGGACGCTCTATACTATTCTCCCCAAGCTGACGGAGAGCGGAATGCTCCACGAGGTGTCCACCGAGGGGCGCCGCCGCACCTACGAGATCACAGAGCAGGGCCGCGCCTTGTACGAGGCCGAGTGTGCCCGACTGCGCCGCCAAGTAGCGGATATGGAGGCCGAAGAGCGGGAACACACCCCTTTTAGGAAGGAGGCGTAAGCCATGAGCAACAGCGTCACCGAGCGTATCCCCTACGATTGGTTTGAAATTGACGCCATTGAGGGCTGGCTGGATGAGCATGTGCGGCAGGGTCTGCATCTTGTGAACATCACCCCCTTAAAGCGCGCGGAATTTGAACCTGCCACCGGCTCTCTCACTCGCTACCGCATCCATGTAAAAGAGGAAAAGGACGGCAGCCGTGACGAGGAATATCACGAGACCTTTCGGGAATTGGGCTGGGAATTTGTCGCAGAACTCAACGATCAAGCCGACATTTACCAAGCCATCCGCCCCGACGCCGTGGAGATCAACACCGACGAGGAGGTACTGCGGAGCGTCATTGATCGGGTAGTACGGAACAGGCGCATCCTCATTGCGGTATATATCCCGTTCATCCTCTACTGGTGCTACCAGCAATTCAAGCAGTTTTCCGGCTATTTGGAACAGGGCGTATACTCTTTTCTGATCCACGAGGTGATCTTAGTCCCCTTGGTGTTGGGTCTCTTCTCCGCTTGGATCACCCTCTTGGTCGCCGCCATTCGCAATTTAAGAAAGATCAAGCACCGCCGTCTCCTTGACCGCGATTTTCACACAACAGCGGAGCACAAGCGGCGCAAGCGGCAAAATCGCAGCGTTTTCCTTATTTACGGTACGGTGCTGGCGCTGTGCTTTCTCGGCCTTCTGTTCTTTGACGGCAACAACCGCTTCCACTTCCCCACGCCGCCCTGCCCTGTGGCCGACCTGTCCAAAGTCAATGCTGAGGAATTCGCCCAAATGCCCTACGACCGCTCCCACGATTCTCGTGGCAACTATCTCCTCTCCACCTCTTACCACTATAGCCGCAATGGTGAGACGATCCATATGGAAAACAATCGGGTCTATACCCCCTTTTCCTACAGTGTCGGTGTCCATAAAATTCATATCGAAGCATGGGCTGTTCCCTATCTCCACGAGACATTGGCGCACTACGATGATCCATGGCAACAGGTGGACATCAGCGGTTGGGATGAAGCCTGGTATCAGCTCTATGATCGGAACTTTGTCCACGATCTCCCGCTGGGAGAAAATGACCCCATCCCGCCCGACACGGGACACCGCCTCTACTTACTGGATGGCAACACCATCGTCTACATCAGCTATTATGGCGCAACAGACCTCTATCCGAGACTACAGGAACTGTATGGGAGGTGAACCCTATGACAACCACAGTAAAGCGTTTGCCCTACGACTGGTATGAGATCGATGCCATTGAGGGTTGGCTGGATGAACAGGTGCGGGAGGGTCTGCGGTTGGTGACCATCAACGGCAAGGACTTTCACTTTGGCCCTACCGATGGCACGCTCACCCGCTATCGCATCCATCTAAAGCCCGAAAGGGGCTACCACCACGACATAGAATATCACGAATCCTTTGCCGACCTCGGTTGGAAGTTCGTAGACAGCATCAACGCGCAAGCTGATGTCTATCAGGCGGTGCGTCCCGATGCTGTGGAGATCAACACCGATGAAGAGGTGCTGCAAGGTGTCATTAAAAACGCCCTGCGAGGTGAGCTGGCGCTGATTATCCTCTCCGCCGCCGCCATTCTCTACTGGATCGTGCGGCAGATAAAGCTGTTCTCCGCCTACGGCTTTGCGGGCATCTACGAGTTTATGCTGGTCGCACTCCCCTCCCTTATTGTTTTCGTGCTGCTGTTGCTTGCTTGGGCTGTCATCATGATCCCGTTGGCAAAGCATCGGCGAGATGTAAAGCGCCGCCATCTTCTGTCGCGGAACTACCACACTCCCGCCGTGGCAAAGCGCCGCAGCCGTCCTCACCGCACCGCCATGAAGGCGCTCATCTTAGTGCTGATGCTCCTTGTGCTAATGGGCGTACTGATGGGGAACGACGGCGGAAAGCCTCAGCCCTGCCCCGTGGCAACGCTGGAAGCGGTGAACAGTGAAGAATTCTCCGTCCTCGGTGAAGAGGACATCTTTGAATACCACGGCGCGGAGATCCTCTATTCCGCCCATACCTACCGTTGGGACTCCCCTGCCGTAATGACTGCCGACGGCTGGGGCTACACCCCTCTTTCCTATGTGGTAGGCGTGGAAACTATGAAGTTCCCCTCTTGGGCGAAGCCCTATTACCGCGAGTTGGTCACCACCGACCAGCCGTGGCAGCAGGTGGACATCAGCGGTTGGGACGAGGCGTGGTACTGCGCCTATGAGATGACCTACGCCGAGGCCTATGCGTGGACAGGACGAGATATGTCCATCGTGGAGGACTTGCCCCCCTTCCGTCAGCAGCACCTCTATCTCCGCGACGGCAGCACCATCACCCATGTAAGCTACGATGGCGCGACCGACCTCTATCCACGCTTGCAGGAACTGTATGGGAGGTGAGCAGACTTGGATAAGGAAAAGAAAATGCTTCTCCCCTACGATGCCTGCGAAATTGATGCCATCGAAGGATGGCTGGACGAGCAGGCGCGGGATGGTTGGCGATTGGAGTCCGTGGACGGGATGCATTTCTACTTTACCCGCCCCGATGATGCCACTCTCACCCGCTACCGCATCGACATTCTCCCAAAAAAAGTCCCCGATTTGGCCGAGCGCCGCGCTACCTTTGACGACTTGGGCTGGGAGTACATCGCCACCCTCTTTGACAACTTAGACATCTATGCCGCCGCCCGCCCCGACGCCGTGGAAATCAACACCGATGAAGAACTGCTGCGGCAAACGGTAAAGAGCTACTACCGCCGCCGTTATATCAAGGGAAACACCCTTCTGCTGTTGGTTCTTCTTGGTATTGTGCTGTTGCGTTACTTACTGTTCGGCGAGTTTACGCCTCTTTTCACCCTGCTGGTAAGCAGCGACGGACATCTCTTTTGGCTCGTTCCCCTGTGGGCACTGGTCTTTATCATCGGCCTCGTGCTGGACAGCCGTATTTATAAGGGCGTCAGCAACCGTATGCTGCTGCACCGTGAGTTCCACACGCCCCAGCGCGCCACAGTGCGCAAGGTAGTTCGCTACACGGTTTGGATCATGCTGTTGGCTGCCACCATCATCAACACTACGCAAAACAGTTCCTCAAGGGAGCGACATCACCTTCCCTTCCCCCATGAGGACTACCCCTTCCCCACTTTGGCGGACATTTCATCGGAGGAGGGAGCGAATCGTGAGTATGTCCTGAGAGAACAGCGCTATTCCCTATCGGACTTTGGTTGGCTGTCCACCACAATCTCCCAAGAGGAGGCAGAAGCGGCAGGTGACATCGAATGGGTCTACATCCTCGAATATCACGACACCAAGTGGCGCTGGCTCGCCAAGGGCTACGCTAACGAATTGCTCCGTCAGCAAGACGATGCCGAGACCGTCACCGTAGAGGGCTACGAAACTGCCCATTACTGGCAGGACAGCGGCGAAGAGCATCTCCTTCTGTGGAACGGAGAAAAGCGTGTGGTGGAGGTCGCCTACAGCGGCGAGGCCTCATTGCGAGATTCCCTCCCCGTCTTTGCCCTTTCCTAAACGAAAAAACACCTTGCCTCGCGGCAAGGTGTTTTTTCTTCAATTACCCGTTCCGTCACGCTTCTCGCAGTAGACCACATAGCGACTCTCACCGCCGTCAGTGCAGGTGAAAATCGCCAGCGGATAGGGATTGCTCTTTAGTTCCTCTACCTGCGTGGGTTTGAGCTTTTCGGCACTAGCCACGGCAAAGGTGTAGATCTTACCGTTGATGTCGGTGAATGTGACAACATCGCCTGTCTCCAACTGTCCCAAATTGCCCAGATGGCGGTGATAGTTGTGTCCCAGTAAAATGAGATTTTCCTCTTCCAAAGAGCCGCTATAGCGACAAGGGCTATATTGGAGACTTTCATAGCTCCAGCTCTCGATGATAGGCAGACGAATGCCCGCCTCCTCCGCTTCGAGAACACCAATAAGAGCGTAGCCCTCCAGCAGAATCTGAGGCATCTGCCCCTCAGGAGCTTCAGCCACCACGCCGCCAAGGTGTCGCTCTTCCATGGTATGGTGCAACTCCGCCAGCAATATTTCGGCGCGCTGCTCTGCCAATGATGCTTGGCGCTCATAACCAGCGTACAACGCCGCGCCGGAAAAGGCCAGCAAAAGGCCCAAAAGTATCAAGATTGAGCCTCGAATCTTCCGCTTCATTCCCGCTCCTCCTTGATACAGAGATCCACCATGCCCAGCACCACCATCACAGCACCAACGCCAAGGAGCGCATAGACGGGCAGCATTTTAAAGCCCGTCTGAGGCAGTATCGGTTCACTACCGGGTGTATCAGGCTGGGGAGGATTGGGCCACGGGCCGGGCCATGGGCCGGGAGACGGAGGCGTAGGCGGATCGGGCGTTTGAGAAGGCGAGTACGCATAGTACAGGATAAATCCCTCCATGACCTCCTCAATCTCTACCAGCGTATACTCAGGAACAGTGCTGCCCTCCACGGTGTAGCTGTTGCCATAGGGCAAAGTGTGGAAAGTGTGCTGCCAATGGCAGGTAGGGCTGAGCGTCACAGTACGTTCTGCCACTGTAGCGGCAGGGGTGGTGGAAGCAGCCAGCAGAACAGAGGCGGTGTCACGCATTAGGAACACCTCCACCGCCTCGGGGCGAACTCCGGCGGCATTGTCATCATCCAGCCACTCAATAGCTACCATCAGCGTTTGGCTATCAGTAGACACAGTCTTAGGCTCGGAGTTAAGGTGATACACCGACCCACTGGGTGTCTGAGTAGGTAGCTCCACCAAATACGGCGGGAAGGTAAAAATCTGATTACCGCGGTCAAAGACCAGATAGATTCCTTGATCCAACACGCCAAAGTCGGCAACACCATAGCGTCCGGTGGACACGACATGTCCACTCAGGCCCTTGGCATGCATGTACTGGAAGACGCGCTCAGCCCGTTCAGCGGAGTGATCGGCATCAAGTTCCGCGGCAGTAATACCCAATTCATCAAAATCAGGGAGTAGGATATGGTCGGTGCCATCGAAGGCAGTGACAGGAAGCAGCTCCACATTGAAGTGAGGGACGCCATTACGCTCCGCGTCCATTATGTTGACACGGAGGGAACAGGCTTCCTCTGCGAACACAGGGCAGCACAACAAAACGCAGCCCAGCAGCAGCGCAAACACTCTATGAAGATGTTTCATCAGCTTGTTCACAGGGTTTCTCCTTCTTTGGTTTCTTTCTAACAAGGCTTGTCACGCCCAAGCTTGCCAGTACTACAAGTACCACACCTACCAGCACCACAGGAATCACATAAATGAGGCTCACTTCCTCAATCTCATCGGTGAGGATCAGCGTTGCACCTGTCCCCTGCCCATCCAGCACGCGGCTGCCACGCACCAAAAGGCGATGGGAGTTGATACCATAGGGGGTGCAGGTCAGCAGCGTCACGTAGTCCTTCCCCTCCTCGATCTCCAGCAGGGAGGTATCACTGGGCAGCACCACATTGATCTCATCTACCTGATACTCCATCTTCTGCCCCAGCACATGGATATAAAAGCGATCGCCGAGGCGCATACGGTCAATATGGGTCAGCAAGTCGGCGGTGGGCAATCCACGGTGACCGGAGATGGCGCAGTGGGTGCTCTCGCCGCCCACAGGCAAACTCGTCCACTCAATGTGTCCGATGGCCTGCTGCAGCACATCCTCTTCCGTGCCGTGGTAGATAGGCAGCGTCACATCGATACAGGGGATCTCCAGATAACCCATCATGCCGCTGCCGGAGAGATTGAGGAGGGAGTTGTACACCGCTTTCTGCTCCTCGGTCATGGCAAAGCCCTTAGGCAGGGATAACAGGTCTTCGTTATACTGCTTGGCCTGCGAGATCATACGGATATGCTCTTCCGTGTTGGTGGTCTCTACGTATTCTTGGTAGCCCGAGACCACGCCTGACTGCAGGCGGGAGTTGAGGTAATTGCTCACCACAGGATACAGCAGCAAGGACAGCCCTGCAAGAAAGACCAGCACCAATAAGGCGTTGGATAGATTCCGTTTTTTCTTTTTCATGCAGTGTTCTCCTTGGGGTTGTACGGTTTGGGGTAGCTACAGAAGCGGCGGGGCGGGATGCGTCCCGCCGCTTCTGTGGTCTATGATTCTATGTAGGGGATATGCAAAACGAAAGCTTATGCCTCCTCGTTGCGCTTCTTCATCACGAAGGCAGCACCGGCACCCAGCACCAGCACACCACCCACGATGTAGAAGATGGTAGTACCCATACCACCGGTAGCGGGGAGGGTGTTACCGGGGGTGTTGTAGATAGGTGCAGTAGCGATCAGACCAGTATTACAATCCCCCTGAACAGTGTTGGAATCGACAACGGCGTGCAGAGTTGTCAGATTGCGATCGGTCACACCAGAAGTGATGGTAACAGTAACGGGCTGCGTCATTTTGTTGTAGCCGTCCGGGGCATCAACTTCCTCCAAAAAGTAGGTCTGGGCGTCCATACCCTGAACGGTAAATAAACCGAGATTTCCGGTTTTATTAGAAGAAGTCAGAAGAGTGCCGAGAGAGGGGGTTTCTGTCTTCTCCTCCCAATCGGTAATGCGATAAATATCATCTGTTGTATTGCTATCGAAAACGGCATAGTAGCTGTTGGTGCCCTCGGTGCGGATCATGCGGAAAGTAGCATTGGCCAGCGGAGTGTTGTCTGCGCTGCTCTGTTTCTGGAACTGGGTCTGATAGGTGTATACGCTGGCTTCATCGGCAATTTCCGCATATTTAAAATGACCGGTCCAGTGATTATCGAAGGTGGAGGTGAAACCGTCTTCAAATTCGTTCATGTCGCTGGAGTAGATCATCTTGGCCGTAATCTCATTACCGAGATCGTTTTCATTTGTGCCGCCCTTACCAAACTTAAGAGATGTAGCCGCAGGATTTAGACCTGCTTTCAGCTTTACGATCAGCTTGTCATCGGTGTCGATATCATTACCGACAATATTGCCGTTATCATCGCGTTCTTCATCATGGACATTGCCAAAGCCGAAGTGCAGGGTTTGCTTATTATCATTGAACTTAATGGTAAATTCATCCGTATCATTCATCAACGAGATTTCCTGCTTTCCGCGAAGCAGATAAATGTCCGCAATAAAAGACTCAAGGTCAAGCACTGACTCGCTATTATCAGTTTTATACTGCAAATCGAAGATCAGTCCTTCGGGCAGGGCGATCTCATAGCACAGGAAGTACTGTCTGTAGTCCTCATACAGTTCGGGCAGAGAGCCCTCCAGCTTAATGTAGACAGGAGCACCGACTTCGACATCCAGATAATCGTGGTAGGTGCCGTCTTCGCGGTAGTTCACGCTCATGTCAAATGTGGGAAGACCGTGTTTGATTGTGGCGGAGGAGCCGGAAACCAGTAGCAGATAGTCGGTAATGCCTTCAATATTATTATTATTGGTAGTATCCATAACCAGATAATAACCGGGGTTGGAAATGGAAATGACATAGTTTCCGTTAGAAAAGATGCCTATTGCGGGGTTTGTGTTGGCAAATTTGCTGACTACATCGGCAAAGGCCTGAATGTTGTCCTCGTTGTAAGACCAATCGTCGATAACATCACCAATGTCCTTTGCTGATGCGTTATTGGAAAAGGTGGACGGGAAATAGTCTTTGAGGATTTTGTCAGTCTTCAGAGCGCTAATAAAGTCGTCTCGCTGGTCCTCAGGGATAGCGTTACCCCAGCCGAGGTTGGAAACGATACCGCCGGCCACAGAACCGCTAAAAATCTGATAGGCGGCATAGGTGTGGCCATCGGGGGCGTTCGTAATGGTGATGTTATTCTCACCTTCCGCCATCGCGGTCGTCACCAGCATGCTCATGGTCATGAGCAGTGCCAGCAGGAGTGCGAAGAACTTTTTGAAAGCTTTCATGTTTCTTTTTCTCCTTTTCTTGTGTGTTTGTTGTTCTCTATTTTTAATTTTTTGTTTTTGGTATAACTACCCCTCAGTCTCGCTGCCGCTCGACAGCTCCCCTGACAAGGGGAGCCAAGGCGCTGCGCGCGTTCGGGGGTGGTTTGACAATCCTGCCATATCTCACGGTAAGACACCTTCCCTTCTGCGGTGGGAGAACCACGCGCCGCTCACGGCTCCGGCCATCAGCAGCAGACCCAGCAGATAGAAGGGTGTGTCACCGATGCCGCCGGTGGCGGGCAGGGGCCGCATCTGCTCATTGAGCACATGGACGGTGTAAGTGCCGCCGGACAAGGCATAGTCATGAGCCTGTACCGCCACGGTACCGTCGGTGCGAAGGGTCAGGTAGATAGGCTCGGTCATCTCCTCATACCCGCTGGGGGGCGAGGTCTCCGTCAAGCGGTAGTCGCCGTGCTCCAAGGTATCGAAGGTGATCATACCCTCGGCGTTGGTGACACCGCTGCGAGGCGTAAAGTTCTGATCCACCGCGCCGTTACGCATGCGCTCCAAGGTAAACTCGGCACCGGCGAGGCGAATACCACCGCCACGATCGGTCTTGAGCACATAGAGCAGTGTGCGGTAGGTATCGTTGGTAACGGTGAAAGATGTATTGACCACGCGTCCGTTACTGGTAGTCTCAACACCGGGGCCGTAGGTCACCAGCCAGTTGACAAAGGAGTAGTCGCTCAGGCACTCCTCATCACCGATTTTGATCTCACGGACAGACCATGTGATGAGCTGTCCGTTGGCGTACTGGGGTAAGTTGCCCCATGTGGCTGTCCAGTTATTGTTGGTATCCAACACCTGCGTCAGCTTTACCTCAGACAGGAGAGAGGTAACAGGCTCGCCATTGGCTAACAACTGCATCGTGACAGGGCGCCAGTTGTCAGACAGACATTTCCATTCCTTCTTCACAGTGACCGAGGTGTTCTCGGTGCTGTTGCGGATAATCAGGAGGCCACTGCGGTATTCCGCCATAGGGGAATCGGAGAGCATTTTTACCTCGCGTTCTTCCGTAGCAGAAGGTGTCTGACTCTCATCCACCGCCGCCACAGCGTCGGAGTTAGAGAGGATAGCCTTGATCATCACATTGTCGCTGTCACTCTGATCGGTGTCTGTTCCATTACTCGCGTCGCCATTTTGACCGTTCTCGCCATTCTGGTCGATATTGTCGTTCTGGCCTGTACCGATTCCGGTATCTGTATCGATTTCGGTACTCGTGTCGGTTCCGGTACTCGTATCCGTCTCGGTAGTCGTGTCAGTTTCGGTTCCCGTGGTGGGTTCGGTTTGATCCGCATCATCACCGGGAGGATTGGCAGAAAGTATAAAGGTCTCGGCATTGTCCATTTGCGAGAGATTCACGGTGCTTTCGGCACTTGCGGTGTTTTCGGCACTTGCGGTGTTTGTGCCGTTTTCACCGCTGTTATCACCGCCACTGTCATCATCTAATTCGTAGCCAATGATGATGTCGCCGATGGGGGTATAGCCATCCGGCGCCTTCACTTCCTGTATCACGATATTGCCCCGACTATACTCAAAGCCATGAATGTTCAACTCATAATAGCCGTTTATACTGCCGGAGAGATGGGTGACATATTCTGCCCCTTCGGGTACAGTGCTTTGATAACGATAGACATTGGCAGTGCTGTCGTAGACGAACTTCATGGGCTCGCCGTTTTGCAGCAATTGGAAGACGGCACCACCAAGGGGATTGCCGGTACGGTCGTCCTCTTTCTTAATGATGATGGAATCGGTGTTGTGATAGATGTTGGTGAAGTTCACCGTCAGCGGGTACCACTTATCCATATCGGTGGCCACGGTGGTGGCTTTGACCGATACACTGTCGTGTTGCGGATCATCCGGGATGATGGTACCGACGGCGTCCTGATCGCCCATATCACTGCCGTAAGTATCCACTACGCGGTAATCGCTGTGGACGACATAGGTGTCGTTGGCATCCCGTCCGGTGTTCTCGGTAATATCCCACGGTTGACCGTAAGTCAGACCGGTAATACGCCAGTGGTAGGTGTTGCCGTCATCACTGACTTCATGAAGGAAAAGATCATCTGCTGCAAGAGTAAGGGTGTACTGCTTGCCGTTTTCTACATTGTGTCTCGCGGTGATAGAAAAATGCTCCTTGGCTGCAGCGATAGCATCCCGGTTACCGGCAAAGGTCTTGGTAATGTCCAAAATGCCCTCTTTCTTCACCAGTCGTCCATCGATGTGCCATGCGTCGCTCTGCAACTTGAACACATACCAACGGATGGAGCAGTAATTGGCGTTCAGCTGATCTTTTGTAATGACTTCCGTGCCGGTACTGGTGCCCACCCGCAGGTTTCCTGTATCGGCGTAGGGCTTTAACAGCTCGAAGATGTCTTCATCTTTCGGGAAACTGGTGAACCAAACACCCTCGGCCTTCTGTCCGTACAGGGCGCGGATTTCTTGGTCGGCGGTGTAGGAGTTGTCCTGCGTATCATCGGTAATGCCGTACTGCGCATCCAGCTCAGCTACGGACAGGCTGGTGTCCACACCCATAACAAAGGCAGAGAACACCTCGTTGGTATATTTCTCCGATCCCTGGCTGCCGACATTGTCACCATAGTCTGCCGCCACGGAGTCGTATCGAATGAAGAAGGACGCAGTCTGCAGTGCGTTATATTCCCAAACACCGGTAAGTGTGATGGCATCACTGCTTCCAGCGTAAGCCGAAAGATTGTTCCAGCTCAGTTCTGTGTTATGGCTGACGATCACATCGGTATCGTTCACTCTCCAGCCCATAAAGCGGATTACACGGTGTTGATCGGTAGCGGTTTTGTCCTTTACAGCGCCTCTTAGCTCTACTGCGGAGACACTCTTAGTCACGGCAGCATTCCCTTCACTTACCGTCTCAGTAGTAGTAGAAAGGTTTGTTCCCAGCAAGGTAGGCTTGGCGGGAAGGGTGACATTATTGACGCTTCCGGGGAAATTGACATTGTAGGTCAATGTCAGTGTCCGCACCACAGCATAGGTGTCGGAAGTAAGGTTATAGGTATCATTAACGGATATCTGTGTGCCGCCGCGATACTCCTGACCGGTGGCTGTTTTCCAAATGGTCCCGTTATCACCAGGCAACTGAATCGTCGTACCACTTCGGACGATCTGCGATTCTGTTTCGCCGTCGGCGTGATTCAAGGTAAAGGTGTAGTAGCTTAGGTCCCCACCGTTGTTGGTGTGCAAACGAACAGATTTGGCGTGGTAGGCCTCGCCGCGGTCACTGTAGTTGACATAGGTATTCGATTGGAAATAAAGGCGATTATTCCAATTATCTTCGGGAGCTGTGATCCAGTTCTGGGCGGTGATACCGTCGTTAGAATAGGTAAAGGACACATCACTATTGGTGAAAGAAGTACCCAAAAACTGATTATATAGATCCAGCACTTTGGAAAGGGTAGTTCTCGAACTATAGCGTTTGTTAATTATGCCGGACTCTGTCACATCGAAGGGCAGCGTTCCGATATGGGTCCACTCGTCATCCAAAAGGACATAGTAGTTGGCCTGTCCCTCTTCCGTGGTCTCTCCATCACCCAGAGCCAGCGTGGAAGAGCCAATACCTGTAGCCAATGTTTGTACGCCATCCGAAGCCGTTGGCAATGCCGCGCCCAGCGTATCGTTGCTTGCACTGCTGGATTGGATGTTTTCATTAAACACCACCGCAGGCTGAACGTTGTTCTCCTCCACGGTGCGGTTCAAAGCCGCCACATCTGCCAGCGTTGTGCCCTCTGCCAAAGGCGAGGTCAAGTTGACGTTATAGACGAGGGCGTTGTCCACCGTCTGAGAGATAACGCCTTCCAAACTGTTGTCCGTTCTAGCCGACATCTGCACCAACAGGCGGTTGATGTCGTTCTCCTCCAACAGCACCAAATAGCAGTTGCGGCTGTGGTGATGCTCCTCTTTTCCGCAAACACGGCGATGCCCTTCATAGCACTCACCGCTGTGTGCGTGGGCTTCAATGCCGCAGCGCACCTCCTGCTCCAGCGCAACCGAGGATACCATCATCTCCCGAATGCCGAAAATGCTCATGACGGTCAGCAGCAAAGCCGCCGCAGGCACCAATATTCGATTGTAAATGCCACGGCGTTTCATGTTGCTTGATCCTTCTTGCTTTCTTTTTATCCAAAGTGAAACAACACTTTACCTAAAATTCTATCCTGCGGAACAGTGCCGATTTCTTCCAAACGGCTGTCCATAGAAATGGGGCGATTATCCCCCATCACAAAAAACTCCTCAAAAGGAACATTACAGGGAAAGCTGATGTTGCACTGTCCCAGCGTTGCCTCTTCCACATACGGCTCATCCAGTGTGCGGCCATCCACAATCACTGTGCCGTTGTCTTCTATCTCAACGCTGCTGCCGCCCTCGGCGATAACACGGCGCACCAAAACCTTGTTGTTATAGTAAAAGGCAACGATATCCCCGTTGCCGACTTTGTCTGTCTTATGTACCACAAGAATCTGCCTGTCATGGAGGGCAGGCTCCATGCTCTCGCCATAGTAATGGACGACACGGAACACATGGGTAAACAGATTCAGTGCCAGCACGATGACCACCACAACCAACAGCACCAAGCGCAGCAGCGTTGCGCGGTATTTTTTCTTTGTTTCTGCTGCCTGTACCATGTCCTTTTGCAGCCCTTCCGCTTTCTCTCTCACGACTATCTCCTCGTTTGTTTTCCATTAAAATTCCATTAAGCATGCTCACTACGCATTATGACTATTGTACTCCTTTATTTTTTCTTTTCAAGTGTATTTATACTTAAAAATTAATATTTATGCTAAACTTTTCTCGTCCACGGACAAAGAATAATTTCCTGCATCTGATGAAACTTTTATTTCATTTTTAGTATTGTTACACTTATGGATTATTTTTCCAAGATAAAAAATCATTTATAGTATAAAAGGGTGATTTTTTGAACATTGACTATCAATTAATGGGTGCCCGTATTGCGGCACTGCGGCGGGAACGCCGCTGGACACAGGCGTACTTAGCAGAGCGTTCTGACCTGTCCAACAACTATCTATCTAACATTGAAAACAGCCACTCCATCCCCAGTTTGGAAACGTTGATGAAAATCTGCATGGCATTGGACGTGACGCCTGACCAGTTGCTGTTGGGTGCAATGCCCAACGAAAAAAATTATCTTGACCGCGAGTTGGCGGCGTTGTTTTCCAAATGCTCCCCCCAAGATAAGCGCCGCGTTCTCCATTTCATGGAAATCTTTGTGGAAAGCCACGGCAATCCCGATAAATAAACACCCTCATACATAGAAAAAAACACCTTGCCTCACGGCAAGGTGTTTTATTGTTTCTCTATCTTTACTTCAGCTTGAAGGTCATAATCACGGGATTATGGTCGGAGTAGGTAAAGCCCGTATCCACCACGGCACTCTCCACCACTTCCACATTCTCCGAGACGATGAAGCCGTCAATGGTCAGCACGAACTGGTCGGGGTTGTAAGGGCCATCGGCGTTGCGGCAGGTGGGAACAGGGTTATTTTCATCCAAGGGGGCGACCAGTTGGAGACCAGTGCCATCAAAGATACCCTCGGGCAGGGGCTGGGCCCAAGTGTAGTCCTCCCCCGACACGCCGAAGTACTCCGAGGAATCACCCAACAGATCCTTGTTGAAATCGCCGCCGCAGACCACATAATTGCCCTTGGCAGCCTCGGAGGCCATGTCGGCGATCAGCAGCTCCAGCTGCTCCACCGCCACTACGCCATCAGAGGTATAGGCAGACAGGTGCAAATTATACAGCACCATCTCTCCCCCGCCCGCCACATCAATGCGGCAGCGAGAGTAACAGCGGTCGAGATCCACCAGTTTCATGAGGCTATCCTCAATGGGCACCTCAATACGCTGACAATCGTGGATAAGATACTGAGAGGCGGTGGTAATGCCCGACACGGACTTGCCGTGGGGCTGGGTGAAGGGATAGAACAAGAAAGGTGAGTCGTAATTCTGTGCCCATATGGTAGCGCGATCCCCCAAATACATACTCAGCAGGTTCAGCTCATCCACATGGTAGCTGCGGGTGGAATCGCGATCCACCTCCTGCAACAAGTAGAAGTCGGCATCGGTGGTGCGGAGCAGTTCGCCGATTTGGGCAAGGTTATCCATCAAGCGTGCCTCGCTCCATGCCCACGACTCGGTGCCGCCGTCCATGAAGAAGCCGAAATCCGCCTCATAAGCGCCAAAGCCGATATTGTAGGACATGACGGAATACTCTGTGTCCTTCTGCACCGCGGCAAATTCTGAGCCCTTTGCGTTATTCTCCGCCGCCAAGGTCATGTCACCAATGCGGTGGTAAGCCGTCAGCACATAGATCACATAGCCGATGACAAGCAGCAATAGCACAGCCACGATACCAATGAGGATCTTCCAGCGTTTCTTCATTTTCCCGCTCCCCCGTTTACAAATTTCGTCAAATGTAGTATACTATACCCAAGAGATTTTGAAAAGAGGTATTCTCCGTGAGACGCATTGTGATCCGCTTTAACGCCCCTGTGCTGCTGACCTTCGCCCTCCTCTCCCTCATTGCCCTCATTTTGGGTAACTGGACGGATGGCGCCACCACCTATCGCTATTTTAGCGTCTATCGCTCCTCCTTGGGCGATCCGCTGACGTATCTGCGTATGTTCACCCATGTTTTGGGTCACGCGGACTATAGCCACTATATGAACAATATGCTGCTCCTGCTGCTGGTTGGCCCCGTGGTGGAGGAAAAGTACGGTCACCGCACCATTTTCTTCTCCATCCTGCTGACGGCACTGGTGACGGGTCTCGTGCAGTTCGTGTTCTTCCCCAACACCGTCCTTCTCGGTGCAAGCGGCATCGTCTTTATGATGATCGTCCTGTCCTCCTTCACGGAGATGCGGAAAGAGGGCATCCCCATCACGCTGATCCTTGTGGTGATCTTCTACTTGGGCGGCGAACTGCTGGACGGCATCTTAAACCGCGACACCGTTTCGCAGCTGACCCACATTGTGGGCGGCGTCTGCGGCCTCATTTTCGGCTTCTCCTACAAGGGACGGAGAAGGTAAAAACGAAAACTACAACGACCCGAAGGACATCCCTTCGGGTCGTTGTTCTATGGTTTTACAGGGAATCTTTCCTCAAACGCTATTGACTTGTGGCTTAATTTGGCATATAATTTAGACACAAAGCACATCCTATTAATGGAGGTATTGCATTATGACGATCATTCCCATGCGCGATCTCAAAAACACCGTTGAAATTGAACGCCGTTGTGCTGCAGGCGGCCCTGTGTTCGTCACAAAAAACGGCTATGGTAGGCTTGTTGTGATGGATATTGAGTACTATGAAAAAACAATTGGCAAGATTTACGAGGCAAAGCTTGTGAATGACGGCCTTTCCGATCTTGAGAACAGCAAAACCGTAGACGGTGATTCTGTAAGAGCAAGAATGGTGGAGAAGTATGGAGTGTAAGTATTCCTATCGCTTCACCGAGAAAGCAGTGCAGGACTTGGATGAAATCCTGCACTACATAGCGGTAGATTTAGCCAATCCCAACGCTGCACAGAATCTTGGCAGAAAACTCTTTGAGCTGATCGATATGGTTCGCATCTTCCCTGATTCCGGCGCACCCGTTGATAACGACTTTTTAGCCGACAAGACGATTCGTAAACTTTCAGTTGATCATTATGTCATTTACTACAAAGCCCATTACGAAGAAAAAGTGATCTCTATCATCCGTATCGTTTACGGCAAGAGAAATCTTGATGAAATAATAAAGACAATGTAAAATACGGCACATCCGACAGTACTGATCGAATGTGCCGTATTTTCTGCTTACAGGGGCATCCAGCTGCCGCTGCCTGTTGCCAGCAGCTTCTTCGTGGCGGCATCGTAGAGCTCACCACGCTGACGAATGAGGCTTCGGCCTGCCTTGACGATGTAGACCTTCAAGTCCACCTCCATGCCCAGTTCCACCCCACGGAGGAAGGAGATGGTCATATCGGTAGTGGTGGCCTCGTTATCCCCTGCGGTGAGATTCGCCACCACGCCAAAGGCGGTGTCGAACATGCCCGCAATGGCGCCGCCGTGGATACCGCCCCGCTCGTTGATCTGCCATTTCTGGGTCTCAAAGCGGTAGGTGACGGACTGCTCCTCGTAGTTACAGTCCACCAAATGCGCCTTCATATGTTCATCGAAACCGCCGTCCCCTAAGTTGAGGTAGTGCTTCGACTTCCGCTCCACCAGTTCAATCCATGCTTGCTTCTTGTCCATCTCTCTCGTTCCTCACTTCTTTTTCTTCTCCAACAGACGGCGGCGCAGGGCATCTGCCGTCTCCTTCATGCCCTGCCGCGCCTCTTTCAGTTCCTTCTCCGCGTGGCGCTTCATCTCCTCTTTCCACAGCTGCGTAAAGCGGTCAGCGGCGGCGTGGATGGCGCTCTTTTCCTCTTTGCTTTCGTGGTAGCGCCGCAGCAGCTCGCCGCCGTGCTGCCACACCTCCTCCAAGGTGGCGTATTGCCCGCCGTTACTGAGAAGTTCATAGAGAGCATCGGAAAAGGCGCGGCGCTCGGTAAGGCTCAGTTCTTCCACCCACTTGTCTGCCAATCGCTCGCTGATCTGCCCCAACTGGGAGCGCTGAGGCAAGGTAACGAAGCGATTGCCCATGACGCTCCATGACATGGGCTCATGCTGCAGCAAAAAGTGCTGGTCGCTGTGGATGACCGTATAGTTCTCCTGCTGCTGCAAAAGGACACCTACGATGGATTCGGCTGGGATATAGCTGTGGATGCGCTCCGCCATAGGGAGATTACGCTCCTCTTTCCACGGAGATACGGCAAAACCCGGGCCATCGTTATTATAGGCCGCCGCAATGCGCTTTTGCACACGGGACGACACGTTGAGGGCGGCATACATGGCCAAGTTGCCGCCCTTGGAGTGACCGCCAAGGCGCAGCAGTCTGCCGCGGTTGGCAGCGGCGATCGCTTCCACATACGCCACCGCCCGCCGCTGGGCGGGAACGGCGGGAAGATGGCTCAAATTCAAGTCCTCTTTCCAGCCGATGATAGAGGTGTCCGTACCCATGAAGGCGCAAAAGAGACTGCCGTCGGGCAGACGGAACGTCACAGCATCGAACTGCTTTTCCTCGGAAATATCCTTCTCCGTCACGTAGCCGAAGATGCCCACCTCACCAAAGCGGCGGCTCTCCGCCGTAGCGCGGAGGAGGGGGAGATACTCCAACTGAGAAAGCCCCTGCTGCTCGTCCTCACTGCGCATGAGCGGCGCGAGGGTACGGAGGGACGTCGCCTCCCCCGCCTTCACCGTCGTAAGGGAGGGAAAACGGCGGAAATTGAGGTAAGCGATGATGCAGAAAATCAGCTGATCCACCTCGTTGAAGGGGTCGGCGGCAAAGGTGAGGTCACCGCGCCAGCGGAGATAGTCCATCACCGTATGATGCTGCTGCTTTTTATCCATGGCCCTGTGACCTTCCTTTCCTTCATTTTGGCATATTGTAGCATATTGGCAAGGGAGAAACAAGTAACAAGGTGTAAACAATCAGCGCAGAAAAAAGACCGCCCGAAGGCGGTCTTTTCCAATTCGGTCTCTTAGCCCGGAGGCCAGGTCATGTCGCGGCCGGACAGCACATGGAAATGCAGGTGCTTCACAGTTTGACCTGCCTGATCGCCGCAGTTGTTGACGATGCGGTAATCCTCGCAGCCCAGCTCCTTGCAGATCTTGGCGATGGCGGCAAAGCAGTGGGCAACCACCGCAGCGTTGGTCTCGTCGATCTTGCGGGCGCAGCAGATGTGCTCCTTAGGCACCACAAGGAAGTGGACGGGAGCCTGAGGCTCGATGTCATAGAAGGCGTAGCAGAGATCGTCCTCATAGACCTTCTTGCTGGGGATGTCACCATCGATGATGGCGCAGAACAAACAATCGTTACGCATAGATCGTATCTCCTTTCCTTTTTAGGGAATTCCTTACACTCTCTCGCTGACGAAGGGCTTCACAGCAGCCAAAGCCTCGTTGACCTTGGACTTATCGCTGCCGCCGCCCATGGCGCTGTCGGGCTTACCGCCGCCCTTACCGCCCACGATAGGGGCGATGGTCTTAATGATGTCGCCGGCCTTGATGCCCTTGGCAACAGCATCCTTACCGCAGACAGCCAGCAGGCTCAGCTTCTCGTTCACCAGTGCGATAACGGCCACCACGGCGCTGTCCTTATCGCGGAGCAGATCGCCCAGCTGACGGAGGCTGTTGGCATCGCCCTCGGTGACGGTGGCGGTGACCACATGGATACCGCCCACATCCTCGGCATTCTTCAGCATATCGTCAGCGCCGCCGGCAGAGGCCTTGGCCTTGAACTGCTCGATCTGACGCTTGTACTCGCGGATCTCGTCCAGGAGGTCACCGATACGACCGCACAGCAGGTCGGGAGAGGTTTTCAGCAGACCGGAAGCCACACGGAGCTTCTCGCGGTCATTCATCATGCTCAGCTGAGCCTCAGCGCCCACCACGGCCTCGATACGGCGCACGCCGGAGGCCACGCTGCCCTCGGACACAATGCGGAAAGAGCCGACCTTAGCGGTGTTGTCGAGATGCGTACCGCCGCAGAACTCCACGGACACATCGCCCATCTCCACCACGCGGACAACATCGCCGTACTTCTCGCCGAAGGTGGCAACTGCGCCCTTCTGCTTGGCCTCTTCAATGGGCAGCTCCTCGGTGACGACGCTGTGGCCTGCCATGATCCAGCTGTTCACCAAGTTCTCGATCAGCTGCAGGGTGTGCGCGTCCACGCCCTCAAAGTGGCTGAAGTCGAAGCGGAGACGATCGGGCTCAACCAAAGAGCCTGCCTGATGGACATGGTCGCCCAAGATCTTCATAAGGGCGGCATCCAGCAGGTGGGTAGCGCTGTGGGCGCGGCGAATGGCGGCGCGGCGCTCGGTATCAATAGAAGCAGTGACCGTATCGCCCACCTTCAAGCTGCCGCGCAGCAGCTTTCCGTAGTGCATATACTTGTCGCCCTTATTCTTCTGCACGTTGTTGACCTCGAAGGACAGAGCGTTGCCCTTACCCTCCAAATTCTCCACGCTCTCGTCGGCGCTGTCGCAGAGATAGCCGTGGTCAGCGGTCTGACCGCCCATCTCAGCATAGAAGGGGGTCTGATCCAGCACCACGATGGCATCCATACCGGCCACGATCTCGTCCACATGCTCGCCGTCAGAGACGATTGCCAGCACCTTGGCATCGTCGATGGCATCGTAGTCATAGCCCACGAACTCGGTGGCGGGCATGTCCTGACCGAACTCCACGCCGGCCCAGCCCAGATCGCCCAGTGCCTTACGAGCCTCACGGGCACGCACCTTGTCCTCCTCGCGCTTGGCGTAGTAGGCGTCCATATCCACGCTCATGCCCTCGTCCTCCACCATCTCGATGGTGAGGTCGATGGGGAAACCGTAGGTAGCAGCCAGATCGAAGGCGTTCTCGCCGGAGAAGACGGTGTCGCCCTTGGCCTTGTGAGCAGCCATCATCTCGTTGTAGATGCGCATACCGGCATCGATGGTCTTGGCAAAGTTCTCCTCCTCCACGCGGATGACCTTGGTGATATACTCAGCGCGCTCGCGCAGCTCGGGATAGTGACCCTCGTTCTCGTGGATAACGGTCTCCACCACATTGAAGAGGAAGGGATCGTTGACGCCCAGCAGCTTACCGTGACGGGCAGCGCGGCGCAGCAGACGGCGCAGCACGTAGCCGCGACCCTCGTTGGTGGGACGGACACCGTCGCAGATCATGAAGGCGGCGGAGCGGATGTGGTCGGTGATGATGCGGAGAGAAACATCCTTCTTCTCGCTCTCACCGTAGTGAGCACCGGTGATCTCGGAGACCTTATCGGTGATGTTCATAACGGTATCCACATCGAAGAGGCTCTTCACATTCTGGCACACGCAGGCAAGGCGCTCAAGACCCATGCCGGTGTCGATGTTCTTCTGGCTCAGCTCCGTGTAGTTGTTGTTGCCGTCGTTGTTAAACTGGGAAAAGACGTTGTTCCACACCTCGATATAGCGGTCGCAGTCGCAGCCCACGGTGCAGTCGGGCTTGCCGCAGCCGTACTCGATGCCGCGATCGTAGTAAATCTCGGAGCAGGGGCCGCAGGGGCCGGAGCCGTGCTCCCAGAAGTTGTCGGCCTTACCGAAACGGAAAATGTTCTCAGCGGGGATGCCGATCTCCTTGTTCCAGATGTCGAAAGCCTCGTCATCGGCGGGGGTAGTCTCGTTGCCCTCGAACACGGAGGGGTACAGACGATCGGGCTCCAAACCCACCCACTCGGGGGAGGTCAGGAACTCCCAAGACCAGTGAATGGCCTCGCGCTTGAAGTAGTCGCCGAAGGAGAAGTTACCCAGCATCTCAAAGTAGGTGCCGTGGCGTGCGGTCTTACCGATATTCTCAATATCGCCGGTACGGATGCACTTCTGGCAGGTGCAGACGCGGCGGCGGGGAGGCACCTGCTCGCCGGTGAAGTAGGGCTTCATGGGCGCCATGCCGGAGTTGATGAGCAGGAGGCTGGCATCGTTCTGAGGGATCAGGGAAAAGCTGGGCAGACGCAGATGGTCTTTCGTCTCAAAAAAGCGCAGGAACATCTCGCGCAGTTCGTTGAGACCATGATAGGGATGAGACATAATGGTTACTCCTTTTCTATTCTAAATTTTTGAATTACCTAAACAAAAAACGCCCCGCCCCACACATAGGGGCGAAGCGCAGCTTCACGGTACCACCCTAATTTGACGGCAAATGCCATCATCTCAAGAAGTCCTCTATCGGGGACAAATCGGACGGCTCATCACCGTCAGCTCGGAAGTGGCTGTCCGCTTAACCTGTCCCGAAGGGCTTGCACTATCCCCTTCTCGCTCTGGGCGGCACGGGCGAACTGGTTTCCTCATCGCTTTTGCGTATGCAATTATTCTACCACATCTTTCGTCATTGTCAACGGGAAAGTGGAGTTTTTTTAGGCACAATCACAAAAAGACCGCCCGCAGGCGGTCTTTTGATGATGGTTAGTCTTTCGCGCTCAAGTCGGCGGCGCGGCGGAGGAAGCTCATGGGCGGCACAGCCTTGGGAAGGCGCATGCGGAACACCATTTGGGGCGTTTTCACCTCTTGAAGCTCATTGCCCTCGCTGTCCACCATAGGCTCTGCGGTGATGGTAAAGGGCTTGGTGTCGGGGCCCACCACCTCCAGCACATCTCCTGCGGCGAACTTGTTGCGGAGGCTCAAGGTAGCGTTGCCATCCTCGTCACAGTCCGTCACCACGGCGCAGATCTGCCAATCGCGGATGTAGCGGGAGTTTTCATAGTACTGTCCCGGCGGGCCATAGAAAAAGCCCGTGGCATAGTGGCGGTGGCTTACATGCTCCACCTCGTCGCGCCACACGGGATCAATGGGGCGGCCTGCCGCCACATCGTCCAACACATGGCGGTATGCGCCCGTAACGATGGCGGCATAGTAGGCGGACTTGGCTCTTCCCTCGATCTTGAGGCAGTCCACACCCGCCTCCATGAGATCGTCCAAATGGTCGATCATACACATATCCCGGGAGTTCATGATGTACGTCCCCGTCTCGTCCTCGAACACGGGGAAATATTCGCCGGGGCGCTTCTCCTCCACCAGTGCGTACTGGTAGCGGCAGGGCTGGGCGCAAGCACCACGGTTGGCATCGCGGCCTGTCATATAGTTGGAAAGCAGGCATCTTCCCGAATGGGACACGCACATAGCGCCGTGGGCGAACACCTCGATCTCCAGCTGAGGATCGGTACGGCGGCGAATCTCGGCAACCTCTTGGAGGCTCAATTCACGAGCCAAAACCACCCGCTTTGCCCCCAAGTCAAACCAACTCTGAGCCGCGGCATAGTTGGCGATGGACTGCTGGGTGCTGATGTGGCGCTCACAGTGAGGGGCATACTTCCCCGCCATGGTGAATGCGCCCAAATCGGCGATAATGAGGGCATCCACACCCGCCGCGTCCAGCCGCTCCAAATGGGCAGGCAGTGCGTCCACCTCTCCACTACGGGGCATGGTGTTGACGGTCACATGGGTCTTGACCCCGTGGTCGTGGGCGTAGCGCACGGCGGCAGACAGTTCATCATCGGTAAAGTTGCCCGCGAAGGAGCGCATACCGAAGGATGTGCCCGCCAAATAGACGGCATCTGCGCCGTAGGCCACCGCCATTTTCAGTTTTTCCATGTCCCCTGCAGGGGACAGCAATTCAGGCTTTTTCCAGTTCATTAGTCGGGCTGATACATGTCGCTGTTAACGAAGTTGAGATGGTCATTATAGGTGGAGAAGAAGTGGTTCACACCATCCTTACCTGCTGCAAAGTAGAAGTAATCCGTATCGTTGGGATAGACAGCGGCGCGGATAGAGCTCATACCGGGGCAGCAGATGGGGCCTACAGGCAGACCGGGATACTTATAGGTGTTGTAGGGCGTATCCTTCTCCAGATCGAAGTCGGTCTTATCCTTGCCCTCGATATAGAGGGAGTAGTAGATGGTGGTATCCAGCTGCAGATAGCCGTAGGTCTCACGGTCGGTGGTATTCATACGGTTGTAGAGGACAGATGCGATGTTCTTACGCTCCGTCTCATCACCGATACCTTCCTTCTCAATGATGGAGGCCATGGTGATGATCTCCTCCCACGTATAGGCAGAGCCGCGGATATCGGCCATCAACTCGTTATCAAAGTGCAGCACAAAGTTGGTCAGCATGGTGTCGATGGCATAGACGGCAGAGCGGTCGGGGTCGAAGGCATAGGTGTCGGGGAAGAGATAGCCCTCCATACGACGAATATCGCCCAGCAGCTCATCATTCAGGAACTCATAGTCCTGGAACTCGAAGTTGGCGCAAGCATCCTCCAGCTCCTCATAGGTGGCAACACCCTTGTCTGCCAGCAGCTGCAGGATCTCGTGTACCATCATACCCTCGGGGATGGTAACGCTGATCCAGCCCTCTTCCTCCACAAGGTCTGCCTCGTAGTCGTGCATATTGCGGATCAGGGCGCGGTAGTCCATTTGACTGTTGACCGTCCACTCACCGGGGTCGATGGTCTTTTTCGCATCGAAGAACATACCGCCCACCAGCTTGAAGAACCAGCGGTGGTTGATAAGCCCGGCATCCTTCAGCTTCGTGGCGATGTCGCCCATGGAGTCCTCTTCCTCAATGGCGACGGCAACCTCCACATAGTCCTTGTTGAGGGAGCACATATCGTTCACCAGCAGCCAGCCGATGCCCGCCAGCAGGCAGGACACCACCAGCACACACAGAAGATACAGCACCACAGCCTGTCCGCTGCGTTTTTTCTTCTTTTTCTTTCCGGCGCTCTGACGGCGCACTTCCTCAGCGTTATAATACGCCGTTTCGTACTTATTTTTCTCGTTTGCCATAACGGTTTCCTTTCTCTTGGCGATCACAGGAGGTCACTAAGACGCTCCACGATCTCGCTGTGGATATCCTCAACGGAGCGCAAGACTCCATCCTTTGCACAATCAACTTTCTCCCAGCCGCAGCGCTCCACCACGAACACGGCGTTTTCACGGCAGCGGCGCAGATACGCGCTATCCTGCTCGTGGATGTCGGCGTGGGTGTGGGTATCGCTCTCGCGGCGGCGCATGAGCTGCTCCGTCACCTCCGTGGGGAGGTCGAGGTACATGACGCGGTCGGGGGCAGGGAGACCCAAAAGGCGGTACTCAAAGTCGAAGAGCCAGTCGAGGAAGGCCTGTCGCTCCTCGGGGGGCAGCTTGGAGGTCTGATGAACGGCGTTGGAGGTGGTGTAGCGATCGGCGATCACCAAGCCGCCCTCTTCATAGAACTTGCCCCAATCCTGCTTATAGGAGGCGTAGCGGTCGGCGGCATAGAACATGGCGGCGGCATAGCCGTTCACATCGTCGGGCTTGCTGCCGAAAGCGCCGCCCAAATACAGGCGGATCAGCGCCGAGGACTCCTCGCTGTAGCGGGGGAACTCCAATTTTTTGAAGGGCACGCCACGCTTTTCCAAAGCCTCGCACAGCATCGCCGTTTGGGTCGCCTTGCCCGAACCGTCCGTTCCTTCAAATACGATCAGCTTTCCCATAGCTTTCCTCTTCCTTTATATAGTCATACATTGTGGATTATACCACGCTTTTTCCCGTTTGTAAACAACAACGGCTCGGACGATCTGTCCAAGCCGTTGAAAGGGTCGTTATGCCGTTTGATGATTCTTCTTGCGCTCCTCGTAGAACATATTGAGGACATAGAGGATGACGCCTGCCCAAATGAAGTAGAAACTCACCAGCTTGTCGCGGGTCAGCATCTCGCCCATGATCATGCTGCAGAAAATACCGATGGTGGGGCTGAGATACTGGCAAATACCGGTGGTCATCATGGGGAGATTCCGCACGCCCACAGCGTAGAACAGCATGGGCACTGCCGTCACCACACCGGAGCCCATGATCAGCATCTGACGGGTAAAGTCCACAGAGGCCATACCGTTGTCGCCCATACGGAAGAACAGGATGAACAGAAGTGCCAGGGGCACCATCATAATGATCTCCATACTGGTGCTGACGATGGAATCAATGGTCAGACTCTTCTTAATGGCGGCATAGATGGCGAACAGCACCGCCAGTGAAATGGTCACATAGGGCACGCCGAAGCCGTTGGTACCCAGTACGATACCCACCACCACAATGGCGAGGATCACCAAATGGCGCCAGGAGAGCTTCTCCTTAAAGATCACCGCGCCGAAGGTAAACACCACAAGGGGCTGGATATAGTAGCCAAGGGAACACTCCAGCACGCGGCCGTGCTGCACCGCCCAAAGGTAGATGGCCCAGTCCGCCAGCATAAAGAGCATGGCGGGGATCTCACGCTTCATCACCTGCTTATCCATAAAGGCGGCCTTCAGCTGGGGGAGCTTCCCCTGAATTTTCAGCAGCAATAAACAGCACACCGCCGCCCAGATAATGCGGCAGGCCAGCAGGAAGAAGGTGTCCATCCCCTCGCAGAGATACCAGTACAGAGGCTGGAATCCCCAAATGAGGAAGCAGCAAAGCATTGCCGAAATACCTTTTTTGTAATTGTAATTGCCCATAGGGATCATCTCTTTTCGCATAAATATTTACTTTATCTCAAAACGATGGTATGATAATAGCACTATCGCTTTGAATTGGCAAGAGCAACAGAAAAAACTTTTCTCAGGAGGTCACGATCATGCTCCTTTTCGATATGGACGGCACCCTCATTAACTCCAACGGCATTTGGCACGATGTGGATGTGAAATTTTTGGAGAACCACGGTCTGCCCTACACACAGGAATATTACGAGGGCGTTGCCCACACGGCACTGCCTTTGGCGGCGGTGTTTACCAAGGAATACGGCAACTTAGAAGAATCCTGCGAGGAGATCATCGCCGAGTGGATGGACTTGGCGGGCGACCTCTATCACACCGTCCCCATCAAGGCGGGTGTGCGGGAATATCTCGACAAGTGCCGCGCCAAGGGAGAGCGGATGGCAGTGCTGACCTCCTGCGTCCCCTCCCACTGCCGCGACGCACTGGAGAGCCACGGCCTTAACGAATATTTCGAGGAAATCTTCTTCGCCCAAGAGATGGGACTTGATAAGCGCAAGAGCGAGATTTACCGCAAAGTGGCTGCCCAGCTGGGTGTCACCCCCGAGGAATGCACCATGTACGATGACTCCACCGCCGCCTGCCGCGCCGCACGTGAGGCAGGAATGGAGGTTGTGGGCGTGTACGACGACTTCTTCCGCGGCGAATGGGAGGAACTCCAAGCCATCTGCCACCGCACCATCCGCTCTTTTGAAGAACTGCTGTAACGACAAAAAAGCACCCGAAAGGGTGCTTTTTTCACGCCTAAAAGCTGCCGATGGGGATCGAGCCATCGTCGCTGCCCTTAGTGATGGAGAGGATTTGAATATAGTACCCCTTACCGTTTTCCATGTCCACATAGACCCGCTCCCCTGCCCGATGACCCATCACGGCGCGGCCTACGGGGGATTCCTTGCTGATCCAGCCCTTCAAGGCATCCTGCCGCAGGGTGGTCACCAGCTGAATGGAGCGGCTGCGTCCTGTATTCTCCATCAAGATCTCCACCGTGTCGTAAAGACCTGCCCTATCGTCAGCGGACTTCTCCTCAATGACCTTGGCAGTCTTGATCATGCGCTGGAGGTAGCGGATGCGGGCATCGTTGCGGTTTTTGTCCTGCTTGGCGCACTTATATTCAAAATTCTCGCTGAGGTCGCCGAAGGCGCGGGCGGTCTGCACATCCTCAATGAGCTTGGGGCGCAGCTGCTGCACGCGGTAGTCGATCTCCTCCTGCATTTTCGCAATATCCTGTTTCGTCAATTCATCGTACATGGTCGTTACTCCTTGATGATCTTTCCCAAGCGTTCCAGCGCTTCGGGGAGGTGTTCCAGTTCCAAGCCTGCGTAGTTCACCACCAGCACATGGTGTGGCGCGGCGGTGGGGTCGGCATAGTAGTCCGACAGCAATGCTAACCTTAGGCCGCTTTCCGCAGCGCGGCGGCGCAGCTCTTCATCGCTCATGTTCGTATCCAAGCGGACGAGGAAGTGCAAGCCTGCATCCTGTTCCGTAATTTCGGCGGCAAGGGCGCTGCGGTGAATGCAGTCGATGACGGCATCACGCTTTTGGTGATACCGCTTGTGCATGCGGCTCAAATGCTGCTCAAAATGCCCCTCCGACAGGAAGGAGGCCAGCGTATACTGCTCAAAGGCCGACACGGTGCAGGCGTAGAAGCCCAACTTCTCGCGGTAGACCGACAGCAAATGAGGCGGCAGGATCATATAGCTAATGCGGATAGAGGGGGCAATGGTCTTGGAGAAGGTGTTGAGATAGATGACGCGGCTATGCTCATCCACGGAATATAGGGTGGGAATGGGGCGACCTACGAAGCGGAACTCACTGTCGTAATCGTCCTCTAAAATATACCGCCCCTCCCCTTCCGCTGCCCAGCGCAGCAGCTCACGGCGGCGGGCAATGGGCATGACGATCCCTGTGGGGTAATGGTGGGAGGGGGACAAATGCACCACATCCGCCTCTGTCTGCCGCAGCTTTTCCACACTCAAGCCCGCTTCATCCAAGGGGACATAGCGCACCGCCACTTGGTTGCCGCCATAGATGCGGCTGATTTTACTGTAGCCAGGGTCTTCCACGGCGTAGCACTTCTCGCGACCCAACAGCTGCACCAAAAGGCTATAGAGTGTCTCCGTACCTGCGCCGATGATGATCTGCTCGGGGGAAACGGTCATGGCGCGGAACTGGTGGAGGTAGCGGGCAATGGCGCGGCGCAGTTCCGCAGCGCCCGTAGAGGGCGTGGAGCGCAAAAGCCCCGTATCCCGCTCCAAAATGGTGCGGCGCATCAATTTTGCCCATGTGGTAAAGGGGAAAAACTCCGTGGCGGTGGAACTGGCGACGAAGTCCATGAACCATGTTTTCTCCTCTGTGGGCTCCACCGTCACCGCACCCTTGGGTGCGGTCAAGGGACGGTCAATGTCGCAGACAAAGTAGCCACGCTTTTCCACGCCGCTGATGTAGCCCTCGGCTACCAGCTGTTCGTAGGCGTTCTTCACGGTGATGACGCTCACCTGCAGATGCTCCGCCAGCGTCCGCTTGGAGGGCAGCTTCTCCCCCGCCGACAGCGTTCCCGACAGAACATCCCCCTTTATATAGCGGTAAAGCTGCTCATACAGGCTCACTTCCCCGCCCTTTTCCAGCGTATAGGTCAGCATAGGCACTCCTATCTGGTATTAATAAATCATACTGTTTTGGATATTTCAATAATACCAATTCCTACTATACTACACTATAGTAAGGATTGCAAGGAGATGGCCGTATGAAAGATAAAAAAATCCGCAAACTTGTTTTTACGGCGCTATTGGCAGCCCTCACCTGTGTGGCTACCATGGTGATCCAAATTCCCGCACCTGTGAGCGGCTATGTGAACTTGGGCGATTGCGTGGTGCTGCTGTGCGCCTTCTTTTTAGGGCCGTGGTACGGCGCAGCGGCGGCAGGCATCGGCTCTATGCTGGCTGATCTCCTCAGCGGCTTTGCCCTCTACGCACCTGCCACCCTCATCACCAAGGCGCTGATGGCTATGGTCGCCGCCCTCCTCTATCGGGCGCTGCCTATGAAGCACAGCGTACTCCGTGCCACTATCGGCGGCGTGGCGGCGGAAGTTATCATGATCGCGGGATATTTCCTCTATGGCGCTGTCATTATGGGCAGCTTCGCCGCCTCGGCGCTGGGTGTGGCGGGTAACGCCATGCAGGGTGTTGTGGGTCTCGTGCTGGGTGTTTTGCTGGCGGAGGTCTTGAAAAAGACGCCCCTGTGGACTACAATATAAGAAAGAACTTTCCTAAGAAAGGTTGGGTCGATACAATGGCAGGTTTGGTTGTACACAATGTGGAAAATGCAGAGTTTTTGCTGCAGGTGAAGGCGGAGGCCGCCGAGGCTGCCAAGCAGCTTGCCGAGGCAGCGAAGCTCCATGGCGGTCAGATCGTGGTGGTGGGCTGCTCTACCAGTGAGGTGGTAGGTCACGCCGTGGGCAGCTGGTCTACCCCCGAGGTGGGCAAGGCCATCTTCGATGGGCTCAACAGCGTCTTTGCCCCTATGGGTGTCTACATCGCCGCCCAGTGCTGTGAGCATCTCAACCGCGCCTTGATCGTGGACTATGATGCGGTAGTGGGCGCTGAGATCGTCAATGTGATGCCCCAGCCCAAGGCGGGCAGTTCTTTTGCAACTGCTGCCTATGAAAGCTTTACCCATCCCGTTGCCGTGGAGGAGATCCGCGCTGACGCAGGTCTCGACATCGGCGGCACGCTGATCGGCATGCATCTTAAGAAGGTGGCAGTGCCCGTGCGTTTGCCCCAAAATCACATCGGCAGCGCCATGGTGCTGGCAGCTCGTGTGCGGCCCAAGTTCATCGGCGGCGACCGCGCCATGTATGATGACAGCCTCAAAGACGGCTATCCCGAATTCTGCAAGTAAGTAAACGCATAGAAAACCCCGAAGCCTATGGCTTCGGGGTTTGTTGTTTGATGAAAAATCAATCCTTCAGATTCACAGCCTTGTCGAACAGGGCTTCCACCTCGGCAGAGGGAGCCTTGCTGCACTTGGAGGCGATGACGGCGGCGATGAGACCGCAGATGAAACCGGGGATGATCTCGTAGATACCGGTGGAACCAAGGAAGGCCAGCCATGCGATATCCACCACAGCGCCCACCACGATACCGGCCACGGCACCTTCGAAGGTGAAGCGCTTCCAGAACAGGCTCAGCATGATGGCGGGGCCAAAGGCAGCGCCGAAGACACCCCATGCGTTCTCCACCAGACCCATAATGGTACCACTGTTGGGATTGGAGGCGATCAGCACAGCGATGATCGCGATGATGAGCACCACCACACGGCCTGCCCACAGCATCTCCTTCTCAGAGGCCTTGCCCT
This sequence comes from Oscillospiraceae bacterium, assembly GCA_017408915.1. GTDB lineage: Bacteria > Bacillota > Clostridia > Oscillospirales > Oscillospiraceae > Vescimonas. Next base: position 1,736 of record JAFQTS010000084.1, on the reverse strand, counting down.
TGCGGATGACGGGCTTATACACGTCGGAGGCAAAGGCGGAGGCAGAAGCCAGCAGCTGAGAGTCAGCAGTGGACATAGCAGCAGCCAAAATGGCGGAGAGCAGGATACCGCTGATGAGTGCGGGGAACAGGAAACGCACCATCTGGATAAAGACGGTGGAGCTGTCGGCGAGATCGCCCATGAGCAGGTGACCGATGCAGCCGGAAGCCACGGAGAAGATGAGGATCAGCACCGTCCAGGAGATACCGATCTTGGCACTCTTGCGCAGATCCTTATCGGAGCGGACGGACATAAAGCGGACGATGATATGGGGCATACCGAAGTAGCCAAGACCCCAGCCAAGGCCGGAGACCACGTCTTTCCAGTTGCTGAAGAGGTTCCAATAGCCCTCGGGCAGCTCTGCCATGGTGGTGGCAGCCTGACCGCCCTGAATGAGTGCCAGCGCGAAGATAGGTGCGACCAGCAGGGCTGCCAGCATCAGCATACCCTGGAAGAAGTCGGTCCAGCACACGGCGGAGAAGCCGCCCAGGAAGGTATAGCCGATGATGATAAGGGCTGCTAAGTACATAGCCAGCGTGGGATCCATACCGATAACGGTGTTGAACAGCGTGCCGCAGGCCTTGATGGAGGAGGCGGCGTACACCGTGTAGGCCACGAGGAAGATCACGGCGCAGATGATCTGCAGGGCCTTACTCTTGGACAGGAAACGGTTGGTCAGATACTGGGGGACGGTGATGGAATCGTCTGCAGCGATGGTGAATCTACGCAGACGGGGTGCCTCCACCAGCCAGCTGATGGTATAGCCGATGCCCAAACCGATGGCGATCCACGCCTGACCGATACCGGCAGCGTAGATGGAAGCGGGCAGACCCATCAGCACCCATGCGCTCATATCGGAAGCGCCGGCGGACAGGGCGGAAACCCAGGGGCCCATCTGACGGCCGCCCAGGAAGTAGGTCTTGTCGCTGCCGCCCTTGGATCGGATGAAGAAAAACACACCGATGCCCAGCATGAACAGCAGATATACGACAAAGACGATAATTTCAACGTTCATAATTGCTCAAACTCCTATCTATCTCTCTTAACAGTGTCATAAGGACACAACAATTCACAGAATAGTATATCACAACTGAATCCCCGTGTAAATACGGAATAATCAACAGTTTTCCCCTTGATAACAGGAAAAACTCAACCTATTTTGCGACAACTGTGCCTATTTTCTGCTTCTTAACAAAGCAGTGGAACCCTTACACGTTAAAAGGAAAAATCAGCTTCAGAACACCAAAGACCACCAGCGACACCACGAAAACGATGAGGCTGATCTTCATACGCTTTTTCTCATAGGGTACATTTTCGGCCTCGGGGTCGGAATTCTGCCAGCGGACATAGAACCAAGCTGCACTGAGCAGAGAGATCAAGGGGCAAAACAGCAGACCGATCATAGAAAAAATTGCCATAGGATGTCCTCCTTCAAACAGTTCAACATTGTTAACAGTATACTGGAAACCGCAGAAAAGGTCAAGGAAAACAAAAAAACAGGCTGCTTACGCAGCCCGTTTTTTATTCGGTAAAGTGGAGCTTACTTAGCAGCCTTGGCAGCCTTGATGGACTCGATCAGCTCGGGCACGACCTTGAACAGATCGCCCACGATGCCGTAGTCTGCCACCTCGAAGATGGGGGCGGACTCGTTCTTGTTCACGGCGATGATGCACTCGGAATCCTGCATACCAGCCTTG
>JAFQTS010000083.1 GCA_017408915.1 Oscillospiraceae bacterium | reverse complement strand
TACGGCATCGTGGAGGAGGACTTCATCTCCGCCGAGCTGGAGGCCGTCCCCGCTTACTGCGCCCGCGATGTGGGCTTTGACCGCAGCTTCATCTCCGCCTATGGTCACGATGACCGCGTCTGCGCCTATGCAGAGCTGGCAGCGCTGTTTGCGCTGGATAAGCCTGCGCGCACCGCTGTGTGCATCTTCGCCGACAAGGAGGAGATCGGTTCCGAGGGCGTGTCGGGTATGCAGTCCGAGGCATTTGATAAGTTCATGGCTGAGCTGTGCGAGGCACAGGGTGTGAAGCTCTATGATTGCTATGCCAACTCCTTCTGCCTCAGCGCCGATGTGACGGCGGCTTACGACCCCAACTTTGCTGAAGTCTACGATAAGCGCAACGCCGCCATGGTGAACTACGGCATCGGCCTTTGCAAGTATACGGGCGCAGGCGGCAAGTCTGGCGCGTCCGATGCCAGCGCCGAGGTGGTGGGCAAGCTCCGCAAGATCCTCAACGATGACGGCATCCACTGGCAGATGGCAGAACTGGGTAAGACCGACATGGGCGGCGGTGGTACAGTGGCCAAGTTCATGGCAAAGCGCAACATCGACACCATTGATGCAGGTGTGCCCGTGCTGAGCATGCACGCTCCCTGTGAAACGGTGGCGAAGTTAGACTGCTACATGACCTACCGCGCCGTGAAGGCCGTGTTTGAAAAGGCGTAAATAAGCAAAAAAAGACACCCGCGAGGGTGTCTTTTTTTATTCAATGGTTGCGCCGCAGAGGACTTCTTCGCCGTTATAGAGTACCACCGCCTGTCCTGCGGTGATGGCTCGCTGGGCCTCGTCGAAGGTCAGCTGCAAGCGCCCGTCGGGCAGCATTTGTGCCGTAGCGGCAGCCTCTTTTTGAGAGTACCGTGTCTTGGCGCTGCAGCGGAACGAACCCTGTGGGGCATCGCCCGCAAGCCAGTTCACCTCGTTTGCTGTGAGGCTGTGGGTGAAAAGGCGGTCGTTGTCGCCGAGGGTCACGGTGTTGTTCTCGGCGTTTTTCTCCAGCACATACACATGGCGGCCCAAGGCGATGCCCAGACCCTTGCCCTGTCCGATGGTATAGCAGGGGAGACCGCGGTGCTGCCCCAGCACATTGCCGTCCTCGTCAATAAAGTTGCCACTTTGCAGTTCCACACCTTCTCGCTCTAAGAAGGAGATGTAGTCCCCGTCGGGGATAAAGCAGATGTCCTGACTGTCGCCACGGTCGGCGTTCAAAAGCCCCGCTTCCTGTGTTAGCTTTCGGGCGTAGGGCTTATCTACACTGCCCAAGGGCAGCAGCAGATGGGACAGCTGGTGCTGCGTTAAGCGGCACAGGACATAGCTCTGGTCTTTGCTGCGGTCAAGACCCCGCAGAAGGTGGGCGATGCCCTTTTCGTCCTTTTCAATACGGGCATAGTGACCTGTTGCGAGATAGTCATAGCCCTGCTCCAAGGCGTAATCCAGCAGTAGACCGAATTTTACTCGCTCGTTGCAGCGGATGCAGGGATTGGGCGTCCGCGCAGCGCAATAGTCGGCAATAAAGGGCTCAATCACGCTGCGGCGAAAAGTATCCTGTCCATCCAGCAGCGTAAAGCCAATGCCCAGATGGGCGGCGGCGGCGCGGGCATCTCGCTCGGCGCTTTCGTCCGCTTCGCCGTGGAGATGGAGCATGACGCCGTCCACATGGTAGCCTTCTTGCAAGAGCAGCACCGCCGCAGCGGTGCTGTCCACGCCGCCGGACATGGCGAGCAATACACGTTGTTGCTTCATCGTCGTGACCTCGTTGTATGGTACGGGGTGAGAAGGGGCATCCTGTTACAAAAGGGGAGATTACTCTTCGGCGTCCAGAAACGCCTGGAAGGGAAGCGCATCGCTCAGCTCCAACAGGGCGGGGCTGAAACCGCCGGCATAGTCGAAAATAGGCTGGCGCAGCACCTCTTGCTGGGCGCGGCGCAAAGGCAGTGCCAACGTGACCGTCGTACCTACGCCCTCGCGGCTCTCCAGCAGCAGCCGTCCGCCATGTCCCTCCGCTACACGGCGGGCGATCAGAAGACCCAGACCTAAACCGTGGGGCTGAGGATCTTGCCTGTCAGTATGGAGACAGCGGTTAAATACCGTCTCCATCAATTCCGGAGAAATGCCGCTTCCTGTGTCGGAAACAGATAAAAGTGCAGTTTTTCCGCTCTTTTCCACCCGCAGCGTTACTTCGCCGCCTTCGGGAGTGAACTTGAAGGCGTTGCTGATAAGATTCCACAGTGCCCGCTCCAGATATTCCCGATGGATGGCGGAGGGGAGCATCCCCTCGTCGCATTGCAGCGTCAGTTTGATCCCCGCCATCTCTGCCAGCGCCGAACACTGCTGATACAGTTTCGTCATCAGTGCCGTCAAATCGGCAGTGGTGAGATAAAAGGGCAGGTCATCGGCCAAAAGAGGTGCCAGAGACATATTGTTTACCAGCCGCAGCATTTTAAAACAGCTCTGCCGCAAAATTGCCGCTTCGGGGCCGTTAGCACCCGTCTTTGCAATGAGGCCCTGTGCGGCCAGATGGAGGCTGTCCAAGGGGGAGCGAAGAGAGGCCGCTACGGAAGGCAGGAAATCTGCCATCATCTGCAGTTGTTCACGATCCGGTTCTCTCATAGGTTCTCCCTCCTTCTTGCTGTGTTAGCCTTTCGAGCCGCAGCGGGAAATATGCGGGGAAAAAGGCGGCTATTCAGCCATATGATACCAAAGGAAGGGTAAAAAAACAAGAAGATTGTAAAACTTTCCCGAATTTTGAAAAAAGAAAAAATTTTGTAAAAAACGGACTTGCAATTTTATAAAGGATTGCATATAATTCTAAACGTACCATACGTTTGATATATTCCATCAATGAATATTAACTTATAACGAGAGGAAGTTACAATTATGAGCATTAAAGTTGGTATTAACGGTTTTGGCCGCATCGGCCGCATGGTCTTCCGCGCCAGCCTGAATCACCCCGAGATCGAGATCGTCGGCATCAATGACCTGTGCCCCGCTGAGTATCTGGCCTATATGCTGAAGTACGACACCATGCACGGCAAGTGCCCCGCCGAGATCGGCAGCACCGATACCGCCATCGTCGTCAACGGCAAGGAGATCCCCGTCTTCGCTGAGAAGAACCCCGCTGATCTGCCTTGGGCC
>JAFQTS010000082.1 GCA_017408915.1 Oscillospiraceae bacterium | reverse complement strand
TCCCTGCGCGGCAGGAGGACGGATGGCGTATGGAGGTCAGCGACTTGGTGGACGCCATCAGCGCCGATACCAGTCTTGTCTACATCGACCGCCCCAATAACCCCACGGGTCAGACCTTGACCCTTTCCGAGGTGGAGCAGATTTTGGCAAGATGCGAGCAGTTGGGCGTTTACTGCATCGTGGACGAGGCCTACGGCGACTTCATCCCCCGCGAGGAATCGGCGGTGACGCTGGGCCCCAAGTATAAGAACATCATCATTGTCCGCACCTTCTCCAAGGGCTTTGGCTTGGCGGGCTTGCGGGCAGGCTACATCATCACTACGCAGGATTTGATTCGCTATATCTCCAAGGTGTCCAACCCCTTCATGATGAGCGAACTGTCCCGCGAGATGGCGGCTGCTGCCTTGTCTGACCGCACCTATGGCGACTCCCACAGCGGCGATTTCATCGCCATGAAAACCGCCCTGCGCGAGGCCTGCGGCGACAACCTCACCATGGCCTGCACCGATGACCGCGTGCCCATTTGCCTGCTGCAGCACCGCGATGAGCGGCTCGACTTGCAGGAAGAGCTGATGAAGCACGGCGTTCTCTGCTGCTCGGGCACGGAGTTTGAGCCTATGGAGCGCAACAGTGTCCGCCTCCGCGTGCCCCGCGCCGAGGAGATGGGAAAGCTCCTCGCTGCCATCGAAGCTGTTGGAAAAGGCGAATAAAAAAGAGTAAAAAAATCCCGAACCGCTGTGGGTTCGGGATTTTTTATTGCAAATTTCAGAAGTTTTCTTACTTCTTGGGAGCCTTGATGCGGGAGAGCTTGCGGTTCAGCGCAAGGAGGTCCTCCTTGGTGAACTTGGCATCCATCATGCCGCCTGCCATGGTGAGGAGGCGCAGTACGGTGAAGCCGCCCATCATCGCCATTAGCTCGGGGGTCATCTCAAAGCCCATGGGCTTTGCCTTTTCACCCTTCTTCTTGCCGCCCAGCATCTTGCCCATGAGCTTGGCAAAGAGGAGCTTGCCGCGGACGGTGGAAATCACATCGCTCATCTTGGAGTTGAGGCTGAGACGGCCTTCCTTCTCCTCAATGTCGAACCAGTTGAGGATGGCGCCCACTTCCTTGAGGCGATACTCCTCATTGAAGGTGTCCACCTTGCGGATCACGCTCTCGTCGCGGTACTCGCCGGCCACAGCCTCCAGCTTCGTCTCACCCACGTTGGCGACCTCAAAGTAGAAGAAGTGATCCTCAGCACTCTTCTTGCCAACGCTCACGCCGTTGGCGAAGAGCTCCACCTCGGGCAGGTTGGAGTACACGGTCACCTTCGTCACATCCTCCACACGGTCAATGTAGCGCTTGGAGCACAGGTGGACGAAGGGCTCGTCGCTGAGCCATGCCTTGTAGGCGTAGAAGGAGTCCTTCTTATACTTGCGGTCGAAGGTCACCAGACCCTTGTGGTTCTGACCGTTCTCGCCGCCCTCGGCGCGGGCATCAGCGCCGAAGTCGAACATATTCCACACGTGGGTAGCCCACATATACTTGCGGGTAAAGAGCTGGCGGATGAGCTCCTCGTGATAGAAGGACTGATACTCCTCAGTGTAGTCGCCCTGACGGGGATCGGAGGTGTGCCAGTTCAGCGCCTCGCAGCCGTACTCGGAGCAGCCGATGGGGATGGTGGGATGGGTGGCGTGGAACTTATCGAACCAGGGGCCGTTCATGGAGGTGTCGCCGCCGTACCAGCCGAAGTAGTGGTTATAGGACACCACATCGGGGATCTGCAGGTAGGGATCGTCCATCTTGCACATGGACACGGCTGCAATGGTGGTGAGGCGGGTCTTATCCATCTCGTGGCACAGGTCATTGAGGATGCGGTGGTTCTCCAGCAAGTCCTCGTCGCTGCCGCCGATGGAGATCTCGTTGGAGAGACCCCACACAACGATGGAGGGATGGTTGTAGTTCTGCACCACCAGCTCCTTCATCTGAGAAATGGTGTTCTCACGGGCGGTGGGCATGTGCTTGGAAATGTAGGGGATCTCAGCCCAGATGACCATGCCGCGCTCGTCGCACAGGTCATAGAAGAACTGATCGTGCTGATAGTGGGCCAGACGAATGGTGGTAGCGCCCACCTCGCAGATGAGATCCATATCCTCGGTGTGATGCTCGGGCAGCAGCGCGTTGCCGATGCCCCAGCGGTCCTGATGACGGCTCACGCCGCGGAGGGGATACTCCTCACCGTTGAGGATGAAGCCGCGGTTGGCATCGATCTCGAAGGTGCGGCAGCCGAAACGGGTGGACACAGTATCCACCACGGTGTCGCCTTCCACCAGCTCAGCCTTAGCGGTGTAGAGGTAGGGATCCTTGCGGCCGTGCCAGCGGTGGACGTTCTCAATGACGACCTCTGCCTTCTGACCCTCGGCAGTGGCGACCACTGCACCTGCAGCATCGGTGACGGTGTAGCGGACGGTCTGACCATCCTTAACGCCAGTGACCCAAGATTCCAGAGCCACGGTGGCCTTATCGCCCTCCACAGCGGGAGTGACCATCATGCCGCAGCCGCCGAAGTAGTCAAGGTCAAAGTGGGAAGAAGCCACGCAGATGACGTTCACATCGCGGTAAAGGCCGCCGTAGAAGGTGAAGTCAGCCATCTGGGGATACACGGTCTCGTTGGCGGCGTTGTCCACTGCCACCACCAGCAGGTTCTCCTCTGCCATGGCCTCGGTCATGTTGACGCGCCAAGTGGAGTAACCGCCGTCATGATGAGCCAAGAGCTTACCGTTGAGATAGACATCGGCGGAGGAGTTGGCGCCCCGCAGCTCCAAGTAGTACTGGGCGGCCTCGGGCAGCTCGGACTTTGCGAAGGTCTTGGCATAGTGGGAAGTGCCGCGGAAATAGTCGTTGCCGCCGTCCTGACCGTCAATGGCGTTCCAGGAGTGGGGCAGGTTCACCTGTTCCCAATCGGTGGGCATGGCGGTGGGCAGAGCAGTACCCTTGCCGAAAGCCCATGCGGCGTTGAAATTCAGTACAGTTCTCATAGCGAAATACTCCTTATTGCAATGGACAGCGGCAGGCAGGCGTGGCCTGCCTGCCGCTGAAAAACTACGGATGGGAAAGGGGAGAATTACTCGCCCACGCTGTCGATATTGTTGGCGGCGCGGCGTGTAGCCAGCTCGTCGTTCATGGTGGCGAGGGTCTTCTTATCCACGTTGTAGATGAACTTGATGGACAGGAACATCACAACGCCGGAGAAGCAGTACAGGGCAGCCACCAGCCAGCACATATTGTAGGAGGTAGCGAGGCTCTGACCGGCAGTACCCAGCTCGGAGACGTAGCCCAGAGCGCCCATGATCAGCAGCACGATGGAGGGGCCAACGCCCTGTGCCAGCTTACGGAAGAAGGAGTGCAGGGAGTAGATGGTGCCTTCCTCACGCTTGCCGGTCTTCCACTCGTTGTAGTCGATGGCGTCTGCCATGAAAGCCCAAGAAACGCAGGTGTACACGCCCATGCCCAGACCAAAGACGATAAGGGCCACCAGATAGACCACCAGAGACAACGTCTTGTTGGCCATGAGGGGGAAGATGAACATCACGAAGCCGCCGATCATGGAGAACAGAGCGCCCACGGAAGCGCACTCCTTCTTACCATGCTTGTTGACCAGCTTCTTGATGAAGGGCATGAAGATGAACATGGGCAGGAAGCCAATCAGCTGCACGATACCGGACAGGCGTGCCTGACCGAAGTAGGTGGCGAACATGATGGTCACGGCGGTGTTGGCAGCCTGCATACCCAGGAACATCGCCATGGCAGCCACGGTAGCGCCCATGGCGGCACGGTTTTTCAGGAAGTTGCCGAAAGCCTTGAGAACGTTGAACTTCTCGCCGCCCTCGTTGGTCTTGACGGAGTTCTCATCCACGCGGATGGTGATGTTCTTGATCATGAACAGGAAGAAGATGAGGCCCAGCACGCCCATGATGAGGGCGGCAACGAACACGCGGTTACCCAGCAGGGTCTCCACCTGCACGCCGGTTTCGGGGTTCAGGATGGGGTTGCCGTTGGCGTCCACTTCCTTGCGCCAGATCAGCATGGGCAGCAGCACCATGGGCAGGATGTTACCGATCATGGAGCCCACGGAGCGCCAAGTGGACAGCTGTGCACGCTCACCGGCGTCCTCAGACACCAGAGACAGCATGGAGCCGTAGGGCACGTTTGCCACGGTGTAGCAGGCGTCCCAAATAACATAGCCGAGGATGAACAGGATGGCCTTCATCACCACGCTGGCATTGGGGGCGGGGATGAACACCAGTGCGCCGGCGACGGTCAGGCCGATGGCGCCCACGAGGATGTAGGTCTTGAACTTACCGCGCTTATAGTTGCGGCGGTCAGCGTCGATCATAGAGCCGATGATGGGGTCATTGATCGCGTCCCAAATCTGCACGATCAGCAGCAGGGCAGACAGCAGGCCCGTCTCCATCATCATGAAGACCAGCCAGAAGGTCTGAACAGTGCCCTTCAGGGAGAAGCTCATGTTGCAGCCCAGATCGCCTGCGGCGTAGGCAAGGCAGTCGCGCATACCGAACTTACGGTAGCCCTTGGCATCCAGCTTGGGGGATTTCTTAGCCATGTTGGATTTCCTCTCTTTTCTCATTTGTTAGTGTCTAAAGTTTCCTTCTTTTGTGCCCGTTTTTCGTGCAAAAAAGCGCACAGTACGAGTCTTATCTATATAGTAGCAAGATACGCCCTAAACCGTGAGGAAAATTTTCACCTTTTATAGTAAAATTTTCATATGAACTATTGAAAAACAAGGGCAAATATGGAATAATTAGAAAGAGAAAAAGACTGAAAACGTTACCAATCCCGAATTTTTTGCAACGGAGGCCGCCATGAACTACACTGCGGAACTGGAATACCTCATGAAGGTGCTGAAAAAAATGCGGATTCCCACGGAGCTGGTCAACGGAGAGGGGCTGGACGAGCAGGTGCCCGATTTGGGCTTGCGCCACTTCCTCGGGCTGGAAGCGGGCTATCGCTACGAGGATTTGACACTTGAGGAGAACACCGTTTATAAAATCAACGATGAGTTCATGTGCCGCTATATCGGCATCCTTCTGCCCCAGCCTTTTTCTGCCGATGCCCTGCTCATTGGCCCGTACATGTCCTATGAGCCCACCGAGGCCCAGCTGCTGGAGGGGTTGGAACGCCTTGGTATGTCGGCATCGCGGCTTCCCCAACTGAAGCAGTACTATTCCGCTGTCCCTGTCTTGCCCGATGAAAGCCCTTTGATGATGCTGGTAAACGCCTTTGCCGAGACACTGTGGGGCACGGGCAACGCCTATAAAATCGTGGAGCTGAGCCGCGACAGCACCGCCTCTGCCGCCCTCGATGGAATGGAGAAAAAGGTCAGCCGCGAGGATGTCCTTATGCAGATGAAGGTCATGGAGCGGCGCTACGCCTACGAAAACGAGATGATGGAGACGGTGGCGAAAGGCTTGACCCACCGCGCCAAAATGATGATGTCCAACGTGTCCCTCACCATGTTTGAGCAGCGCATGGCAGACCCCGTCCGCAACATGAAAAACTACATCATCATCTGCAATACTCTTCTCCGCAAGGCTGCCCAGCAGGGCGGCGTCCACCCCTTCCACCTCGACCGCATCTCCTCCGCCTTCGCCGCCCGTATCGAGCTGATCCACAACATGGACGAAGGCCGCGAACTGATGGGGGAGATGATGCTGAACTACTGCCGCCTCGTCCGTCAGCACGCCTTGCGGAATTACTCGCCTCCCGTGCAGAAGGCGGTGACTTACATTGAGGCCGAGCCCGCTGCCGACCTCCACTTGCAGCACCTTGCCCGCACCCTCAATGTCAGCGCGGGGTATCTCTCCACCCTGTTTCATAAGGAGACGGGCAAGACGGTGACGGCCTATGTCACCGATGTGCGGATGGACACCGCCGCCAACCTGCTGCGGCACACCCAACTTCAGGTGCAGACGGTAGCCCAGCACTGCGGTATCGGCGATGTGAACTACTTCTCCAAGGTGTTCAAGCGCCATTTCGGCCTCACCCCACGCCAGTTCCGCGAGGAACATTTGACACGGAGAAGAGGAAAAAAATAAGGAAAAAGCCGAGGATTTCGGAAGAAATCCTCGGCGAATATTTTTTATGGAATGGTGTTGGCATCCTCTCGCGGCGCGTGTCCAAACTGTGTGCGATAGAGGCGGTAAAAGGCGGAGTAATCGGAGAATCCGCACACCTCGCAGGCCGTTCCTGCGCTCTCACCACGCTGGATCATGGCCCGCGCCGCCATGAGCCGCTTGATGGTCACATATTTCCACAGTGACGAGCCTGTGGCCTGCCGAAAAATGCGGTTCACCTGTGAACGGCTGCGGTAGAAAGCATCCGCCACCGACTGCACCGTCATATCCTCGAAAAGATGCTCGTTCACATAGGCTACCAACTCGCCCGACAGACCGCCCACAGGTGCGGCGTACCGCTCGGGCTCATACATACCGTTGAGTGTGGTGAGGAACAGTAAAAGCCGCGCCGTGAGATGCAAGCGCACATCGGGGATGGAGGTAAAATCGAAGTCGGCAAAAGCTGCCCGCAAGCGCCCCTTGGGATCATCTTCCACGCTGTAGCGGTTGTGCTGCCCCAAGGGTCGATCAAGGAAAGGCCGCAGGAGATGGCCATCGGGATCAAGACCTAAAAGGAGGGCAGGGGAGAAGTGGATGGCGATGCGGTCATAGGGTGTGTCGGGCTGGAGATTCAGCTTATGTGCCTCTGCCGCCCGCATGATGAAAATGTCCCCTGCCTCGAGGGGGTACTGCTGTCCCTCCACCAAATACGTTCCCTGCCCCGAAATGCAATAATAGATCTCCATCCACTCGTGGGCGTGCATGGAAAAGGACTCCCGATCGGGGTTCAGATCCACCGTGTGATGGCTGTAAAGCACCTCGTCACGGTAGGAAAAGATAGCGCTCATCCCGTCACCTCCTGCGCTTTTTTGCACATTGTAACACCAAATGCGCCAATTTGCAATATTGATTCGGAGAATAAGCAATTCCATTGTTTTTTCTCATGGGGTACAATAGCACCATAGAGATCAAAAACGGAACAAAAACTCACATATACGAGAAAGGATCGAACCGCTATGGAACTGAATCTGCGCAGCAACTACCGCTATGCCATCGCTTGCCCCACCAGCATGGGCGTTCGCATCACCCCCGACAACCGTATGGCTGTCCACAACAGCAACCACTTCTACATGCAGGCCACTTCCGCCGAGTCCAACGTGCTGAACGTGGCATCTTCTCTGGGCAACGAGTGCCTGGTGCTGACCAAGTTCGTCAAGGGCAGCCCCATTGCCCAGTTCATTAAGAACGACCTGCGCCGCCGCAACATCAACTACGAGGGCGTTGAGGTGGATCAGGGCGGCCCTTGGGGCTATCGTCATCAGTTCAACATCGCCGACTCCGGCTTCGGTATGCGCGCTCCCCGCGTGTGGAACGACCGCGCCGGCGAGGTGGGCACGACCCTGAGCGCTGACGAGTTCGATTTCGACCGCATTTTCGGCACGGAGGGCGTGGCCATCCTCCACATCTCCGGTCTCATCGCCGCCATGAGCCGTTCTACCACCGAGTTCTGCCTCGCCGCTGCCCGCGCTGCCAAGGCACACGGCACCCTCGTCTCCTTCGACCTGAACCACCGCGCCACTTTCTGGAAGGGCCGCGAGGAAGAGCTTCATCAGGCTTTCCACGAGATTGCTTCCGTTGCCGACATTCTGGTGGGCAACGAGGAGGACTTCCAGCTGTGCCTCGGCTTCACCGGCCCTGAGGCAGGCGGAAAGGACCTCTCCGGCAAGATCGAGAGCTTCAAGGCCATGATCCGCGAGGTGAAGGCCAAGTACTCCAATGCCAAGGTCTTTGGCACCACACTCCGTCAGGTCATCTCCGCCAACGAGCATCTGTGGGGCTGCCTCATGCTCTCAGGTGACGAGTGGTATGTGGAAGAGCCCCGCACCATCCCTGTCATGGATCGTATCGGCGGCGGCGACGGTTTTACCGGCGGCCTCCTGTACGGCATCTTGAAGGGCTGGGAGCCTGCGAAGTGGCCTCAGTTCGGCTGGGCTACCGGCGTTCTCGCCGCCTCCAGCCTCAACGACTACGGTGAGCCTGCCGATGAAAAGCAGGTTTGGGACATCTACGCCGGCAACGCCCGCGTGCAGCGCTAAAGAATTTTAGGGAGGAACAATTGCTATGAAGAAAGCAGATATCGGCCTCGTTGGCCTCGCCGTTATGGGCGAAAACCTCGTCATGAACATGGAGTCCAAGGGCTTCACTGTTGCTGTCTATAACCGCACCACCGAGAAGGTGAAGAATTTCGTGGAGGGCCGCGCCGCCGGCAAGAACATCATCGGCACCTACACCCTCGAAGAGCTGGCTGCCAATTTGAAGAAGCCCCGCAAGGTCATGATGATGGTCAAGGCCGGCGACGCCGTTGACACCCTCATCGAGCAGCTCATCCCCCTGCTGGAAGAGGGCGACATCCTCATCGACGGCGGCAACAGCCACTTCCCCGACACCGCCCGCCGCACCGCCTATGTGGAGTCCAAGGGCCTTCTCTATGTAGGCTGCGGCGTCTCCGGCGGCGAAGAGGGCGCGCTGAACGGCCCCTCCCTCATGCCCGGCGGCTCTGTGGCTGCTTGGCCTTTCGTCAAGCCCATCCTGCAGGGCATCTGCGCCAAGGTGGACAATGGCGATCCCTGCTGTGACTGGGTGGGCGAGAATGGCGCAGGCCATTTCGTTAAGATGGTCCATAACGGCATCGAGTACGGCGATATGCAGCTCATCTGCGAGGCCTATCAGCTGATGCGTGACGGCCTCGGCATGAGTGCTGAGGAGATGCACGAGGTGTTCGCCCAGTGGAATGAGACGGAGCTTGACAGCTATCTGGTGGAGATCACCCGCGATATCCTTGGCTACAAGGATGAAAAGGGCGAGACCGTTGTGGATCACATCCTCGATGCCGCAGGCCAGAAGGGCATGGGCAAGTGGACGGTCATCTCCGCTCTGGACGAGGGCGTTTCTCTGACCCTCATCGGCGAGGCCGTGTTCTCCCGCTGCCTCTCCGCCGTGAAGAGCGAGCGCGTGGCTGCCGCCAAGCGCTTCCCCCGCGCTATCCCCGCTTTCGAGGGCGACAAGGCCGCCTTCATCGAGTGCATCCGCAAGGCACTGTACGCCTCCAAGATCATCTCCTACGCACAGGGCTACGCTGTCATGCGCTCTGCTGCCAAGACCCACGGCTGGAACCTCAACTACGGCGGCATCGCCCTCATGTGGCGCGGCGGCTGCATCATCCGCAGCGTGTTCCTCGGCAAGATCAAGGAGGCTTTCGATAAGGACCCCGAGCTTGTGAACCTGCTGATGGACGACTACTTTGCCGAGACCATCTCCCAGCTTGTCCCCGCATGGCGCGAGGTCATCGCCTACGCCGTGAAGGTGGGTATCCCCGTCCCTGCATTTGCCTCTGCTCTGAGCTATTTCGATGGCTATACCACCGAGTCCCTGCCCGCCAACCTCCTGCAGGCCCAGCGTGACTACTTCGGCGCTCACACCTATGAGCGTACCGATATGCCCCGCGGCCAGTTCTTCCACACCAACTGGACGGGCAAGGGCGGCAACACCTCCTCCAGCGCCTACAATGCGTAAGGTAAAAGGCATTATTGCCCTCGACCTCGATGGCACGCTGCTGACCAGTGACAAGCGTTTGACCGAGGGCAATCGCCGCGCCTTGGAGCGGGCTTTTGAGGCGGGTTACGCCATCGTTCCCACCACGGGCAGATTTTACGGCGGCATGCCCCAGTGCATCCGCGAGCTGCCCTTTGTCCGCTATATCATCACCATCAACGGCGCAGAGGTAGCAGATTTGGAGACAGGCGAGGTCATCTACCGCGCCGAGATCCCCAATGCCCTTGCCCTCGCCGTTTACGAGGCCATGGACAGGGAAAACGTCCTCTACGATGTCTATCAGCATAACGCCGCTTTCATGTCCGTATCTCACAAAGCGCGCATTGATGACATGGTCAGCAGTGACCACTACCGCGAGATGCTCCACCGTTTGAGAAAGCCCGTCCCCGAGTTGAAGGCGTTCCTCCGCGAAAACGGCGACAGTGTGCAGAAGATCCAGCTTTTCACCGTGGATCGTGGCCTGCGCCTGCGCTTAATGGAGCAGCTGCCCACCATGTTTGATGGCCTCGCCGTGTCCAGCTCCGTCATTGACAATATCGAGATCAACGACAAGTGCGCTCACAAGGGTGCAGCCCTTCTGGCGCTGGCTGCCCACCTCGGCCTTGATCGGAAGGACACCTTCGCCTTTGGTGACGGTCTCAACGACCTCACCATGCTCCGTGAGGCAGGCATCGGCTTCGCCATGGAAAACGGAGAACCCGAAGTGAAGGCAATCGCTGACCGCATTACCTGCTCCTGCGACGCCGACGGCGTTGCCCGCGGCATCGAGTACATTTTGGATATGAACTAAGGATTTAAGCTAAAGGAGATCCCTATGAATCTTACTTTGAAACCCGACCTGCGTGGCAAAGTCGCCGTTGTGACGGGCGGCGCAGGCGTATTGTGCAGTGAGTTTGTCCGCGCCCTCGCCCAGTGCGGGGCAAAGGTCGCTATTTTGAACCGTACCCTCTCCAAGGGCGAGGCACTGGCGGAAGAAGTCCGCGAGCAGGGCGGCGAGGCTATGGCTTTTAGCTGCAACGTCACCGACTCTGAGAGCGTCAAGGCCGCCCATGATGCAGTGCTGGCCGCTTTTGGCAAGTGCGACATCCTCATTAACGGCGCAGGCGGCAACAATCCCCGCGCCAACACCGACAAGGAGTATTTTGAGCTTGGCGACATGGAGGCTGAGACCAAGTCCTTCTTCGACTTGGATGAAGCGGGCTTCCGTTTCGTCATGGACTTGAATTTCGTGGGCACGCTGCTGCCTACACAGGCTTTCGCCCGTGATATGGTGGGACGCGAGGGCTGCACCATCATCAACATCAGCTCCATGAACGCCTACACCCCCCTCACCAAGATCCCCGCCTACTCCGGCGCAAAGGCCGCCATCTCCAACTTTACCCAGTGGCTGGCAGTGCATTTTAGCAAGGTTGGCATCCGCGTCAACGCCATCGCCCCCGGCTTCTTCCTCACCGATCAGAACTATTCCCTCATGTTCCGCGAGGACGGCACCCCCACCGAGCGCAGCGGCAAAATTGTGGCAGGTACGCCCATGGGTCGCTTCGGCAAGCCCGAGGAACTGCTGGGCGCCCTGATGTTCCTGGTGGACGAGAAGGCATCCTCCTTCGTTACGGGCGTTTGCATCCCCGTGGACGGCGGCTTCTCCGCTTACAGCGGCGTGTAAGAGGTGGACGGTATGGAGATTTTCTGCCGCGCCGCAAATGAATTGGGACTTTCCCGTGAGGAGATCGCCGCCGCTCTTATGAAGAGCCTCGAGGGTCGCTCCTTGCGCAACGTCCTCATTATCCCCCCCGACTATACCCGTTTTCACTCTAATTCGGGTTTGATCACCAACATCTACTACCACGCCCTCGTGGACATGGGCTGTGAGGTGGATATTCTCCCTGCACTGGGCACCCATGTCCCCGTCACCGAGGCCGAGGCCAAGCACATGTTTGGCGACATCCCCTATGAGAAG
Source organism: Oscillospiraceae bacterium (assembly GCA_017408915.1). GTDB lineage: Bacteria > Bacillota > Clostridia > Oscillospirales > Oscillospiraceae > Vescimonas. The sequence continues at coordinate 27,314 of JAFQTS010000082.1, read as the reverse complement.
TTCCTTAGCCACAACTGGCGCACCGATGTGATGAAGATCGGCGAAGTGCCAGCTGAATACCTCGAGGAGATCACCGAGGGCTTGTGGCACGATGCGGTGGATGTGGAGATCAATCGCCGCGTGATGGATGAGAAGTACGATCTCATTATCTCTGTCGGTCAAGTCGTCCCCCACGAGGTCATCGGCATGGCAAACCACGCCAAAAACCTCTTTGTAGGCGTGGGCGGCGCAGACATGATCAACAAGAGCCACATGGTGGGCGCTGTCTACGGCATGGAGCGCATGATGGGCAAGGATCATACCCCCGTCCGCAAGGTGTTTGACTATGCCTTGACCCATTTCTTGAAGGATCGTCCCATCCTCTTTGTGCTGACGGTCACCACTGCCCCCGCTGGCAATATCCGCACCCACGGTCTCTTCATCGGCGAGGAGCGCTCTGCCCTCGAGGCCGCCATCGCCTTGGCACAGGAGAAGAACATCGACTTTGTGGACACGGGCATCAAAAAGTGCGTGGTGTATTTGACCCCCGAGGAGTTCCACAGCACTTGGCTTGGCAACAAGTCTGTCTACCGTACCCGCATGGCTATCGCCGACGGCGGCGAACTGCTGGTGCTTGCCCCCGGTATCGAGCGTTTCGGCGAGGACGAGCAGGTGGACAAGCTGATCCGCAAGTACGGCTACAAGGGTCGCATCAACACCTTGGAGCAATTTGAGAAGCCTGAGAACCAAGACCTCCGTGACAACATGGGCGCTGCCGCCCATCTTATTCACGGCTCTTCCGACGGCCGCTTCACCATCACCTACGCCGTGAAGGACATCACCAAAGAGGAGATCGAGTCCGTGGGCTTCCAAGCCGCCGACTATGAGGAAATGGCACGCCGCTACGACCCCGAAAAGCTCGCCTACGGCTACAACACCCTCCCCGATGGCGAGGAGATCTATTTCATCCCCAACCCCGCCTTGGGTCTGTGGATCAATAAGGAGAAGTTTTAATGAGAGCATTTATGGATCGTGATTTTCTCCTGCATACCGCCACCGCCCGCACCCTCTACCACGACTACGCGGCGGACTGTCCCATCATGGACTACCATAACCACCTCAACCCCCGTGAGATCTACCAGCGCCGCCGCTACGAGAACTTGACCCAGCTGTGGCTGGAGGCCGATCACTATAAGTGGCGCGTCATGCGTGTCTGCGGCGTGCCCGAGTACTATGTGACGGGCAACGCTCCCGAGTACGAGAAGTTTGAGAAGTTCGCCTCTGTGCTGCCCCGCTTGATCGGCAGCCCCGTGTACCACTGGGCACATTTGGAGCTGCAGCGCTATTTCGGCATCTCCACCCCCCTCACCGCCGCCACAGCTCGTGAGATTTGGGACAAAACCTCCGCCATGCTCCGCGGCGAGGGCTTCGATGCCGTGTCCTTGCTCCATAAGGCCAACGTGAAGATCCTCTGCACCACCGATGACCCCGCCGACACCTTGGAGTGGCACTTGAAGCTGAAGGAGGATAAGGAAGTGCCCTTCCGCACCCTGCCCTCTTTCCGCCCCGACCGCTTTTTGCACATCGACCAAAGTGCATGGTCTGCCGCCGTTGCCCAGCTTGGGGCTCGCTACGGCGCCATCACCGATTGGGACAGTCTCTGCGCCGCGCTCACCAAGTCCCTCGACTTCTTCTGTGAGGTGGGCTGCCGCGTCACCGACCACGGCTTCATCCGCTTCCGCTACGGCACGGGCGATCCCGCCGTCGTGGTAGAAAAGGCCATGAAGGGCGAGGCGCTTTCTGAGAGCGAGATCGCCACCTACCAAGGCGCACTGCTGCGCTTCCTGGCAGGGGAGTACCACCGCCGCGATCTCACCATGCAGCTCCACCTCGGCCCCATCCGCAACAATTCTCCCCGCTTGGTCTCCGCCTTTGGCGCAGACGCAGGCGGCGACAGTGTAGGTCTGCCCACCGATCCTTTCCAGTTGAGCGCTTTCTTGGGTGACTTGGACGGCACGGACACCCTGCCCAAGACCATCCTCTATAACCTCAACCCCGCCGACAGTGCCATGCTCTCCACCATGGCGGTGAACTTCGCCGCCGATGGGGCAAAGGTGCAGTACGGCGCGGCTTGGTGGCTTTTAGACCACGTCCGCGGCATCTCTGAGCAGATCGACCAGCTGATGGAAACGGGCCTCCTGTCTGGCTCTGTGGGTATGCTGACCGATTCCCGCGCCTTCACTTCCTTTGCCCGCCATGAGTACTTCCGCCGCATCCTGTGCAATAAGCTGGGCACGCTGGTGGAGGAGGGGCAGTATCCCTGCGACATCCCCACTTTGGGCGAAATGGTGCGGGACATCTGCCACCGCAACGCCGTGAACTACTTCAGATTTTAAGACAAGCAGACAAAATGGTTAATAAAATCACAAATGCGACAGAGGTTTTCTCTGTCGCATTTGTGATTTTGCCCACAAAACTTGCAATTTTTTGTGCAGAAAAACCATGAAAAAATGTCAGTTTTCCCTACTTTTTATATTTTATATGAGTTTTCCGATGTTTGTCGGATAATCGGGGGTTGAGGGTGGGGTATTTCCGATGATTGTTCAAGTGCAGGGTATTGAAAAAAGCGGGATTTTCAAGTAAATTTATACTATCATATTATGTTTATATGGGGATAAACAAAATAATACAGGAGGTATACTTATGGAAGTGAATCCCAACACTCATTTTACTCGTAAAGAAGTGTTTATGGGCGAAGAGATCGAGGCCATCTATCTGAAGGCCCGTAAGCCTCTGGCCGACATCGACGGCATCGACCTGTCTGCCAGCGACGATCCCATGCTGCGCATGGGTCATGGTTTCTGCCCTCCCTTCAATCAGCGCACTTATGAGGCCGCTCCCGGCATCATCTGCGAGCAGGATCTGGAAGTCGTTCTGCGTGACGGCTGCAAGATCTACTGCGACATCTTCCGTCCCGCCAACTGCACCGAGAAGATCCCTGTCATCGTTTCTTGGTCTTGGTTCGGCAAGCGCCCCGGTGACGGCATGAGCGAATGGCAGCTGATGGGCGTTCCTCCGGGAACTGTTTCCAAGCTGGCTAAGTTCGAGTCTCCCGACCCCGCTTACTGGTGCCATCAGGGTTACGCCGTTGCTAACGTCGACGTCCGCGGCGCCGGCCACAGCGAGGGCGATGTCCACATCTTCGGCGTTCAGGACGGTATGGACGGCTACGACTTCGTGGAGTGGGTTGCGCAGCAGCCTTGGTGCAATGGTAAGGTTGGTATGGCCGGTAACTCCGGTGTCGCCATCCATCAGTGGGGTATCGCTGCTCAGTGTCCTCCTCATCTGGCCTGCATCGCTCCTTGGGAGTCCACCACCGACCTGTATCGTGAGTCCCTGTTCGAGGGCGGTATCCCCGCTCTGGCCTTCAACCAGTTCATCGCCGCTCAGGTCACCGGCCCCAACGGTGTTGATGATCAGGTGGAGATGGGTCGTCACTATCCCCTCATGAATGGTTACTGGCGCAACAAGATCCCCGATTTCTCCAAGGTTCGTATCCCCGTGTATCAGACCGCCGGCTGGTCTCACTTCCATCTGCGTGGCTCCGTCAACGCATGGCGTCGCTGCAAGTCCCGCAAAAAGTGGCTGCGCGCTCACCGTGACTTCGAGTGGCCCGATTCCTACAGCCCCGAGAACCTGGAGGATCTGAAGCGTTTCTATGACCGCTACCTCAAGGACATCCACAACGGCTGGGAGATGACCCCCAAAGTACGTATCGACGTCATGGACGCTTTCGATATCGACTATCAGATCCGCCGCGGCGAGGACAACTTCCCCCTCAAGCGCACCGAGTATCGTCGTTACTACCTCGACGCCGCTCACATGGATATGCATGAGCAGGAAGTCCCCGTCCACAGCTCCGTCTCCTATGACGGCGAGACCGGCTTCGTTGAGTTCGACATGGAGTTCACCGAGGATACCGAGCTGACCGGCTACATGTTCCTGCGTCTGTTCGTCGAGGCCGACGGCAACGACGATGCCGACCTGTTCATCAACATCCAGAAGGCTGACGCCGCCGGTAACTGGGTGCCTTGGGACACTCTGGGCGAGCATCATCCCGGTGCATGGGGCAAGTGCCGCGTGTCTCACCGCGAGCTGGATGAGAAGCTGTCCACCGCTTACAACCCCGTCATGAAGCACGAGCGTGAGCTGAAGCTGGCTCCCGGCGAGATTGCACAGTGCGACATCGAGATCGTTCCCTCCAGCCGCTTCTGGCACAAGGGTCAGCGCATCCGCGTCCAGATCGCCGGTCACTACATCCGTGACGGTTGGTTCGAGCCCTTCTCCTGGGATACTGAGAACAAGGGTAAGCACGTCATCCACACCGGTGGTGAGTACGCCAGCTTCCTGCAGGTTCCCTACATTCCTCCCCGCTATAAGACCGTGGGCTACGACTATCGCTAAGTCGTAACGCATTGCTGAGAGATGCGCTCCCGCGCTCTCAGTAACACCTACATCCCTTCAATCGCCGGGGAGCATCTGCTCTCCGGCGATTTGCCGCTTGAAATGAGAGTGCCATATGACCGAGGCTACGCTGTATTTGCTAAACGCCCGCCTGCTGGCGGACCATAAAGAAGAGGCACTTTTCCGCCTCTGCGCCCGCCGCCGCGCCGTTGCCGAGCACATGGTGGAGGAGAAGGACTGCCTTCTCCAGTGCGCCGCCGGTGCCCTCCTCCGCTATGGACTGGGGGTAACGGATGAATCCGTGTTCTCCATCGGCGAGTTCGGCAAGCCCTCTCTGCCCGAGGGCCCTGAGTTCAACCTCTCCTACGCCGGCTCCTATGCCGCCTTGCTGGTGGGGAAGGACGAGGCTATAGGCGTGGACATTGAGCCCGCCCTGCGCCCCGATGTGCTGCCCCGCAAAATGCTGACGGGGGAGGAGATGGCGTGGCTGGGGGAACACACCTCCGGCGCGGACTACTGTCTTTTGTGGACGCGGCTTGAAAGTGCGCTGAAAGCCGAGGGCTGCGGCCTTGCCATTCCCCGCCGCGACTTCTCCCTTTTGGAAGAGGACGGGGTGTGGCACTGGGACAGCCGCACCTATGAAGGGCATATCGTCACCTGCGCCGCCGCCTCGCCCCTCAACATTACGCTGCGGGTACTGACGGCGGAGGATGTATTACAAGATTGAAATCATTAGGAAGGAAATAAAAACAATGGCTAACATTCTGGATAAGATTTATGAGAAGGCCAAGCTGGCTCCCCAGCGCGTGGCTTTCCCCGAGGGCGACAATGAGAAGATCATGCAGGCCGCTTACGAGTGCGCCACCGAGGGCTACATCCTGCCCATTCTGGTGGGTGACACCGCTGCTCTGAAGGCTCTGTGCGCTGAGCGCGGCTACGATGAGAGCGTGTTCTCCTTCGTGGACACCACCGACGAGGCTGTGAAGGCTGACCTCATTGCCAAGTATCTGGCTCTGCCCTCTTGCGAGCTGAGCGAGAAGGCTCTGAACCGCCGCATGAAGAACACCCTGTACTTCTCCGTGGTCATGCAGGCTCTGGATATGGCTGACGTTACCTTCGCCGGTATCGACTACAGCACCGGCGACGTGCTGCTGGCGGCTCAGAACGTCATCGGCATGCAGGAGGGCGCAACCATCTCCTCCATCGGTATCTGCGACATCCCCGGCTACGAGGGCAGCGAGGGTTCTCTGCTGGCTATCGGCGACAGCGCCGTGTGCACCAACCCCGACGCCGAGCAGCTGGCCTCCATCGCCATCTCCGCCTGCGACACCGTCAGCGCCCTGCTGGACTGGGAGCCCCGCGCCGCCATGGTCTGCTACTCCACCAAGGGCAGCGGCTCCGGTGAGCTGATCGACAAGGTCATCGAGGCCGCCCGCATTGCCAACGAGCGCCGTCCCGATCTGGCTATCGAGGGTGAGTTCCAGCTGGATGCCGCCATCGTTCCCGCCGTGGCCGCCAAGAAGGTCAAGGAGGAGAGCAAGGTGGCAGGTCGCGCCAACGTCCTCGTCTGGCCCGACCTGAACGTGGGCAACATCGCCGTGAAGCTGATCCAGCAGTTCGGTAAGGCTGACGCCTACGGCCCCATGCTGCAGGGCTTCCGCAAGATCGTGTGCGACTGCTCCCGCGGCGCTCCCGTGTCTGAGCTGAAGGGCAACATCGTCATCTCCGCCGTCCGCGCTGCGGGCATGAAGAAGTAAGCCATGCAGTGGCAGGAACATCTCCTTCACCGCGATGATGGCAGCACCTTTTTCTGCCGTACCGTGGGTGAGGGTCAGCCGCTGCTGCTGATCCACGGCGCCGCGGTGGACAGCGAGTTCTTCTATGAGCTTGGCCCCTACTTGGCCGAGCACTACCGCGTCATCTCCTATGACCGCAGCGGCTTTGGCCGCTCCGTCCGCGGCACTGACCCCGAGGGTCAGAGCTGCAAGGAGTATTTCATCGGGCAGGGCGACGATGCCGCCTTCGTGGTGGAGAGCCTCGCCCCCGATGAGAAGGCTGTCGTCATCGGCTGCAGCTGCGGCGGTGCCATCGCCGGCTTCTTCGCAGGCTATCACCCCGAGCTGGTGGAGCGCGTCCTCATCCATGAGCCCCCTATTTACGCTTTGATGGAGGATGACCGCACCGGCTGGGAGCATATTGAGAGCATCCATCAGTCCTTGGATAAGGGCAAGTTCACCCGCGCCCTCAACCGCTTCCTGCTGTTCCTCTCGGAATGCTCCTCTACTGCCGACAAGCCTATGACCGAGGCGGAAATGGACAACTTTATGACCAACGGCCTCCAGTTCATGCGCTATGAGTTCCGCCACGGCTTCGACCGTGACCTCATGGTACCCTCCCTGCCCGCCGAGGTGCATCCCGCCCTCCTCCGTGGCAGCGACAGCGAGGGCATGCCCCTTTGGGTCTGTGCCGAGCGTGTGTCCAAGCTGCTGGATTGTCCTTTGCATGTTGTCTCCGGCGGTCACAACGCCGCCCGCGAGATCCCCGAGGTCTTTGCCCGTGAGGTATTGCCCCTCCTTAAACTGCGGTAATAAAATCCCCTTTCAACAAATGACGGACGCTTTTATCGGCGTCCGTCATTCTTTTTGCTTGATTTTCCGACCTTTGTCGGATATACTATAGAGTAAGAAAAATGAGAAGGGAAGAGGAGGTAGTCCTATGACCAAGGAGAAACTGCAGCAGGAACTGGAACGAGCCAAGCGTGAACTGTTTACCGCCTTGCAGTCGAAGCATTCTCTGCAGCACTATATGCGTATCGCCTATGATGTGGTGCATCTGCCCATGACGCTGTGCGACACCAGTTTCGGTGTCATGGCTGCCGTGCCCACCCCCACCGTCATGGCCCCCGACGACTTCGACATGATGAACGGCAAGCAGTATTTGAAACTGGACCTCTCCGAGGAGATGGAGCAGAAAAACCACATGGCCCACATCATGGAGTCTCACCGTCCTTTCGTGTGCCGCGACTCCCGCTTCCCCAACGAGATCTTGTTCCAGCCCGTCCGTATCAACCGCGCCGTGGTGGCCTATGTGTTCTCCCCGGGTCGCGAGAGTGGCTTTACCTCTCTTGATCTGGAGGTGGTGGAGTATCTCGGTCAGGTGCTGGCCATCGAGATGCAGAAGAACGACGCCTTTGCCGTGGAGAGCGGCTTGAAGTACGAGTACTTCCTGCAGGAGCTCCTCAGTGGTCACTTCAGCTCCGAGGAATTCGCCGAGCGCCGCCTCCGCCAGCTCAACCGCAAGGCCCAGCCCTACTACTTCATGCTGTGCTTCTCTTTTGACGACCCCGAGAATGTCCACGCCGCCAGCAAGTATTACTACGATCAGCTCCTGAGCATTTTCCCCGAGGGCATGGTAGGCGTGGTGCAGGGAAAGCTGTGTCTGCTGCTGCCCAGTGCCGAACCCCGTCCCTTCCGCGACCGTGACAGACAAGCGTTGGAGAAATTTTTGGAGTTCAACTGCATGATCTGCGGCGTCAGCTTTTACCATACCTCGCTGCTGGATATCCGTTTTGCTATGGAACAGGCGGAGGCTTGCTTGGAGAGCATTACCGACAATATCCGCATCTACGACTATGAGCAGGAGTATGTCAACCATATGTTCTCCCGCCACGACCGTGATCGTATGCGCTCCAAGATCTTCCCCGACATCCGCATCATCGCAGGGTACGATAAAAAGTACCGCACCGACCTTTTGCAGACTCTCCGCACCTATATCGCCTGCGGCCGCAGCGCCTCTGCCGCCTCCGAGCAGCTCCACATCCATAAGAGTACCTTTTTCTACCGCATGAACAAGATCGCGGAGATCCTGGATGTGGATATTTACGATGCCGACCGCCTCTTTGCCTACGAGTTTTCCTTCCGCATGATGGACTATCTGAAACGCCGTGGGACGGTGGAAAGCGGCGATTTTCTATAATCAGGAAACCTTTCCTACAAACGTTGCAAAATAGGACATTTAGCAACCTTCATATTTGACAGCCATCGGATGACGAATCCGATGGCTTTTTTTATAATGTATATGATAATGCACAAATTGGGCTACTATGTTTACCTTTTTTGTATAAATTCTACATTTTGTCAGGGTTGTATGAAAGTTGAACGCTGTAGTCCAAAATGCAGGAGAATAAACCCCGGCGCAGCAAGTTGTAGTTCAAGACGGTCTTTCGATCCGTTTTAACGTAGTAACCCCAAGGAAGAGACCCCAAAAAATATTTTTTTAAGGAGAATATTGTCATGAAGAAGATGGAAGCTGATGTCATCGTCGTCGCAGCCGGTCTGTCCGGTCTGTCCGCCGCTGCTACCGCCGCTGAGAACGGTCTGAAGACCCTCGTTTTTGAGAAGAGCAACAACACCGGTGGTGCCGCCAACATGGGTATGGGCCCCCTGGGTATCGGTTCCCGCATCCAGCGCCAGTCCATGGTCGCTCTGACCCCCGGTGAGGCTTTCCGTAAGCACATGTTCTACACCCACTACAATGTCAACGCCCGTCTGGTCCGTGACTACTACTTCAAGTCCGGCTCCACCATCGACTGGCTGGAGGATACCGTTGGTGTCCAGTTCGCCGGCGTTGAGCGTATGTTCACCGCTCCCGAGGATACCCGCGCTTACTCCGACGGTGAGTTCACCTGGCACATCGTCGTCCCCGAGGGCGGCGGTCGTCCCGGCCCCCGTGCTGCTACCGCTATGACCAAGAAGCTGACCGAGTATGCCAAGGAGCAGGGCGCTGACTTCCAGATGGAGACCCCCGTTAAGAGCCTGATCGTTGAGGACGGCGCCGTTGTCGGTGTCATCGCTGTTGATAAGAACGGCGAGGAGATCGAGGCTCGTGCCGGCAGCGTCATCGTTGCCACCGGCGGCTTCGGCGAGAACCCCCAGATGATCCAGGAGTGCACCGGCTTCGAGTACGGCAAGACCATCCACAACTTCGCCATCCCCGGCATGCGCGGTGAGGGCATCAAGATGTGCTGGGCTGCCGGCGCAGGCAAGACTCCCATGATCATGGAGATCATGTATCAGCTGCCCGACAACATGAACCACTTCGTCATGGACGGTGCTTTCCGTCAGCCCTGCCTGTGGGTCAACCGTGACGGTCAGCGCTTCATGCCCGAGGATCAGATCGCGAACACCACCTTCACCGGTAACGCCATCGCTTCCCAGCCCGGCAAGTGCGCCTTCATCATCATGGACTCCAAGCTGCTGAAGAAGTATAAGAAGCACGGTCCCGACATCATCTCCCGCGTCCATCCCCTGAACATGTACGAGGTGTTCGAGGAGGAGCTGGAGCGTGACATCGCCGCCGGTTACGAGAACGTCAACAAGGCCGACACCCTCGAGGAGCTGGCTGAGAAGATGGGCATCGACGTCGAGGGTTTGGTGGCTCAGGTCGAGGAGTACAACGAGATGTGCGCCGCCGGCTTCGATGAGCTGTTCGAGAAGGATCGTCACTACATGGAGCCCATCGAGAAGGGCCCCTTCTATGCCTGCCGTCAGCACGTTGGCGCCTACGGTTCTCTGGGCGGCGTCAAGGTCAACCACAAGCTGCAGGTTCTGACCGAGGACGGCAAGGTCATCCCCGGCCTGTACTGCGTCGGTACCGATGCCTGCTCCATCTTCGGCGACAGCTATCCCTTCACCCTGCCCGGCAACACCATGGGCTTCTGCCTGAACTCCGGCCGTATGGCTGCTGAGGATGTTGCTTCCAAGGTCAACGCTTGGTAAATCAAGAAAACACGTAAGGAAACGATAAAGCTATGATCAAACTGACGATCGACGGCAAGACCGTCGAGGCCCGCGAGGGTCAGTCTGTTCTGCATGCGGCGCTGGATGCGGGGATCTATATCCCCCATCTGTGCGACCACCCTGACCTTGAGGCCAAGGGTGGTTGCCGCCTGTGCAGCGTGAGCATCAACGGTGATGCCGCTGCCGTCCCCTCCTGCACCACCATCGTGGAAGAGGGCATGGTGGTCAACACCAAGAGCGAAGCTGCCGAGGCTGTGCGCAGAACTTCTATGGAATTGATGCTGGCTACCCACCCCTCCGAGTGCACCGGTTGCCCCAAGTTCGGCAAGTGCGAGCTCCAGAGCCTGTATCAGGTGATGGGCGTCAACGGCGAGGATTGGCGTCTCAAGCCCCGCATCGTCCCCACCGATGAGAAGAATCCTCTCATCTCCCATCTCTTCACCCGCTGCGTCCGCTGCGGCCGCTGCATCCGCGCCTGCCAGGATAAGCGCGGCGTGAAGGTGCTGGACTATGTCCGCGACGCTTCCGGCATCCATGCCGGTATCCCCGAGGGTAAGTCCCTCATCGACGCCGGCTGCCGTTTCTGCGGCGCCTGCATCGAGGTGTGCCCCACCGGCTCCATCGTGGATGCCGTGGGTCTCATGGAGAAGTATCCCTCCTATGCCGATAACGTGGTGCCCTGCTCTGCCGAGTGCCCCGCCCATATCGACATCCCCGCTTACATCCGTGCCATCCGCGAGGGTCGTCCCGGCGATGCCGTGGCCATCATCCGCGAGAAGGTGCCCTTCCCCCTGGTGCTGGGCCACATCTGCAACCACCTGTGCGAGACTGGCTGCAAGCGCGGCAACATCAACGATCCCATGGGCATCCGTAACCTGAAGCGTTACGCCGTGGAGCATGATGAAGAGCAGGCTTGGAAGGCCAAGGGCTTCATGAAGGAGCGCACCGGCAAGCGTGTCGCCGTGGTTGGCTCCGGCCCCTGCGGTCTCACCGCTGCTTACTATCTCAATAAGCTTGGTCACGATGTCACCGTGCTGGAGAAGCGTCCCCAGCTGGGCGGCCCCATGACCAGTGGCATTCCCGCTTATCGTCTGCCTCTCGAGGACGTGATGGAGGAGATCCAGTACATCCTCGACAGCGGCGTGAAGGCGGAGGTCAACTGCACTGTCACCGACGTTGCTGCCCTGAAGAAGGACTACGACGCCGTTCTGGTGGCCGTGGGCGTCAGCAAGGGCAAGAAGCTGCCCCTGCCCGGTGCCGACTTCAAGCAGGTCTACACCGCCATGGACGTGCTGGCTGACAACCGTGCCAACAAGGATATGTCCTATCTGGGCGACACCGTCTGCGTCATCGGCGCAGGCTCCGTGGGTTACGATGTGGCCCGCAGCCTCGTCCGCAAGGGCATGACCGTCAATCTGGCCTGCCTGGAGCAGGCTGACAAGATCCTGGCGGATATGGACGATCAGACCGAGGGCGCCGAAGAGGGCATCAACCTGCTGCCCGGCCGCTCCTTCGAGGCCATCGAGGGTACGCCCGATAAGGTCACGGGCCTGCGTATCCATACCGTCCTCTCCTCCACCTACGACCGCGCCACCGGCAAGGTCACCGAGGTCGTGGAAGAGGGTAGCCAGACCGTCGTTCCCTGCGACAGCGTCGTGTTCGCCACCGGCCAGCACACCGGCCTGCAGGAGTTCGACAACTTCGGCATCGAGCTGAACGAGCGCGGCTTCCCTGTGCTGGATGGCTTCAACACCAGCATGGATGGTGTGTTCGCCGCAGGCGATGCCATCACCGGTATCAGCTTCGTCATCAAGGCCATCCAGCAGGGTCGCCTTGTGACCGCCGCCATCGACCGCTACCTCGGCGGCGACGGCGAGATCGCCGAGACCCTGTGCGAGCGCTCTGCCGATCCCCATATCGGTCGTATCGAGGGCTTTGGCAAGCTCGAGCGCGTGGAGCAGACCCTCCGCGCCGCCGATGAGCGCGTCAAGGACGAGCTGGATGTCTATCACACCTACAGCTGCGATCAGGCCAAGTGCGAGGCCGAGCGCTGCCTGCAGTGCGATTTGCGCCTGCAGTTCACGCCCGTGAAGCTGTGGAGCGAATACGGAGGTGCCAACTGATGAATGAGAAGCTGTTGAACCTCACTGATAAGCAGTGCCCCGTCAATGAGCTGATGAACTATGCCAAGACCCACAAGTGCGCCGACTGCGGCAAGTGTGTCTTTGGTTACGAGGGCGCTACCCAGCTGGAGCTGACCATGGCTGACATCACCATGAAGCGCTCCCGCGCCACCGACATGGAGCAGCTGAAGAAGCTGTGTACCATGATGGTGGAGCAGTCCCTGTGCGATGACGGTATCGAGCTGGGTCAGACGGCCCTTGCCATGCTGGACAAGTACGCCGATGACTTCGCCGCCCACATCGCCAAGAAGAGCTGCAAGGCCGGCGTGTGCAAGAAGTTCGTCACCTTCCACATCCTGCCGGATCTCTGCATCGGCTGCGGTGATTGTGTGGACGAGTGCGAGGACGATGCCATCATGGGCAAGAAGAAGTTCATCCACGTCATCGACCAGAGCGAGTGCACCCAGTGCGGCAAGTGCGTCAGCGCCTGCGACGAGGAGGCCATTGTTATGGCCGGCGCCGTGAAGCCTCGCGGCCCCCTGAAGCCCGTCCCCTGCAAACGATAAGCAAACCCCTAACATGGACACTATATTTTAAGAATTTGGAGGAAGAATTACCATGGAAGAAAGAAGCAATGTTTTGAACCTGATCATCGAGCGCCTGAACGCTATGCTGGGTGCTAAGGACTACACCGAGGAGACCAAGTACGCTGACATCGGCATGAAGTCCGGCAACTACTCCTCCATGATCACCGTCCTGGAGGACGAGTTCGACGTGGAGATCCCCTTCATGCAGTTCCGCCGCAAGCTCACCATCGGCGAGTCCGTGGACTATGTCTGCGAGCTGCTGGACGAGTAAGTTAAGGAGAGCGCTTGATGAAGATCTTTGTCATCAACCCCGGTTCCACCAGCACCAAGATCGCCCTCTTTGAGGACGATCAGAAGGTCTGGGGCACCAACGTTGACCACGCTGCCGAAGAGCTGAAGAAGTTCAAGGAGATCGCCGATCAGCTGCCCTACCGTATGGAGACCATCATGGCTGAGGTCAATGCTGCCGGCGTTTCTCTGGAGGGCGTGGATGCCTTCGCAGCCCGCTGCGGCGGTCTGGTCGGCCTCAAGGGCGGCGTCTACGCTGCCAACGACAAGCTCATGGAGCATGCCCGCGTTTGCTTCACCGTCCGTCACCCCAACACCCTTGGCCCTCAGATCGCCAAGGAGATGCAGAAGGTTTACGGCGGCGAGGTGTTCTGCGTGAATCCTCCCGATGTTGACGAGCTGGACGATGTGGAGCGCATCTGCGGCTTCCACGAGCTGTTCCGTCAGAGCAAGGGTCATCCCCTGAATCACAAGGAGAACTGCATCCGCTATGCCAACTCCATCGGCAAGAAGTATGAGGATCTGAACCTCATCTGCTGCCACATCGGCGGCGGTGTCACCGTTGCTGCCCACCGCAAGGGCAAGTACTGCAGCGTCAACGATGCTGTCAACGGCGACGGCCCCATGGCTCCCACCCGTGCCGGTTGGCTTCCCGCCACCGACCTTGTTAAGCTCTGCTTCTCCGGTAAGTACACCGAGAAGGAGCTGTATGACCGCATCGTCAAGAACGGCGGTCTGGCCGATCATCTGGGTACCTCCGATGCCCGCGAGATCGTTGCCCGCATCAACGCAGGCGATAAGTATGCCAAGCTGGTGTACGACGCCTTCATCCACCAGCTGGCCAAGGCTGTGGGCGGCTGCGCTGCCGTGCTGAAGGGCCAGGTGGATGCCATCATCTTCACCGGCGGCATCTCTCACGAGAAGTATCTGGTGGAGAAGCTGAGCGAGTACGTTGGTTGGATCGCTCCCATCAGCGTGCAGGCCGGCGAGTTCGAGATGGAAGCGCTGGCTGCCGGTGCCATCCGCGCCCTGAAGGGCGAGGAAGAGGTGCTGCAGTACACCGGCGTTCCCGTCTTTGAAAACTTCGACTATCTGAAGAACTAAGTCCTAAGAAAAGTCGAATCTAACCCCACGTGTCCATGCTCTTCCTCATGACAGTTCCGGTGGGGGGCCGATAGGCCCTCCGTCGGACACTGCCGCTGAGATAAGGGCATTGATATGAATAACCCCTGCCGCAATATCACGGAAGAGTTTTCAGACACGCGCTGCCCTTTTGGGCAGCAAAACCCCTTGTTTTCCTATCCGTTAAATAGGATTTGAAAACACTACATTTATCTTTGAGGAGAGACAAAATGAATCAGAAAGTTAAGGGCTTTGGCGCCCGCGGCTGGATCCTGATGGTCTATCAGTTCCTGGCCTACATCGCCTTCGTCTGCTTCACCAACTGGCCCATGAACGCACTGGGCTCCTACTATGATCCCGTCAACGGCACGCAGGGCGTTGCCAAGATCTACACCATCGCTGCCGTTATCGGCGTGGTGATCCAGGTCGTCGCTTCCCCCTTCATCGGTAAGCTCAAGAGCATCTATCGCCTCAGCATCGTCATGGGCGTTCTGTCCATCGTTGCTTCCTTCGGCGTTATGATGTGCACCCCCGGCACCCTGTGGAACGTGTGCTACTTCTTCGCTTGCCTGCTGGTCATCATCTGGTCCACCTTCATCATCGGCATCCTGATCGGCCAGTGGTTCCCCCGTCGTAAGGGTACCGTCATGGGCGTTGTTACCATCGCCTTCCCCGTCGGTAACGCTCTGATGGGTATCTTCCTGGGCGAGGCTATCGGTATGTCCATCGGCATGGCTGCACAGGGCGCTCCCATGGAGGCCATGGTCGCTGCTCTGGGCCCCATCGTCCGTAAGGCTTATATGCCCTTCTTCATCCTGGTGGTCGTGGGTGTTGTCCTGGCCATCCTGCTGCTGAAGGACTTCCCCGAGATGGTCGGCGCTTATCGCGACAACGACAAGTCCATGACTCCCGAAATGGCTCAGGCTATGACCAAGTTCGAGATGGAGAACCGCAAGACCTCCGTCTGGGGTCTGGGTCACACTCTGGCCTGCCCCGACTTCTGGCTGATCGCCATCCCCATGGGCTTCATGCTGATGGGCTCCGTTGGTATGATGACTCAGACTACCAACATCTTCGTCTCCGTTGGTATCGATCCCACCTCTGCTAAGTTCGACATGGTTCTGATGGTCAACTCCGTCATCGCCATCGTCGGCAGCTACCTGCTGGGCATCATCGACACCAAGATCGGCTGCCGCAAGTCCATGATCATCGCCGTTATCGCCATGATCATCTCCGGTATCGTTGGTGCTACCGGTTCCCAGATCGGTGTTATCGCCGGTATGTGGATCCTGGGCATCTTCATGGGTGCTTCTTCCAACTACACCGTGTCCGGCTCCGTCCAGTACTGGCGCATCGAGGACTTCCCCACCGTGTTCGGTAAGGTCAACCCCCTGGCCAACCTGATGAACAACCTGTCCCCCGTGATCATCGCTACTCTGATGTTCATGAACGCTGCCAAGACTCAGGGTATGCCCGATACCGGCCCCTGCTTCATCTTCCTGGCTGTCGCCGGTGTGGTCTCCCTGATCATGCTGCTCCTGTTCAAGCCTGCCCGCGTTAAGAAGTACGACGACAAGTATCGTGCTGCTGCCGGCAAGCCCCTGGACGATGCTCTGGTCGGCCGTAAGTAAGCCACAAGTTAATTACAGGATTCCGTGATATAAAGGCCGCCTCAACCGAGGCGGCCTTTTCCGATTGGCTATTTAATGCAACAAAAAAACGCCGCAGTTCATGAGAACTGCGACGTTTTGCTGCCTATTCTTTACTTTTTCCGCGCGATCCCGCGACGCTCGGCATCGGGGATAAAGCCGTTGTCCGCCATGATCTCGTTGAGCTCATTGACGTACTTCTCCGACTTATGCACCACGAAGGCATCGGCATCAATGGGCACATTTTTCGCGTCCATCTGACGGATGCTCCAAATATACAAAATGTCCAGCACAGGGATCAATTCCTCACCCGCCTGTGTCAGCACATACTCCACCGCAGGGGGATACACGGAGCTGTCCACATTCCGCTGCACAAGGCCGTCCTCGATCAGCTCCTTCAGCTGCTGGCTGAACACCTTCTCGGAGATGGGCAGCACCTTCAGCGTCTGATTAAAATGAATTTTTCCATAGGTTTCGATCTCGTGTAGGATCGTCATTTTCCACTTGCCGCCGATACAATGCAGCGCATAGTGATAGGGATTGGTAGCGTCTTCAAACACGGTTCTTGCCAAGACCTACACTCCTTTCCGAGGGGTTTTTCCTGTTGTGAAATATTCTACCACAAATGAAAGAAAAAGGGAATATTCACTCGTTTTCAAACCATCCATGAATCGCTGAAATTTTCTTAAATTTTTTATGCAAAACGCCCAAAATTTCAAAAAAATCGCAAATTTTACAGCATTTTAACCAAAAGGGAAGGGGAGTGGTTTGTTGGAAATTCAAGACACTTTTGGGTAAGTGCTTACCTTTTGGTAAGTGTATTACGCAAATGTTTCTATTGTGAATTCTTAATTTATATTGTATTATAATTTTGTCTATATTGTCCCCGAAAATGTCACTTTCAGGGGATGTAAAATCAGAAAGGAGCACTTGTTATGGTTAAGCGTACTTATGAGGAGCTGGAGCCCTATTTCCCCGCAGGTCATTTTGGTGTTACTTGCAAGCGTTATCACGGTAAGGATGAGACCGGTGCCAGCAAGTTCTGGATCGGCATTTCCGAGTTTGAGCCCGATGGCGGCGCTGACTGGGCCTATGATGATAACCCCCTGGAGAAGGTGTACTTCGTCCTCGAGGGCGAGATGACCATCACCGATAAGGCCGGCAACGTCTACGTTGTCCACGCCGGTGAGTCCATCTCCTTCCCCCCCAATGAGGGCCGTGGTCTGAAGAACGAGAGCGGCAAGCCCGCCAAGATGCTGGTTATCATCAACTATCCCGAGGCTTAAGTTAAGGCTTAATTGAAACAGGAGGAATTACTACCATGGTTGCTGTTGAAAAGAATTTTGTTAACAATATGTTCTCCGTCGAGGGCAAGATCGCTCTCGTTACCGGCGCTACCGGCGCTCTGGGCTGCGTGCTGGCCAAGGCTTACGGCTATGCCGGCGCCAAGGTCTTTATGACCGGCCGTAACGCTGCCAAGCTGCAGGCTCTGCAGGACGAGTTCGTTGCCGAGGGCATCGACTGCGCTTTCGCCACCGCCGATCCTTCCGATTACGATGATTTCCAGAAGGTCGTGGACGCTTGCGTCGCCAAGTACGGCCGTATCGACATTCTGGCTGTCTGCCACGGCTTCAACAAGCCCCAGAACGTGCTGGAGCAGTCCGTTGAGGATTGGCAGTACATCATGGACGCCGACTGCAAGAGCGTCTACGTCGTCACCAAGGCCGTCGCTCATCAGATGGTCAAGCAGGTCGAGGAGACCGGCGTCAAGGGCGGCAAGATGATCGTTGTCACCTCTCAGCGTTCCAAGCGCGGCATGGCCAACTATACCGGTTACTGCACCTCCAAGGGCGGCGCCGATCTGATGGTCTCCTGCCTGGCTTGCGACCTGACTGCCAAGTACGGCATCAACGTCAACTCCATCTGCCCCACCGTGTTCCGTTCCGACCTGACCGAGTGGATGTTCGATCCCGAGTCTGCCGTCTATAAGAACTTCCTGAACCGTGAGCCCGTGGGTCGTCTGGCTGAGCCCTCCGACTTTGTGGGTTACTCCCTGTTCCTGTCCTCCGCCGCTTCTGATTTCATCACCGGCGCCAACTGCGACTGCTCCGGCGGTTATCTGGTCGTCTAATTGAAACGAACATCCGTTTAAAGAGAGGTCTATTACATGAACATTAAGAATGTTGTTGTCGTTGGCGGCGGTATGATGGGCAATGCGCTTGCTCAGGTGTTCGCTTCCAACCCCGATCTCCATGTTACCCTGAAGACCCGCGCTCTGCGTGACGACCGCTGGGACATGATCAACAATAACCTGGACATCATGATCTCCCGCGGCGCTGCCACCGAGGAGGAGAAGGCTGCCATCATCAGCCGCATCCACTTCGAGGTGGACGAGGCTAAGGCTTATACCGACGCCGACTTCATCATTGAGTGCGCTCCCGAGGTCATGGAGACCAAGCAGGATCTGTTCTGCACCATCGAGAAGTATTGCTCCGATAAGTGCATTCTCGCCACCAACTCCTCCGTCATGAGCTGCACCGAGATCGGTTCCAAGTGCGTTCATCCCGAGCGTGTGGTGGGTGCCCACTTCTGGAATCCCGGTCATCTGATCCCCCTGGTCGAGGTCATTAAGTCCGACGTCACCGAGGAGTGGGTCATCGAGGAGACCATGGAGCTGATGACCGTGTGCGGTAAGAAGCCCGTCTACTGCAAGAAGGATGTCCCCGGCTTCGTGGCCAACCGTCTGCAGCACGCCCTGTGGCGTGAGGCCTTCTACATGGTGGAGAACGGCATCGCCGATGCCAAGACCGTGGACGATGCCTGCAAGTATGGTCCCGGCCTCCGTTGGCCTGTCATGGGTCCCATGGAGAACTCCGATCTGGTCAGCATTCAGCTGTCCAAGAACATCCACGACTACATCCTGCCCCATCTGGCTGATAACCATGAGCCTTCCAAGTGCCTGGCTGAGATGCTGGAGCGCGGCGATAACGGCTTCAAGACCGGTAAGGGCTGGCAGGAGTGGACTCCCGAGGAGATCCTCGCTTCCAACACGGGCCTGCGCGAGTATCTGATCGACTACATCGCCAAGCAGAAGAACAACTAAGCAAAAAACGACTATTATTAATTACTGGAGGTAATTTACAATGGGTAAGACCGTATTTGTTGACCTGACTCATCCCTTTGGTGCTGAGATCCCCCGCTGGCCTTATTTCGATAAGCCCGAGATCGTTGGCGCTCATTCCATGGCTAAGGGCGGCGTGCTGACCCAGCGCATCACCTGCACCATGCACACCGGTACGCACTGCGACGCTCCCCGTCACGTCATGGAGTATGAGTTCGACGGTCGTCGCGCTCGTTATTCCGACGAGATGGCTATCGATGCCTACACCGGCCAGGCTGTCGTTCTGAAGATCGACATCGAGCCCTGGGGCCTGATCA
Organism: Oscillospiraceae bacterium; assembly: GCA_017408915.1. Classification (GTDB taxonomy): domain Bacteria; phylum Bacillota; class Clostridia; order Oscillospirales; family Oscillospiraceae; genus Vescimonas. Next base: position 7,866 of record JAFQTS010000082.1, on the reverse strand, counting down.
CCGATAAGCATCTGGACGAGGCCTGCGAGAAGTATGGCGTCAACCAGGCTGACCTGGAAGGCAAGATCGTCTGCCTGAACACCGGTATGCATCGTCTGTTCGACGACTCCAAGGCTTACTATCACTACTCCGCCGGTACCGGCGTTGAGGCTGGTAAGTGGTTCGTCAAGAACAAGGTCAAGTGCGTCGCTATGGACTCTCAGGCCCTGGATCATCCTCTGCACACCGCTATGTCCCGCAACGGCATGACCCGTATGGATCTGCTGGGCCAGACCGGCGACACCATCATCAACGAGTACAAGATGCTCTTCGGTGAGGAAGCATGGGCTGAGTTCGACAAGTTCGACTACATCAAGCTGCACGGCCAGGCCGCTTACGACGAGAAGTTCGGCGATCTGGAAGCCATCGGCTGCTGGGGCACTTGGGAGCCCTGCCACAAGCAGATGCTGGGCCACGGCATCGTTGGCGTCGAGAACCTGGGCGGCGATCTGGACATGATTCCTCCCGGAGTCTGGTTCCGCTTCAACTGCTTCCCCCTGCGTTGGTACATGGGCGACGGCTCCATGGCTCGCTGCTCTGCTGAGATCGACGAGGATCTGCTGGTCAAGGGTGTTCCCACCCGTACCTACAAGTACGGCGGCACCGGCTACGGCGAGAAGGAAGGCAACGGCGATTCCGGTCTGGAGTACATCCAGAAGCTGTTCAACCGCAATAAGTAATTGAACCTACGCTTGTTAATGTGTGGGCGCGTTTTCCGCGCCCACACATTCCCAGTTACATCTACAAAACTTACATTTGAAAGGAAGTAATTTCCATGGCTGATATGAAGGCTCTGAAGAATAAGTGCATCATCACTGTTGCTACCACCGGCGCTTGGCCCAAGAAGGAGAACAACCCCAACGTCCCCATGACTCCCTCTGAGATCGCCGATGACGTCTACGCCTGCTGGAAGGCCGGTGCTGCTGTTGCTCACCTGCATATGCGTGATGAGAACGGCAACGGCACCATGAACATCGAGAACTTCCGCGAGACCAAGAAGCTGCTGAACGAGCGCTATCCCGATTGCGACATCGTGCTGAACATGACCACCTCCGGTGATCTGAACGCCACCGACGAGACCCGTCAGATCCACCTGAAGGAGCTGAAGCCCGAGATGGGTTCCTACGACTGCGGTTCTATGAACTGGCTCCACAGCGGTCTGTTCATCAACCACCCCAAGTTCCTGGAGGAGCTGGGCATGAACATGCAGGAGTGGGGCGTCAAGCCCGAGATCGAGGCTTTCGATCCCGGCATGATCGCCAACGCTGCTTACTATCTGAAGAAGGGCGTGCTGAAGGCTCCCCTGCACTTCCAGTTCTGCATGGGCTGCGCTAACGGTATCCCCGGCAGCATGAAGAACCTGGTGTTCATGAAGGATACCATGGATCAGCTGTGCCCCGGTTCCACCTGGAGCTGCTTCGGTGTGGGCGCCTCCGCTATGGAGATGCTGTACGGTGCCGTCGCTATGGGCGGTCACGTCCGCGTCGGTATGGAGGACAACGTCATGTACGCTAAGGGCCAGTTGGCCGACAGCAACGCTCAGTTCGTTGAGCGCGCCGTCCGCGTCATCAAGGAGTTCGGCCGTGAGCCCGCTACCCCCGCTGAGGCCCGCGAGATCCTGGGTCTGAACTAACATGACTTGGGGCCCTTGCTTCATGTATTATCATTGCCCTCGCTGCGGCAAGAAGTTCAAGTCTGAGCTTGGCCTCTTAGCGGCGCTGGGTGAGAGCTTCGGTCAGTGTCCCGAGTGCGAGATCGACGGCGAGTTCGAGTTCCAGAACGCCCGCGTCCCCAACGATGCTGAATACGAAGAAATCGACTAAATAAGAAACCGCCCCAATATGGGGCGGTTTTTTTGTCATAGGGACGCGCCGTGGTCACATACCCTACCAAAAAAGCGAGAGGAGTGACCATCGTCATGCTGTTGTCACTGCTGCTGTTGCAGCAGAGTTTATTCCTGACCCTCCACCTGTCCCTGCCCCCGTCCTCTTTCCCCAAGCCTCTTTCCGCCGCAGAGGAAAAAGACTGCCTTGAGCGTTGGGCGGCGGGTGACATGGCGGCGCGGAATACACTGGTGGAGCATAATCTTCGCCTTGTGGCCCACATTATCAAGAAATATTATACCCAAGCCGACAACCAAGAGGATTTGATCTCCATCGGCACCATCGGTTTAATCAAAGCCGTCAACACCTTCAAAGCCGACAAAGGGATTCGCCTCGCAACGTATGCAAGCCGCTGTATCGAAAACGAAATATTGATGCACTTTCGCCTCTGCCGCAAAATGCAGGGGGAGGTATCCTTAAGCGACACCATCGAGACCGACAGCGACGGCGGCGACCTCTATTTAAGCGATGTGGTAGGGGAGAACGACTCCCTGCTGGAGGATTTGCAGGCGCAGGAGGAGCGGCTCTTGGTGCGCCGCTTGGTAGAGGAAGAACTGACCGACCGCGAGGCCGACATCATTCGCCGCCGCTACGGCCTCGATGGACACCCGCCCCAGACCCAGCGGCAGGTGGCGGAGGTCTACCACATCTCCCGCAGCTACGTTTCCCGCTTAGAGAAAAAAGCACTGGGAAAACTGGAGGAGGCTTTACGGGGAAAATTGTAAATTTTATTTGAAACATTGAATTATATGTCCTGCTGTGGTAAAATAATAAGGTTAAATCGAAGGCTTTTGCATTTTCGATGAATTTTGTCACCACAGTAAGGAGTTCCTCGATGAACACTGCGCAACCTACGCATCTGCAACCGCCGAAGCCCCCTAAAAAATGGCTGTCGGTGAGCTTTTTCACGGTAGCCCTGCTCTACCATGAAGTGTTGCTGCGTCTGTTTGACAATACCATATCGTTTTTCAGCATCTCGCTGCTGTATACGACCCTCTTCACCATTGTTCTCGGTGCACTGGTGACGTTGTTGCTGCACCTCGTGCGCCCCGATAAGCTCCGCGCTGCGCTGAGCTATGTGGTGTGCTTTGCATGGACGGTGCTGCTATGCGTGGAATACTGCTGCAAGAGCTATTTTAAGACCTACTTTGGTCTTGGCTACATGGCCAACATGGCGGGTCAGGTCATGTCCGACTTCGCCGCCACGGCTGTGGAGGTGGTCTTTGACCGTCTGCCCTTTATCGGCCTTTCCCTTATTCCCTTTGTCTGCCTCCTCCTCTTCCGCCGCCATCTCCTGCCCCAGAAGAGACTTGGTAAGCCGGCGTGCATCACGCTGTTGGTACTCTTGGTGCTGGCACAGGTTCTTGGCTCTGTCCTCTGCCTTACAGGGCGGCAGAAGGATACCTACACCTATAACTATACCCCCGACCGCGCCGTTGCCATGGTGGGTCTGTCGGGCACCGTGCGCCTTGAAGTGCAGTACGCCATCTTCGGCATCCCCGAAGCACCTTTGGATGATATCGCAGAGGGCATCGATATTGATGCTGTGGATCATCCCACTCTGGAGCAGTACGAGTACAACAAGATGGATATCGACTTCACTGCTTTGAGTGAGGGGGCATCCTCTACGACAGCATCCCTTAACCGCTACTTTGCCGGTAAGGCCGCTACCCAGCAGAACGACTATACGGGTCTTTTCGAGGGGAAAAATCTCATTCTCATTACCGCCGAGGCCTTTTCGCCCTATGTTATCAGCGAGGAGCTGACCCCTACCCTCTATCGCCTGACCCATGAGGGCTTCGTGTTCAATAACTTCTATCAGCCCGGCTGGGGTCAGTCCACCACCGGCGGCGAGTTTGCCGTTATGACGGGCATCATCCCCACGTGGGTCAACAATAACCTCAGCTTCTATGTCTCCCACCGCGACTATATGCCCTTTGCATTGGGCAATCAGTTCCGCGCCTTGGGCTATAACACGCTGGCCTATCACAACAACTCCTACACCTACTATAACCGTCATCTCACCCATCCCAACTTGGGCTACGACTTCTACGGCGTAGGCAACGGCCTCCTTGTCACCGGCGGCAGTGATTGGCCCTACTCCGATGAGGAGATGGTGATGAACACCGTTGATGATTACATCACCGCCTATGTGGAGGACGGTACGCCCTTCCACGCCTACTATATGACCGTCAGCGGTCACGCCAACTGGGGCTGGGGCAACGCCATGTCCGCCAAGCACCGTGAAGAGGCTGTGGCGGCCTATCCCAATGCCTCCCAGCCGGTACAGGGCTATATTGCCGCCAACTTGGAGGTGGAATACGCCCTGCGCTACTTGGTGGAGCGCTTGGAGGAAGCGGGCATCGCCGATGATACCGTCATCTGCATGACTGCCGACCACTATCCCTACGCCTTGGTGACGGAAGAAGTGGACTATTACTGCGAACTCAGCGGTATCAACGACACGGAGAATAACATCAGTCGCTATCAAAACACCCTTCTGCTGTGGTGCGGCGACATGGAGACCCCCGTGGTGGTGGATACTCCCTGCAGCACCATCGACATCGTGCCTACCTTAAGCAACCTCTTCGGCTTGGAGTACGATTCCCGCCTGCTGTCGGGCCGCGATGTGTTCTCGCTGAACTACAGTGCCACCTATCCCACCACCTCTATGCCCATCGTGATCCTGCCCACCCCTGTGGGTAACAGCTGGATCACCCCTGCCGGTACCTATGAGGCCGCTACCCGCACCTTCACCCCTAACCCCGGCGTAGCGGTACACGATACCTATGTGGCACGGGTGGAATCCATCATCGATGCCAAGTACGCCTATGCCCGCGCCGTTATCCAGTACGATTACTATCGCCTCGCCCTCAACGGCCCCGAAGCCCCGCCTCCCGTAGAGGAGGAAGTGCTGGTGGAGGAACAGGTAGAAGAGATCACCGAACCTACGCAACAGCAGAATCTTTGGTTTTAACTAAAAAAGTCGTGTATCAGCTGATACACGACTTTTTTTTAATCATCATGGTGGTTTTCCAGCACGCCCTTGCCGCCGTAGGAGATGGCGCTCTTGCCGTATTTCCCGCGGATGGCATCCATCGCGCCCTCAAGGCGCTCCTGCTTTTCATTCTTCTGCGCCGCCGCGCCGCCGAGGAGATCCACCTGCTCATAGCTCTCGGCGCTGTCGGTGAGATAGAGCGCCGTAATGGTCAGTGCGCGGATGGGATCGGGTGCGTGCCACGACTGCTCCGTCAAGTACCATGCCGCCTCCAAAATATCCTTCATCAAGTGGGTAGGGGAGGGGAGCCGCATCTGACGGGAGAACTGCTTAAAATCGGCATAGCGGATGCTCACCGACACGCCGCTGCAGTACAGTCCGTGTTTGCGAAGCCTGCCCGCCACACTGTCGGCGAGGAGACTTAGCCCCTGCCGCACCTCATCTTTATGGGTGAGGTTTTTGGGGAAAGTCGTACCGTTACCCACCGACTTCACAGGCTCGTGGATATGCTGCGGCCGCACGGGGCTGTTGTCGAGGCCATTGGCATAGTCGTGGAGCTGACCGCCCAATTTGCCCATCAGCAGCTCTAAAAGCTCCCGATCTTGATCTGCCAGCTGCCCCAGCGTATCAATGCCGTACTGGTGCAGCAGCTTCTTCGCCGCCTTGCCCACGCCAAGCATATCGCTGACAGGGAGGGGGCGGATGATCTCCCGCCAATTCTCGCGGGTGATGACCGTCGTCGCGTCGGGCTTTTTATAGTCGCTCCCCAGCTTGGCAAACACCTTGTTGAAGCTGACCCCCACGGAGATGGTGAGCCCCAACTCCTCACGGATACGGTTGCGGATCATGTCCGCCACCGTCTTAGGGTCGCCGCCGAAGAGGTGCATACTACCCGTAATGTCCAGCCAGCTCTCATCAATGCCGAAGGGCTCCACCAAGTCGGTGTACTGCCCGTAGATCTCGTTGACGCGGCGGCTGTATTTGGCGTATAAATCGTGGTGGGGCGGCAGCGTCACCAAACCGGGAGCTTTCTGCTTGGCCTGCCAAATGGTCTCCGCCGTCTTGACCCCCAACTGCTTGGCAGGCTCATTCTTAGCGAGAATGATGCCGTGCCGCGACTTGGGATCGCCGCACACCGCCACAGGCACGTTTTGAAGGGCGGGATAGTCCAGCAGCTCCACCGAGGCGTAAAAACAGTTCAAGTCGCAGTGCAGAATCACGCGGTCTTTCATCTCTCTACGCCTCCTCTCGTGCAAATGTTCGAGAACAGTATACCCCAATTCCGCCCCAAAGTAAAGCCGCACTTGTACTTTTCCACTATTTGGGGTATGATGGAGAAAACCTAGATAAATGAGGACAATGCTATGCAATACCGCAACGACAAATACGGCAATCCCGTCTCCATCCTCGGCTTCGGCTGTATGCGCTTCCCCCAAACGCTGGGCAAAATCGACATGGCGGCCACGGAGGAATTGCTGCTCCACGCTGTTGAAAGCGGCGTCAATTACTTCGACACCGCCTACATCTACCCCGGCAGCGAGGCCGCCTTGGGCGACATCCTCCATAAGCACGGTCTCCGTGAGAAGGTCTCCATCGCCACCAAGCTGCCCCACTATCTCATTCGCAGCGTGGAGGGCGCAGAAAAGACCTTCCAAGAGGAACTGCGCCGCCTGAAAACCGACTATGTGGACTATTACTTGATGCATATGCTGACGGACGAGGGTGCGTGGGAAAAGCTGAAAGCTCTCGGCGTGGTGGACTGGCTGGAGGAGCAAAAGCGCAAGGGCGTGATTCGCCAAATCGGCTTTTCCTACCACGGCAACTCCGACACCTTCTGCCGCCTTGTGGACGCCTACGACTGGGACTTTTGCCAAATCCAGTATAACTACATGGACGAGCACTCCCAAGCAGGCCGCCGCGGCCTTGACCATGCCCATGAAAAGGGCTTGCCCGTGGTCATCATGGAGCCTCTCCGCGGCGGTCGACTGGTGAATAATCTCCCCGCCGCTGCCGAGAAGCTCTTTGCCGCCCATGACCCCCACTATACCCCCGCCCAGTGGGGACTTCGCTGGCTGTGGGATCAGGAAAAAGTCACCTGTGTCCTCTCCGGCATGAACGCCATGGCGCAGGTGCAGGATAACATCGACACCGCCTGTCATGCTTCCGTGGGCGCACTGACGGAGGCCGACCAAGCCATGCTGCAGCAGGTGGTGCAGGCCATTAACGCCGGCATGAAGGTAGGCTGCACCGGCTGCGGCTACTGTATGCCCTGCCCCAAGAAGGTGGACATCCCCGGCACCTTCGCCGCCTATAACCACCGCTACAGCGACACCAAGCTCCGTGGCCTCATTGAGTACGCCATGTGTACCGCCCTCCGCCGTGAGCCCACCTCCGCCTCCAACTGCGTTGGCTGCGGCAAGTGTGAGCAGCACTGCCCGCAGGGCATCCCCATCCGCGAGAAGCTGAAAGAGGCCTCCGCCGAACTGGAAGGCCCTCTCTACCGCATGGTGCGCAAGGCCAATCAGATTTTCAAGTTCTTCTAAAAAAGAAAAGACCGCGTATCGCAGGATACGCGGTCTTAGTTTATTGCAAGGATTACAGTTTGCCCATCAGCACCAGTGCCGTGACGATTGCCGTTGCCAGCAGCACGATGGTGAACAGCCAGAAGCCGCCGTTGAGCTTCTTGGGCGCGGCGTGGACATCGTGGGAGGGAGGCACAAGGTTGGCCTTGCGGAGGCCCGTCACCACGGGCTTGTAGATAATGAGGGTAGCCGCCATGTTCAGCGCGCCCTTGACAAGGTTAAAGGGCAGGAACACAGGCAGCAGCATTTCCACCACTGCCGCACGGGGCACGCCCATGTAGAGAGGGGTAATGAGATAGTTCCACAGGATCATCACCGCCGTCAGCGCCACAGTCGCCACAGCAAGGCCGATGACCGCGCCGTT
>JAFQTS010000081.1 GCA_017408915.1 Oscillospiraceae bacterium | reverse complement strand
CGTCATCGCTGCTTCCGACGGCCCCATGGCCCAGACCCGTGAGCACCTCCTGCTCGCCCGTCAGGTTAACGTGCCCTACATTCTGGTCTTCCTGAACAAGTGCGACCAGGTCGACGACGAAGAGCTCCTCGAGCTCGTCGAGATGGAAGTTCGCGAGCTGCTCGACTTCTACGGCTTCCCCGGCGATGACACCCCCATCGTTCGCGGCTCCGCTCTGAACGCTCTGGTTTCCGAGTCCAACGATCCTTCCGCTCCCGAGTACGAGTGCATCAAGAACCTGATGGACGCTGTTGACGAGTGGATCCCCACCCCCGACCGCAAGGAGGATATGCCCTTCCTGATGCCCGTCGAGGACGTCTTCACCATTTCCGGCCGTGGTACCGTCGCTACCGGTCGTGTTGAGCGTGGTGTCCTGAACCTGAACGAGAAGGTCGAGATCGTCGGCCTGCAGGAGGAGAAGCGCGAGACCGTCGTTACCGGTATCGAGATGTTCCACAAGCTGCTGGACTACGCTGAGGCCGGCGATAACATCGGCGCTCTGCTGCGTGGTGTTGCTAAGACCGAGATCGAGCGCGGCCAGGTTCTGGCTAAGCCCGGTTCCATTCATCCTCTGACCAAGTTCGTGGGCCAGGTCTACGTTCTGACCAAGGATGAGGGCGGCCGTCACACCCCCTTCTTCAACAACTATCGTCCTCAGTTCTACTTCCGTACCACCGACGTTACCGGCGTCATCACCCTGCCCGAGGGCACTGAGATGTGCATGCCCGGCGACAACGTCGACATGAAGGTCGAGCTGATCACCCCCATCGCTATCGAGAAGGGTCTGCGTTTCGCTATCCGTGAGGGTGGCCGTACCGTGGGTTCCGGCGTCGTTATCGAGATCGAGGAGTAATCTAACTCTTATACGATAAAAAAGAGACCGCTGATGCGGTCTCTTTTTATTTTCAAAAAGTGGCTATGCCACTTTTTGAAAGTATTGCGGCCTGCTGCAGCGCACGCATTGTTCGCTGTGAGCGAACAACTCGCACGTTTGCAGGCCGAGAAGTGTTTTCTCCCACGTACACGCCGCGGTCGAAAACGATTGAAATTTTTTCGCCGCTGTGGCGGCGAAACTCTGCGAGGCTTTTATCGTTTTTGAAGAACTGTTATGATTCGGCAGGAAATCTGAGGTCTGTCTGAAACCCGCCTTGGCCGGTGAAGATAATGTCGCCGCCGATGAGCTGTTCTCCTGCAAGGTAGAGGTTGACCTGCACGCCGTCGGGAATGTGGGGATAATTGGTGACGGAATAGGTGACGCGGCGCACGGTAGACCCTGCGAAGTCTGTAAAGGGAAGGCCCTGTTCGGCTTGCATTTTCCCGTAGGCCGTCCATTCTTCGTCCCAGCTGTCCGGCAGGCGCATATCCAGTGTTTCCACAGGCGCCGCCTCTACCTGCCAGCCGAGAGATTGGAGAAATTCCACCTGTGAAGAAGGTGTAGGCAGTAAAATGGCGTCCTCAGCCGTGTCTTTTCCACTGAAGCAACCCGCCAAAATGGGGACCGCCAACACCAACAGCACCAAAAGTGCCCCGGTGAAGCGCAGCCGCCGCCGTGTGATATGGTAGATCTTCATGTTCCTCAACTCCTTTGCTTATGCTTATTCCCAACAAGCGGGAAGTATGCTATACTATATAAAAAAGCGGAAGGGAAGAGGACGATGGAACGACTGGATAAGCTCATTGCCGCCTGTGGGGCAGCATCCCGCCGAGAAGTGAAAACGCTGGTGAAGCAGGGCCGCGTCTGCGTGGACGGTATTTTCGCAGCCGCCGCCGATATGAAGGTGGACGAGAACACCGCCGTTATCACGGTGGATGGTGTGGCGTTAAAGTACGAGAAGTTCATCTATGTGCTGCTCCATAAGCCTGCCGGTGTCCTTACCGCCACGGAGGATAAGCGGCAAGCTACCGTCCTCGATTTGCTCCCCGAGGAATACCGCAAGCGCGGCATCGCCCCTGTGGGGCGGCTGGACAAGGACACGGAGGGCTTGCTGCTGCTGACGGACGATGGAGAATTGGCCCACCGATTTCTGTCCCCCAAGTACCATGTGGACAAGGTCTACTACGCCCGCGTGGAGGGAACGCCCGATGAGGCTGATCAAGCCGCCTTTGCTGCAGGCATGGCGTTGAGCGACTTCACCTGTCTGCCTGCGGAACTAACCCTCTTAGGTGAAGGGGAGTGCCTCGTGACAGTGCGGGAGGGGAAGTTCCACCAAGTCAAGCGGATGCTGGCCTCCCGTGGAAAGCCTGTGACCTATCTCAAGCGCCTTTCTATGGGGCCTCTGCAACTTGACGAAGATTTAGAGGCGGGAAAATGGCGTTTGTTGGAAAGTGAAGAGGTTTTGGCATTGCAAACAGTCTGCGGATTGGCCTCATATGACAAAGCCGTAAAAAAATAACGCCTTTTTTTGTAGAAAAGATAAAAAAGTGCTTGCAAAACCGTGATTGTGACGATATAATAGGAAAGGATATTAAACAGATTGCACAAGGCAAATTGCACAAAGCAATTTGCACAATGATATTCGTGAGAATGTCACAGGAGTGGGAGGAGCGCGTCATGTCCGGTAGAATTTTTCAGAATGTAGTGCTGCAGTTTAAGGAGACCACCGAGCGTACCATCGGCGTTATCGACGCTGAGGGTACTGTCGTTGCCTGCAGCGAGCTGACCGGTATCGGCAAGAAGTGGAATAAGTACGTGGAAGCCATCGCAGCTGCCGAGGGCGAGTGCGTAGCACTGGAGGGAAAGACTTTTAAGGCACTGCCCTCCTGGGGCGGTCATTTCGACTATGCCATCTTTGCCAGCGGCGACGATGCCATCGGCAATACCGTATGTGCCATGGCCGCTGTGGCGCTGAACACTGCCAAGAGCTACTATGAGGAGAAGCACGATAAGGGCTCCTTCATTAAGAACATCATTTCCGACAACATTCTCGTCTCCGACATCTATATGCGGGCCAAGGAGCTCCATGTGGCCGCCGAGGTGAATCGCGGCGTGTTCGTCATCCGCGGTGTAGATGAGCGTATGGAGACCGCTCCCATGGAGCAGATCCAGAACCTGTTCCCTGACCGTCAGAACGATTTCGTGCTGAGCGTGGGCGAGCAGGACGTGGCCCTCATCCATCAGATGGACAAGACTGCCGGCGCTCAGGAGCTGGATCGTGTGGCACAGCGCATTGAAGAGGCTCTGCGTATCGACGGCGAGAGCACCGTGTTCGTGGGTATCGGTACCATGGCCCAGCATCTGCGTGAGCTGGCCAAGTCCTACAAAGAGGCCCAGATCGCCATCGAGGTGGGTAAGGTTTTCGACACCGAGCGCTATGTCATCAACTATGAAAACCTCGGTATTGGCCGTCTGATCTATCAGCTGCCTACCACCCTGTGCGAGATGTTCCTGCAGGAGGTCTTTAAGAAGAACCCCATTGATGCGCTGGATCAGGAGACGCTGTTCACCATCTACAAGTTCTTTGAGAATAACCTCAACGTCTCTGAGACGGCCCGTAAGCTCTTCGTTCACCGCAACACGCTGGTGTATCGTCTCGAGAAGATCAAGAAGCTCACCGGCCTCGATCTCCGTGAGTTCGACGATGCCATCACCTTCAAGGTAGCCCTCATGGTGAAGAAGTATCTCACCAGCCGCGGCATCGATGCATAAAATATTGAAAAAGTGACCGACAAAAGTCGGTCACTTTTTTATTTTTGGGAACATTTTTCTCCGTTGTTTCGTCTAATCCATAGTTGGAAGGAAAAGGTTGAAAAAATCGGACGATTCCTGTTGCCATTTGCCGTATATTCATATATAATGTTACGTGTGTGCTTTTTTAGCCACAATATGTTGCATTTTTTGGATATTCGAGGTGCGCTATGATTCGACTGAAAGAAGCGGAAAAAACCTACGAAAACGGTACAAAGGCGGTGCGCGGCATCTCCTTTCAGATAGACGACGGCGAGTTCGTGTTTCTGGTGGGTCCCTCCGGCTCGGGTAAGTCTACCATCATCAAGATGCTTACCGGTGAGATCGTCCCCACCGGTGGCCGCGTGATGGTGAACGGATTTTCCATGAGTCGTATTGCTGAGCGGCAGATCCCGCTGATGCGCCGTACCATCGGCGTGATCTTCCAGGATTTCCGCTTGATCGGCACCAAGACTGTGTATGAAAATCTGGCCCTTGCCATGCGCGCCGTGGGTGCTGCGCCCCGTGAGATCCGCGGGCGTATCCCCTATGTGCTGAATCTGGTGGGTCTGCGCGGCAAGGAGAACAGTTTTCCCGATGAGCTCTCCGGCGGTGAGCAGCAGCGTGTGGCGGTGGCCCGTGCACTGGTGAACAATCCCAGTACCATCGTGGCCGACGAGCCTACGGGCAACCTTGATCCCGCCAAATCGCTGGAGATTATGACGCTCCTTGAGCGCATCAATGCGCTGGGCACGACCGTCATCGTGGTGACCCATGAGCGGGGATTGGTGAACCACTTTAAAAAGCGCGTGATCTATCTGCAGGAAGGTCAGGTGACGGGTGACGCCACAGGCCGCTATGAGGGGGTGCGCGAATGAAACACAATCTGGGCTATTTCATCCGTGAGGGTGCCAAGAATATGTTCTCCCACGGCTTTATGTCCTTCGCCGCAGTTGGTGTGACGGTAGCATGTCTGCTGATTATGGGCACATTTGCCCTTGTGGCTTACAACGTTAATGAAAATCTCTCGGAACTGCAGCGTGAAAATGCTGTGGTGGCCTTTGTGGACGACACCCTCAGTGATTCCCATGCCAAGGAACTGGGCAAGGAGATCGAGAAGGTGGACAATGTGGCAGAATGCACCTTTGTCTCCCGAGAGGAGGCCCGTGATAACTATGTGGACAATTATGATGAGGACGATCTCTACGCCGATCTGAGCGCCGATGTGTTCCGCCATCGCTATGTGATCCATTTGGAAGATCCTACACGGATGTCTGAAACCAAGGCGGCGGTGGAAAATGTGGAGGGCATTGCCAAGGCACGAGGCGATGAGGCCGTTTCCAACGGATTTATCACCTTGCGGAACGTGGCAAGCCTGGTTTCCATCGCGTTGGTGGCGGTACTGCTGATCGTATCCCTGTTTATTATGTCCAACACCATTAAGCTTACGACCTTCGATCGCCGCGAGGAGATCGCTATTATGAAGATGGTGGGTGCTACCAATGGCTTCATCCGTTGGCCCTTCGTATTTGAGGGCTTGCTGCTGGGCCTTTTGGGTGCAATGGCTGCCTTCTTGCTGCAATGGCTGCTGTATGCCGCCATGTGCCGCGGTATTGCGACTTCCGATACGCTGCAGCTGCTGCGGATCGTGCCCTTCGGCCGCATTTGGAAGGTTGTTGCCATCGTGTTCGGCGCAACAGGTCTGTTGGTGGGCGTTGGCGGTTCTACCATGGCCATCCGCCGCTTCCTGAAGGTATAATTCTATTCCCAATAAAGGTACTTACTTATGAAACGACACTCTATCCGATCTATTCTCTCTCTTGTGCTTGCGCTGTTGATGCTGCTGAGCATGACGGCGTCCGCTTTTGCCACGGAGGACGAGGACAACAAAAAGTCTGAGGCCGATTCCGTCCGTCAGGAGTGGAACGATCTGCAAAATCAGATCGAGGCAAAGCGGGAGGAAATGAGCGACATTGAAGCTGAACTGAAGAAGGTACAGAAGGATAAGGCCAACACCCAGTACGAAAAGACCCTCCTGGATCAGCGCAATGCCGCGCTGCAGGCGGAGATCAACCTGCTGCAGGAGCAGATGGGTGTGACGGAGCAGTGCATTGCCGCCAACCTGGAGTTGGAGAAGGAGCAGACAAAGCTGTTCCACGAGCAGATCCGCATGGAGGAAGAGCGGGGTGTTAGCTCCTACTGGTCGGTGCTGTTCAAGGCCACCAGCTTTGCCGATCTCGTCAGCCGTATCGACTTCGTCAACGAGATCGTGGAATATGAGCGCAGCATCATTGACGGTCTCCGTGATACCCGCGATCAGCTGGCAGCAGACCGTGAGACGCTGGAACAGCAGAACGCGGATATGGATGCGGCGCGGGATACGCTGGAATTAAAGATCGCCGACAGCATGAAGCTGCTGGCGGACTATACTGCCACGGAAGAGGGTATGCAGGCGGAGTATGATGCCATTAAGGCGGAGGCTGACGCACTGGATGACCTGATCGCCGCAGCAGAGCAGAAGGCCATTGAGCTGGGCCTGACGGACATTGTGGGTACGACGGGCGGTTATGAGTGGCCCTGTGCCTCCATTCGCTGGATCACCTCCATGTTCGGCGGGCGAAAGTCCCCCGGCGGTATCGGCAGTACCAACCACAAGGGTGTGGATATCGGTACGCCCATGAGAACACCTATTCTCGCAGCCAAGAGCGGCACGGTCACTTGGGCCAGCTGGAACGGCGGCTACGGTGAGTGCATCATCATCTACCACGGCAAGGGCAACTCCACCCTCTACGGACACCTTGATAATTTGTCAGGTAGTCCCTATAATGTTAAGCTTGGCGACACGGTGCGGCAGGGAGATCTGATCGGATGGTCCGGCACCTCCGGTAACTCCACCGGCCCCCATCTCCACTTCGGTATTAAGGAGAACGATACGTGGGTCGATCCGCTGAATTATCTCACCGGCTGGCATTACTACGGTTAAGAATTGGATAAACAAGCCCCTCGCACCATACACTGGTGCGGGGGGATGTTTTATGTACGGCTATGTGGTGGAGGGACAGGCGGGCAGCATGGTCTGTCGGCAGATACTGGGCATGTGGTTTTGGTGCTTGACGCTGCCTGCGGAGGGGGCGTTTTGCAGCCTGCGACGCCGCAGGTGGTGGCGCAAGCTGCAAAGCGCGGGCGTGCGCCGCGCCGTGCTGCCCGATCATCTTACCGCCGAAGGGTTACGGTGGGGCATCGAGCCGGTGGAGGTCTACTCCCTGCGGCGGGTGCTGCTGCCAAAGCTGTTGGATCGCTGTCCAGCCCTGACAGGCAAGACGGTACGCCTTGCTGCTCCCTATGTGACGGCGGCGGTGGGGGCAGCGGCTGAAGTTTTGGCTCAGCGGGCGCGGTATGTGGACTTGCAGGTAGGGCAGGGCGGCGAGGCTCTGGCCCTGCACCTGCAGCGGCAATATGGCCTTGCGGTAGGGGCAGTAGGGGCAGTGGAACTGACGGTGGATTTTGGCAGCGGCAGCTTAGGGCGGTGCATCGCCTTGGGTGAGGACTGCGCGGCGCGTCAGCAGGTGGTGTATCATGCCGAAAAGTTGGCCTCTGTGGGCCTTGAGGTGCAGGAACAGCTCATTTCGGCACTATTTGGTGCAGGATATTTGGAAAAAGAGGAAATTCAAGTGAAAACTATCCGGTTCAACGCTTGACATAGGGCGGGAAAATCACTATAATTAGCGTGTTATGCTATGATTATTACTCGTACTGTGTCCATAGGGCGCAGTGCGGACGATAGAAAGGAATTGTGCAGCATGGTGAAAGAGTATAAAATGAGTCAGGCCCGTAAGGACGAGTTGGAGGCAGAGCTGCTTTACAGCAAAACCACCCGCGCCGACGAGATCGCCGAGCTCATCAAAGAGGCCAGAGGTTTTGGTGACCTCAGCGAAAACAGCGAATACGACGAGGCGAAAAACGAGCAGGGTAAACTCTACTCCCGCATCGCCGAGCTGGAGGAGATCCTGCTGCATGCCGTGGTGGTGGACGAGGCTGAGGATCTGAGCAAGGTGTCCATCGGCAGCCGCGTGACCGTGGTGCGTCTGGGTGACGAGGCCGTGATGACCTACAACATCGTGGGCTCTCAGGAGGCCAACGTCATGGAGAAGAAGATCTCCGAGGATTCCCCCTTCGGCAAGGCCCTCATGGGCGCAAAAGAGGGCGACACCGTTACCGTGGAAGCCCCCCGCGGCAGCATCCGCTATCGCGTGGAAAAGATCGAGAGATAACCTAAAAGGAGAGCATATACTATGGCAGAGAATAACAATGTCAACAACGCCGCCCCTCAGCAGGAGCTGAATGAATTGCTGCAGATCCGCCGCGATAAGCTGAAGGCACTGCAGGACGAGGGCCGCGATCCCTTTACCATTACCCGTTTTGAGGTTTCTCATCACGCACAGGACATCAAGGACAACTTTGATGCCATGGAGGGCACTGTTGTCCGTATCGCAGGCCGCCTCATGTCCAAGCGCGGCATGGGCAAGGTCTCTTTCTGCGACGTGCAGGATAAGTCCGGCCGCATCCAGCTCTACGCTCGCCGCGATGAGATGGACGAGGTGAACTACGACCGCTTCAAGAAGTACGACATCGGCGATATCGTGGGTATCGAGGGTGACGTGTTCCGCACCCAGCGCGGCGAGATGTCCGTCCGCGCCAAGGAGATCACCCTGCTCTCCAAGTCCCTGCGTCCCCTGCCCGAGAAGTTCCACGGCTTGACCGATAAGGAGATCCGCTATCGTCAGCGCTATGTTGACCTGATCGTGAACCCCGAGAGCAAGCGTAACTTCGAGATCCGTAGCAAGTTCGTCTCCTACCTGCGCCGTTACCTCGATAGCCTCGGCTTCATGGAGGTGGAGACGCCCGTTCTCAGCCCCATCGCCGGCGGCGCCAATGCCCGTCCCTTCATCACCCATCACAACGCACAGGACATTGATATGTACATGCGTATCGCTACCGAGCTCCACCTGAAGCGCCTTATCGTGGGCGGCATGGAGCGCGTGTATGAGGTGGGCCGCATCTTCCGCAACGAGGGTATGGACACCAAGCACAACCCCGAGTTCACCACCTGTGAGCTGTATCAGGCCTACACCAACCTCGACGGCATGATGGACATCCTCGAGGCCATTCTCTCCGGCGCTGCTATGGAGATTCTGGGCACTTACAAGGTGCAGTGGCTGGGCAACGATATCGATCTGACCCCCGGCTGGAAGCGCGTGACCATGGCTGATGCCGTCAAGGAGGTCACCGGTGCTGACTTTATGGCCATCGAGGGCGATGGCGAGGCCGCTGTGAAGCTGGCTAAGAGCGTTGGCGTGGATATGGACGGCGTGCCCGCCACTTGGGGCAACGCCCTGTATGAGACCTTCGATCAGAAGGTGGAGGACACCTTGGTGCAGCCCACTTTCGTCACCATGTATCCCGTGGAGGTCAGCCCCCTTGCCAAGCGCAGCCCCGTTGATCCCTACCTCACTGAGCGTTACGAGGCCTTCATCTGCGGCTGCGAGATGGGCAACGCCTTCTCCGAGCTGAACGACCCCATCGACCAGTACGAGCGCTTCAAGGCACAGGCTGAAAAGCGCGCCGCAGGCGATGAGGAAGCCGACATGATGGACGACGATTTCGTCATGGCTCTGGAATACGGTATGCCTCCCACGGGCGGTCTGGGCTTCGGTATTGACCGTTGCTCTATGATGCTGTGTGGCACCGATTCCATCCGCGACGTGATCCTGTTCCCCACCATGAAGCCTCTGGACTAAGAGAAAAGAAAAAACAAACGCTCCTGCGAAAGCAGGAGCGTTTACTCTTTATCTTCAATAAATTCAATGACCTCGTTGGGCGCACACTGTAAGGCTTTGCAGAGTTTTTCCAAGGTGTTCATGGTAATACTCTTATTGCGCTTCAAGTTGGTGATGGTGTACGCGCTAAAGCCCATTTTATAAATCAGCGTATACGTTGTAACGCCTCTATCTTTCATCGTGCGCCACAAAGGCTCATAGCTAATCACAGACACCCACCACACTTTCTGATTAGCAGTACTTTTATTATTTAATTTCCTGCTCCAATGCATCGAACTCAGGCGTGCTGTAGAACTCACCTAAGGTGATTTCAAAGGCATCACACAGTTTCTTGATGGTGATGCTGCCGGGATTTTGACTCTCTCCATTTAGAATACTTTTAATCGTCGATTGCGGCACAGCAGCCAAATTACTCAGCCCATTGGGCGTAATACCACGCTCTTTGCAAAGTTGACGAATTCGATATGCAATTGCCTGCGCTGTATTCATAGTCCACCATCCTCGGCTGATTTATCACTAATATGATAAACAAAATGAGGATTACGTATTAGTGATACTTCACTAACTCCAAAAAATGTGGTAGAATAGTGATATATCACTATTTTGAGGAAAGAGGATAGGAAAATGGAGTGGGTGGAAGTAGAGCGTTTGCCTGTGGAGTGCGTGAACTGTCAAGAAGAGGAGTGCTATAACTGCGACCACGCAGGGAAACGATGGCAGTTGTCAAGAGAGAATGGGCTCTTGCTGCGGCGTAAGAGGCTTGTAAAGGGAATAGAGCGCTTGCAGTGGCAGATTGAGGAGATTGACAGAGAATTGCGAGATAAGCGAGAATAAAAGTCGCGCTGATTCTTCCATCTGTCCTGTTTCTGTGCTATCATTAGAAAAAAGGCTGCGAGGTGCCGATATGGAGCGGATGGATCTTTACAAGAGCGAATTTGTGAAAACGGGGCGCACGGTGGAGCGGTATGCCGCGATCGGTGCGGGAGAGAACAAAATGGTGGTGTTTGCCTGCGTGTTCTCCTCTGATGGTCGCTTGCTCATTCAGCAGCGGAGCGCAGAAAAAACCATGGGCGGCCACTGGGATGTGTCTGCTGGGGGCGCAGTGCAGGCGGGGGAGAGCAGCCTCGCCGCGGTGGTGCGGGAAACGGGGGAGGAACTGGGGCTGCATTTGTCCGAGGATGCCTTTGTAAAGCTGCTGACCCTCTACTATGAAGGACACCTCCACGACATCTACGCCGCCCGCTGGGATGGCAAGGCAGAGGACTTGACGCTGCAGGTGGGGGAAGTGTCGGCGGCGAAGTGGGCTACGGAAAAAGAAGTGCTGGCGATGATCGACGATGGACAATTTCTTCCCGTCCACAAGGAGTTTATGACCCTCTTGTTCAAGATGCAGACGAGGCGGGGCATCATGTGAGAACGTGAAAATTTTGGAGATTCGCAGTGCCCTTGGCGGGTGCTGCGAATTTTCGTTTTCAAAATGGTGTATTGACTTTTCAATAGGGGCTGTGTTATGGTAAAAAGACCTATGTAATATATTTATAATGTATATACCACAATTTTAGGAAAAATTTCGAGAATTAGCGGTTGGGCAAACGGCGAAAGGAGGGGCTTATGGAACGAATTACGGCGCGGACAAATCCGCTGATGCAGCATATGAAGAAGCTGGGCAGCGATGGTGCTTACCGCCGCGAGACGGGGCTTTTTCTCTGTGACAGTCCCAAGCTCCTTGGTGAGGCTGTCCGCTGGGGCGCGGAAATTGTGGAGGTGGCCTTCAGCGAGGACATGACCCTCGACGCCCTGCCCAAGTGTGAGCGGATGGTGCAGATCCCCCGTGATGTGATGGCCTCCATCTCCCCTATGAAAACGCCCCAAGGTGCGCTGTTCACCTGTCGTTTGCCCCATAGCGCTTTGCCCGAAAAGTTGACGGGACGGCGGTATGTGGTGTTGGACGGGGTACAAGACCCGGGCAACGTGGGCACGATTTTGCGGACGCTGGACGCCTTTGACTTCGATGGGCTGCTGCTCTTAGAGGGCTGCGCCGACCCGTGGAGCGTCAAGACCACACGCGCCTCTATGGGTGCGGTGTTCCGCCGCGATATTTATACGCTGACGGCGGCGGAGCTATTCCCCATGCTGCAGCGGAGCGGCCTGCCCCTGTACGGCACGGCGCTCCGTGAGGACACGGTGGATGCCCGGGAGGCTGACCTCAGCCGCTGCGCCATTGCCATCGGCAGCGAGGGTCGCGGCTTGAGCGAGGGCGTGCTGGCGCGGTGCGACAAGACGCTGAAAATCCCCATGTCCGATCGCTGCGAGTCGTTAAACGCGGCGGTGGCGGCGGCAGTACTGCTGTGGGAGAGTTTTAGAAGCGAGTAAGAAGGATTTAGAAACGAGAGGACGGTGAGGAACATGGCGGCATTGAAATACTGGGTGTGGCTTACCACACTGGCAGGCGTGAGCGAAGATACCCGCTTGCGGCTTTTGCAGGAGTTTTCCTCACCGGAGGATATTTACTTCGCCGACAAGGGCGACCTTGCGCTGGTGAAGGACATGAAGAAGGAAGAACTGGCGGCGTTGGAGAACCGTTCTCTCGATGAGGCGGAGCGGATCTTGGAGAAGTGCGGCAAGAAGGAGATCTTCGTGGTGACCTATGCCGATGCCCTCTTCCCCCAGCGTTTGAAGAATATCTATCACCCGCCTCTGCTCCTCTACGGCAAGGGCAAGATGCCCCTCTTTGACGAGGAGGCTGCCGTTGCGGTGGTGGGCACACGAGGCTGCACCCCTTACGGTATCCGCTGCGCTCAGGAGTTGGGCTATGAGATCACCCAGCAGGGCGGCATGGTCATCTCCGGCATGGCGCGGGGCATTGATGCGGCCGCCATGGAGGGTGCGCTGCGGTTCGGCGGCTTCACCTGCGGCGTGTTGGGCGGCGGTGTGGATGTGGTGTATCCGAAGGAAAACCGCCGACTCTACGAGGATGTGGCGGCCACGGGTGTGCTCCTTTCCGAGTATCCGCCGGAGATGGAGCCGAGAAGCTGGCATTTCCCTCACCGCAACCGCATTATGAGCGGCCTCGCCGTGGCGACGCTGGTGGTGGAAGCGCCGGAGAAGTCCGGTGCTCTCATTACGGCTGCTGCCGCTGCCGAGCAGGGCAGAGAGGTGTTCGCCGTCCCCGGCCCCATCTCCGCCAAGGAGAGCGCAGGCTGCCATCAGCTGATCCGCGAGGG